>JAJCZP010000016.1 GCA_029262315.1 Deltaproteobacteria bacterium | reverse complement strand
AGGGCATCGCGACGACGCTCACACCCAAGCGCGGCGTAAAGAGATGCTCGTCGCCGCCACCGGCCTCGCCGGTAAGCGCACCGCCCGGCCCGATCGATCCGCTGAAATCGTCGTGCACGAACTCGTAACGAAACGACGGCTGCAAGATCAGCCGATCGCCGAAGAGACCGAACGTGTCGCCTATGGCGCTATTCAGGGTGATCCGGGACTGGTTCGGGCCATTGGGCTCGTCGGCCAGCTTCTCCTTCGGCGAAAAGAGCTCACCGATGAGATCCAGCCGGCCGACGATCTCGTGCAACCCGTACAGGTACTCGCCCTCCACGCCCGCTCCGCCGACGTAGGTTCGGTTGCTCGTGGCCTGATTGCCGAGGCCGATCTCGCCCTGCAGATCACGGAAATCCTGCTTCTCGAACACGAAGAAGCCCGTGCCGGTCAGCGCCAGCGGCCGACTGCCAACCTGCTCGTCCCGGTAGCGCAGGTACGTCAGGCTGCGAAGCTCGCGGAGGTTCGCGTTTTCCGACTGGAATGCGCCGATCCCCGGAACGCCCTGGTCGTTCGTAAACACTTCTTGCAGCGCGGTGAAGGTCTCCCCGCCGTCGTACGCGTACTGCACCTTGGCGAGCCCCTCGAACGCGTCAAAATGATTGTTCTCGCGATCGACCGTCTCGTCGTCGTTCGGATTCTCCGGCGTGCCGTTGTCATCGCGGAAACTGAAGTCGCCCTCCGAGCCGAGGTACGACGCCGCAACGAACCCGCTCCACGGCCCGCCGGCCATCGACGCCGTCGAACTGACCTTGCGAGTCCCGAACGAGCCACCCCCGGCGATCAGACTAAACGAAGGCTCGTCGCTCGGCGTACGCGTCACGAGATTGACCACTCCGCCGAGCGCGGAGGCCGACACCGCGAGCGGGCTCACGCCGCGATACACCTCGACACGGTCGAGCTGATCGAGCGGCAGGTCGGCCAGGTTCACCGTCTCGCTCCGTGCACGCGTGAGCGGCACGCCATCGAGGTAGATGCGTACTTGCCCCGGACTGCTGCCGCGAATCGAGACCGTGGCAAAGTCGCCGAGCCCGCCGAAACGGCGCACCTGCACACCAACACTGTCATCGAGCACATCGGTGAGCGTCTGCCCCTCGGCGGGCTGATCGCGAATCTGCACGACCGTGGCAAACGCACTCTGATCGCGCGTCGCTTCCTCGATTGGCGCAGCGGTCACCTCGATGGTGGAGATCACGCCATCGTCGACTGGTGCCTGCGGTGGAGGTTGCTCGGACGCGAGATCGGCGGGCTGCGCCGGCGCCCGAGAGGCGGACACGAGCAGCACGAGGGCCAGCAGGCCGCTGAGGGAGCGCGTTCGTCGCGCGGACCCGTCGCACGGGGCGCATGGTCGTGATCCCCTCATGGCGCGAAGTCGCAGGGGCCCGTCGCGCATAGCGCGATGGCCGGAGCCAGCTCGGAGGCGAGTTGCTGGCAGCGCACCACGTCGGTCAGTCCAACACCGCCGCTATCGTCGGTATCTCCGCAATGAAGGCTCCGACAGGGCGCCTCTCCACAAGGCGCGATGGCGAGCGGCTGGTTCAGGACGTCGCGCAGGAGCAACAGAGCATCGCCGGGCGTGATCGTACCGCTGCCGTCGACGTCGCAACAAGCCGCGCACGTGTCCATGGAATGCACGGCAACGATGGCGTCCAGATCGAATCCCGACTTCCCGGCCCCGGGCGTCGGAAAGTCGTTGCCGGGATCATGAATCAGCACGCCGGGGTCATCGATTCGCACGAAGCGAGCCTCGCTCAACCCCACGTCAGCGAGATCGAAGGCGTCGCCCCCCGCCACCGTCGGATCGCGCGGGTCGATGCCGTTGTCCGGATGGCTCTCGACCGGCGTCACGCCGGCGAGACCCAGAAAGCTGTTCGGGTCGAACGGAATCTCGAAGAAGTTCTCTCCGTCGGCACTCACCGACACGACACCGACCTCGATGAATGTTGCCTGCGTCACGCCGTCTCCGAACGGATTCTCGAAAATCGTGAAGTCGACGCCCGGACCGTCGAGGATTACATTGTCCTCGAAGGCCACCGTTATCGAGCCGCCATCGCCGAGCGAGGCCACGTCGAGCGAGCCATCCGTCACGCCATCGCCGAACGGCGGCCCGAGAACGATGTCGGGAAGGAGCTCTTCCTGGAACCCGCCGTTCGTACCGGCAGTGAACTCGACAACGGCGTCGACGCAAGGCTCCGCGGCTACGGGATCCGCACCCGCAACGACACCGGCAACCAAGACGCTGCCGATCAGCAAGAGCACACGGCTCCCAGACAGCCCCCGCCATGCCGACACCGCCGCGGCGTGGTCAGCAACGGAGGCGGGCCACATCGGGCCCGCCTCCGTCGGATGTGATTGCGCCTCAGTCACTCGCCCGACAACGGAGACCGAGACGGTCGCGGTCACCGCGCTTGCCGCCGACGATGGTCTTGATCCCGAGGCTCGGCCCCTTCCGGCTGACAGGAATCGTCACCGCCACAGCCCGGCTGCACACCGGAGCGCTCGTCGGGAGCACCGCGTTCACGGCGCCCTGCAACTCGGCCGCGACGTCTGGCAGCTTCTTGCTGGTCAGGACGGCGGCCTCGATCGTCGGCGACTGGCAAGCCGCCAGGCGTGCA
Organism: Deltaproteobacteria bacterium; assembly: GCA_029262315.1. Taxonomy (GTDB): domain Bacteria; phylum Desulfobacterota; class Binatia; order UTPRO1; family UTPRO1; genus JAJCZP01. The sequence continues at coordinate 51,007 of JAJCZP010000016.1, read as the reverse complement.
TCGTCGACCGCGAAGCAGGCACCAACCAAAAAGGTACACGAACCGTCGACCGCACCATCGCGATCACACGCGTCGCCGTCATGGCACGTCCAACGCGGGATCGGATGGCCGCGGCGATTCAGGTCGGTCTCGCCGCCCCACCACTCGACCTGGCAGTCCTTCTTGGCCTTGCCGCCCGCCGTGAGATTGGCCACGGGCGTCAGCGTATCGACGCCAGCGACGCCGAAGTCCAGCGCCGCAATCTGTCCCGAGGGAGCGTCGACCGCGACGCCACTCGTGAAGCCAAAGCCCGAGGCGATCTCGTCGACAGTACTGTCGGGGGCGATCCGTACCAGGGTCGAACTCCCAAAGTCGAAGGTGAAACCACCTGTGACGATCAGATCGCCCATCGGATCCAGCGCCGCATCGAACGACCCGGAGAGACCGGTGGCAAGGGTGCCCAGCGGGGATCCGGCGAGATCGAAGCGGTGGACGCTTCCCGCAAAGGTATTCGCATCGACCTCGCCGACCAACAACTCGTCGGAGTCGGTCAGCGCGAGACCTGACACGAAATCGAGCCCGGTCACGAGATCACTCGCCACCCCGGCATCGACCTTCACGACGCGACCGATGTTGTCACCGGTGGGGTCGGTGACCAGCACGCTGCAATCGGGCAACCCCAGGACGTTGGCCGCCGTGGGAATGGTGCCCGGTGCGATCAGTTCCAACGTCGCAGCGTTGACGGAACCCACGGCGTCACGCGGCGCGGGAAGCCCATACACGGTGTCACCGGTCGTCGCGCCTGGTCCCTCGAGACCGTTGTCCGTAAAGAGGAGGATATCGCATGCGGCGTTGTACGCGACGCCACCAATCGAGTTGAGTCCAGTCACGAGCGTGGTGCTCGTACCGTCAGGGGCGACACGGATGATGCTTTGCCCGCCAACGGCGAATGTCCCGGCGCCGACGTAGATGTCGGTACCGACATAGGCGACGCCGGCTTGATTGGCGGCCGGAAGCGACGTCTGCCCGACGATGTAGTCCGGCCCCGCCGTCGGCTGCGCCTGCAGTAGGGCGGGGAGAAACAGCAGCGAGAAAATGAAGGTCGAGAGGAGGACGCGGCGTAACCGCGTCGTGGTTTCCTGATGCGCCATGGGAGTGGCCTTCCCCCGGTACGGCTTCCCGCAATACCGGCGTTGAGCCTCGCGGGCGCGACGACGAGGGGACGATGCGACCGCCGGAGTGGGACCCCGATCGGCAACAGATCAGATATGCCCTCGTCCCCAATTCCCGGAGGACGGTTCGAGCCATGGCTTCGAGGGTTAGGTCTCCTGACTCGTCGGCGGCCTACTAGCGCTACCTTCCCATCCTCGAAAGGACAGTGGCTGAAATTGCGCGTTCGTTCCGACTCACAGTGGCGGGAGCCGTGCCGGATTCTCACCGGCTTCCCTTGGGAACCCCCCAAGCGCTGCGTGGCGAATAGCAGGGGCGCGCGCGCCGAGTCAAATCTCGTGGCCGACGAGAGCCCGGCAGCCGACGAGCACGGGCTCGAACGACGCAGGGCGAGCACGGCATCGCCGCTTGACCCTGCCCGACACCCACAATACCCTGACGCTGAAATTGATTCTCATTCTCAAGACGGAGTCCTCACCACGGCGCACTACGAATGCCAATCGCTCGCGAGCCTCACCCCGGGGGAGAACGGGCGCCTTTGCGCGCACCCGGAGCATCGCGGCCCTCATCGACTGCGTGAGCTCGGCTTCGTCAGCGGCACGATGATCCGGGTCGTGCGGCGCGCGCCCCTCGGCGATCCCATCGAAGTCGAGATCCGCGGCGCGCGGATCTGCGTCCGCCACGTCGAGCTCGCGATGTTCTCGGTCGAGCCGGCAGGCGACTCGGCGTGAGCGCCGACGCAACGACCGCCGGTTCGACGCTGCGAATCGCACTCGCCGGTGCACCGAACGCGGGGAAGACCACGCTCTTCAACGCGCTCACCGGTGCCAGCGCGCACGTGGGCAACTACCCGGGTGTGACCGTGGAACGGCGCGAGGGGCGGCTGCGCGACGGCATCCGTTCGATCCGGCTCCTCGATCTCCCCGGCACGTACACGCTGATCGGCGAGACAGCGGACGAGCAAGTCGCCGTCGAGGTCATCGATGGAACGCTTGCGGGCGAGGCGTCCCCCGATGCCTTGCTAGTCGTCGTCGACGGAACGACGCTTCGCCGAAGCCTCGGCCTCCTCGCCGAGATCCTGGCGCATGACCGCCCGACGGCACTCGTGGTGACCATGCTCGACGAGATCCGCGCACGCGGCGGTCGGATTCACCTTCCAAAGCTGGCGGCCCGTCTCGGAATCCCGGTCGCGGGCATCGTCGGACACCGGGGGATCGGTCTCGATCGCGTCCGGGAACTCCTCGAGCGACCCGAAAGCTGGGCGCGTCCCGCACAGCCGGTCCCGGCCACGACCGACGAGCGCTTCGCCTGGGCAGACGAGATCTGCGACGAGATCGGCATCGGTCAGCTCGAGCCCGATGCCTGGAGCGATCGCATCGATCGCGTGCTCCTCCACCCGGTCGCCGGGATCGGCGTCTTCCTGCTGGTCATGCTGCTGTTGTTTCAATCGATCTTCAGCTGGGCCGTGCCTGCCATGGATCTCATCGACGGAGTGTTCGGAACGCTCGGGCGCGTCGTACGCGGGATCCTTCCGGCCGGTATTCTCGCCGATTTCCTCGCCGACGGCCTCCTTGCTGGCGTCGGCGCGGTGGCGGTCTTCCTGCCACAAATCGCGCTCCTCTTTCTGCTCATCCATTTACTTCAGGACGTGGGCTACATGGCGCGCGCCGCGTTCGTAGTCGATCGTGTCATGGGCTGGGTCGGGTTGCAGGGCCGGAGCTTCGTGCCACTCCTCTCCTGCTACGCCTGCGCCGTTCCCGGGATCATGGCTGCACGTGCCATCGCGTCGCCGCGCCAGCGCCTCGCGACGATCCTGGTCGCACCCTTCATGACGTGCTCGGCGCGCCTTCCCGTCTATACGCTCCTGATTGGCGCCTTCATCCCGGCAGCGACGGTACTCGGCATCGGAGTGCAGGCCCTGGTCATGCTTGCCCTCTACCTTCTCGGCGCCCTCACCGCCTTCGGGTCGGCCGCGCTGCTCAACAAGACGCTCCTCCGCGGCACCCCGTCGTTCTTCTATATGGAGCTGCCGCCGTATCGCATGCCGACCGCGAGCCTCCTCGCGCGCCAGGTCTGGAACAGCGCCAGCGCCTTCCTGAAACGCGCCGGCAAGACCATCCTCTTCGTCTCGATGGTTCTCTGGGCGCTCCTACGCTTCCCCGGCGCCACCGTCACACCGGGCATGGACGCGACCACGCAGACCCAGGCCAACCTGCACGCCAGCATCGCGGCCCAGGTCGGGCGCGCCGTGGAGCCGGCCATCGCCCCCCTTGGATTCGATTGGAAGATCGGCATTAGCCTGATCGCGAGCCTCGCGGCGCGCGAGGTTGTGGTCTCGACCCTCGCCCAGATCTACGCGGTGGGCGACACCGACGATTTCGACGGACTGCGCACCGCGCTCAAGAGCCCCGATCCAGTCACCGGGGATCCGCCCTATACGTTCGCCACCGCGCTCTCGCTCCTGGTGTTCTTCGTCTTCGCGCTGCAGTGCACGTCCACCGTCGTCGTCATGGCGCGCGAAACCGGGAGCTGGCGCTGGCCCGCCCTCGCCTTCAGCTACATGCTGGCGCTGGCCTGGACCGCAAGCTTCGTCACCTACCAGATCGCAAGTCGCATCACGTGAGACGCCGCGGGCGGCGCGACAACCGCTGACGACGACGCATATCCATCGTCGCAAGGCGCACGCGTACGCCAACGGATACTGACGCGCCGCTTCGACGCTTCCCTCATGCGGGTCGTCCGGGAAGATTGTCCTCGGTGAGCGGCACGTACGCCCCCGCGCGCTCGTCGCGCACGAACAACGGGTCGCGCACGATCGCCCGGTCGTACCCTTCGCGCTGCAGATCGACCTTCTTGAGCTTGAAGGTGGAGGTCATGTCGGCCTGCCCCACCAGACGCACGAAGACGGGAGCAGCATAAGGAGGCAAGCGTTGCGCGGCCAGATCGAAGAACGCCTTCCCGTCGAACGCATCGCGATCGCGCAACACCAGCGCAGCCATGCCCGCTCGCCCTTCCGACCCAGGGACCTGCACGCCGAACACGTTGGCGACCTCGAGCCCGGGGAAATCCTCGAGCGCCTCCACCACTTCCTGCGTCGACACATTCTCGCTCTTCCAGCGAAACGTGTCGCCGATGCGATCGACAAAGTAGTAGAAGTCGTCCGCGTCATGGCGCAGAAGGTCGCCCGAGCGATACCAGCGATCGCCCTGCTGAAAAACGTCACGGAGGATCTTCCGCTCGGTCTCGCGTTCCGACGTGTAGCCCTCGAAACGGCCGGCCCCGGAGTCTGGGATGTCGAGAATCATCCCGATGAACTCTCCGGGCTCGTCGACGCCACACTCGATGCAGAATCCATCGGCATCGCGAGGATGGGTATCCGTCTCGACGTCATAACGAATGAGGCGCCCGTTGTGGCGATCTTTGAAGGGCAGGTACCCGCACGCACCCACCTTGCCCTCGAGATTGATCATGTTGGTATTGGCTTCGGTCGAACTCCAGCCTTCGATGATGCGCTCGATACCGAACCGCGCCTGAAACGCCTCCCAGATGCCAGGCGCGAGACCGGCGCCCATCATGACGCGGATCTTGTGATCGCGGTCGCGCGCACTGGGTGGTTGGTTCAGCAGGTAGCGACAGATCTCACCGATGTACTGGAAGCCCGTGACGCCATAGTGCCTGGCATCGTCCCAGAAGCGACTGGCACTGAAGCGCCGGCGAAGCGCGATGGCCCCTCCTTGCGCGAGCGCCGACGACACGACCACCATGCCCGCCGCCCCGTGGTAGAGCGGCAGGACACAGGCAATGACGTCATCCGGCCCCCATCCGGCGATCGACGACATGCCATCACCGACACCGAGAAAACGCATGTGACTCAGGCGCGCGGCTTTCGGAAGGCCCGTCGTCCCCGACGTGAAGATGTGAAAGAGGTCACGCTCCGCGATCAGACCGGCGCGGACGGACGCGTCGAGATTCGCCTCCGAGGCCTCCGCAAGCCCGGCGTCGAGTCCGACCGCACCACGAGGCCAGGACCCCTCTGCCGACGAAGCATCGAGCGGCGGCGCCCCCTCGACCCAGACATGGATCGGCCAGCGCTCGTCAAGCTCCCCGGCCGTGCCCGCGAGTCCCGCCATGCACTCGCTACCAACGAAAAGCCGTCGAGCGCCCGTGGTCTCGATCGAGCGGATCAGCGGTTGGCCACGAAGATGAGTATTGATCAACGCCACCGTCACACCGAGCTTTGCGAGCCCGACCCAGCAGGCCAGGAACTCCGGCCGGTTCTCCATCATCAACCCGGCGACGTCGCCGCGGCGGAGACCCGTCGCCCGAGCCACGTGCGCGAGTCGGTTCGCCAGGGCGTTGAACTCCCCATAGGTGATCGTGCGATCCTCAAAGAACACGAAAGGACGATCGGGCGCGGCCGCAGCGCGCTCCTCGAACCGATCCGCTACGGTGTAGGGCTGACTCGCACGATGGCCAAGCGTCCCGGCGGCGAGTTGGTTCAGCCTGGCTTGGGCCTCTTCACGGTCGACGGGCACAGGGAGCATCTACTATACAGCCAGACCGAATTGGAGCCCCGCCCCCATGAAGGTTTTTGCCGCCATCGAAGATCCGCGTCTGCCCCTTCGCGACGTCGCCGCCTGGGCCATCCGCGCCGAGCGGATAGGCTTCCAGGGCCTCCTGATTCCGGAGGCAGTCCACGACGGCTTTCTGACGGCCCTACTGGCACTCGAGCACACGACCACCCTCGAGGTCGCCACAAGCGTCACCGTGGCTTTCCCGCGCAGCCCGACGACCGTCGCCTACGCCGCCTGGGATCTGCAGGCTCTGTCGGGAGGTCGCTTTGCGCTCGGACTCGGCTCGCAGATCAAGGGCAACATCGTGGGACGATTCGGCACGCCGTGGACCCCGCCGCTCGGACGCATGCGCGACTACGTCGGCGCCGTCCGGGCGGTATGGCAAAGCTGGCAAACCGATGCTCCACTCGCCTTCACCTCCGACAACTATCAGCTCACCCGCATGCAGCCCTTCTTCAATCCCGGGCCCATCGAGCACCCAGACATTCCAATATTCCTCGGCGGTGTGAATCCAGGCATGGTCGCGCTCGCGGGCGAAATCGCAGACGGCCTGATGACCCATCCCACGAACAGCGGACCGCGTTTTCTCCGCGAACGTTGTCTGCCCGGCCTTGCGTCGGGCGCAGCGCGCGGTGACCGGGAGTCTCCTCCCCGCGCGCTGATCGCGAGCACGTTCGTCGCCACCGGCCCCGACCATGCTGCCGTCTCGCGCGAACGTGAGAGTCTCCGCGAGTACTTCGGATTTCTCTATTCCACGCCGCAGTACTGGCCGACGCTGGCACTCTACGGCTGGGAGGCCCTCGGCACGGAACTCCGCGCGCTCACCCGCGCCGGCAAGTGGCAGGACATGCCGGCGCTGATCACCGACGACATCCTCGACGCCCTCGTCGCCACGGGCACCTACGACGAAATCGCACCGCTACTGCGCGCCTGGTACGGCGGCCTCGCCAGCGGCATCACGCTCCGACTCCCGGTGGATCCCGCGCACGATCCCGCACTCGGCCGCGTGATCACCGCGCTGGCATCGTAGAGCGCTCAGAACGGCGCTCGGCAGCCTGATGGCGCTCGCGGACGTCACGCGGGACGCGCTACCCGATCACGGTCATCCGATACGAGTCGCCTTGACAGGCGGGCTCCCCGGTGCGACGCACGAGGTCTAAATCCGCATGCCCCGGAAGCCACGTACAGCTGAAGAATCGGCGCTGCTCGAGACCGCGCGCCGTCTCCTCCCCTCCGGGGTCCGGAACGCTACGGCATCGCCCGATCACGCCATGGTGGTCGCCGAAGCCCGCGGCGGACACATCCGCGACGTCAGCGGCAACGAATACATCGACTACCTGCTCGGGTCCGGGCCCATGGTCCTCGGGCACGCGCACCCCGCGGTCGTCGAAGCCGTCCGCCAGCAACTCGAGCGCGGCAACACGTACCTCATGGTCAGTGAGCCCGCGATCCGACTCGCCGAGGAAATCGTCCGGCTGGTACCCTGCGCCGAGCGTGTGTCGTTTCACAGCGCCGGCTCCGAATCGACCTTCTTCGCGCTGCGGGTAGCGCGGGCCTACCGAAAACGCGATGTCATCCTGAAGTTCGAGGGCGGCTTCCACGGCATGAGCGACTACGCGCTCATGAGCAACCAATGGACACACCGTCCCGCTGACTATCCGACCGCGGTACCGAACTCGGCCGGTATTCCGGCAAGCGTCGCCGACGGCGTACTCGTCGCGCCCTTCAACGACCCCGCCACGACGACCGCGCTCATCGATGAGCATCACGACAAGCTTGCAGCCGTCATCATCGAGCCGCTGCAGCGAACGATTCGGCCGCAGCCCGGCTTCCTCGAGGCCCTCCGCGCTACAACCGAGCGCTACGACGTGCCGCTGATCTTCGACGAGGTGGTCACCGGCTTTCGACTCGGGCTCGGCGGCGCCCAGGAGTACTACGGGGTCACGCCCGACCTCTGCGCCCTCGGCAAGAGCATCTCCGGTGGCCATCCGATCTCGGTCCTCTGCGGCCGCAAGGAGCTGATGCGCCACATCGATCCGTTCGAGGCTGGCCGCGGCGGCTACGTCATGCAGACCGGCACCTACAGCGGCAACCCAGTCTCGTGCGCTGCCGCGCTCGCCGCAATCGGGGTACTCTGCCAGGAAGACACCTACACGCGGTTGTTCGCGACCGGAGAGCGCCTCATGCGCGGACTCGGCGACGCTCTGGCCGCCGCCGGAATCCCAGCGCAGGTACTCGGCGAGCCGCCATGCTTCGAGGTCTGGTTCGGCGCGGAGCCCATCACCGACTTCCGCAGCATGCTTGCCAGCGATCGTGGCCTGCACATGCGTTTTACGGAACTCCTCCTCGATCAGGGTATCGTGAAGGGACACGAGAAATTCTTCGTCTCGCTCGCACACACCGACGAAGACGTGCAACGGACACTCGATGCCTTTCACACCGTCGCGTCACAACTCAAGACCTAACGCGCGTGGCTGATCTCGATCTGGACGCCGGCCTCCGGCAGCTCGGCTACACGGACTTCCGTCCTGGGCAACGAGAGGCGATCGACGCCCTGCTGGCACACCGGCGACTCCTGCTCGTCGCGCCAACCGGCGGCGGCAAGAGCCTCACCTACCAGCTCCCCGCGTGCCTGCTCCCTGGAACCACGCTCGTCGTCTCCCCTCTGATCTCGTTGATGCACGATCAGGTGCATGCCCTCAGCGAGCGCGGCATCGCAGCGACATTTCTCGCCTCGACGGTCGAGGCGAGCGAGATGCGCGCTCGCATGGCGGCAATTCGCGCCGGGGACTGCACGCTGGTGTATGTCGCGCCCGAGCGACTCGTCTTCTCCGGCTTTCGCGCGCTCCTTCAAGACCTCGATTGCCCGCTCGTCGCCATCGACGAGGCACATTGCATCAGCGAGTGGGGACACGACTTCAGACCCGAGTACCTCGAGATCGGCAATGTGCTCCGCGAGCTCGAGGACGTCCGGGTCTTGGCGTGCACGGCCACCGCGACCCCGATCGTCCGGGACGAGATCCTGGTGCGACTCGGGCTCGGCAACGACACCCCGCAGATCGTACACGGCTTCGCGCGCCCAAACCTCGCGCTGCGCGCCGCCGAGGTCGACAGCGCGAACGAGCGACGGCGCTTGGTCGATGCCACACTCGCAGAAGCGTTGGACGCCCCCGGCAGTGGCCGCGGCACCGCCATCGTGTACGCCCCCACGCGCAAGCTCACCGAGGAGGAATGCGCGCGCCTGGGCGACCGGGGCTGGAAGACCGCGGCATACCATGCTGGACTGCCCGGCGCTGTCCGCAGCCGAGCGCAGCAGGCCTTCAGCGATGGCGAACTCGAGATCGTCGTCGCTACCAACGCTTTCGGCATGGGCATCGATCGCGCCGACGTCCGCGCGGTGCTGCATCTCGCACCGCCAGGCTCTGTGGAGGCGTACTATCAGGAAGTCGGCCGTGCGGGACGCGATGGCGAGAACGCCGTCGCCCTCCTCACCACGCTTCCGGGAGATCTCCCACAACGGCGGCGCCTGCTCGAAAGCGGCGATCCACCGCCCGCGGCCGAGGTCGTCGAACACAAGTGGGGTCTGTTTCTCGATCTCATGCGCTGGTTGGAAGGCGGAAGCTGCCGGCACGACGCCATTTTGCGCTACTTCAGCGACGACGCGGAGGCGCTCGACGGGTGCGGACGGTGCGACAACTGTCAATCACTCGCCAGCGGAGAGGAGCAGGACGAGGACGCCATCACGGTGATCGTCCGCAAGGCACTGAGTGGGGTGGCGCGCGTCGATCGCCGATTCGGCATGCAGCTCGCGGTGAAGCTCCTCCATGGCGATCCGGAGCCCCGGCTCGACTACAGCGGACTCGCCCGCACCCGCACATTCGGAATTCTGCGCGAGTACCCCGGGCCGTGGATCGCCCGGCTGCTCCGCCGCTGCGTCGTCGCCGGCTGGGTCGGATTCAGTGGCGACGATCGCCCGGTGCTGGTGCTCACGAGCGACGGCCATGCGGTCATGCGTGGCGAGCGGCCGGCGCGCGTGCTGTTGCCACCGACACGCGTTGCGCGCGCGGGCGGACGGGAAACGGAGCGAGCCTCAGGCGCGGGGCACCGCGGCACGGGCACGGGCGCGACCACCGTCCCTACACTCGACCCAGCCGAACAAATCGTATTCGAGGCATTGCGCCACTGGCGGCTCGAAGAGGCCCAGCGCGCCGAGGTACCTGCCTACGTCGTCGCGAGTGACCGCTCCCTCCGTGACATCGCTCGCCTCCGGCCACGCACCCTCGACGAACTCAAGCTCGCGCACGGAATCGGGCCGTCGAAAGCCGAGCGCTACGGCGCCGATATTCTCGCCGTCGTGCGCGCACAGAACACGACCACCACGCCTGAAGCCGCGCCAGCACCCTGAGACGAACGCTGGCCGTGCGGCCACCATCGAACTCGACACTTTCCGTGCGGCGACACCTCGCCAATCGCCCTGGCAGGCTCGCACGGTCGATCCGAACACATCGGTCAGACCGAAAAGGTGCCGCCCGACCCCACGCGCACCTGGCGACCGCAGAACTCGTCGGCAAGGATGCCCTGGATGATCGCGCTGTCGTCGGTGGTCACCAGCGCACGGCGTTCATCCGGCAGATCACAGAGAACGATGCCGCGAACCGGCGTCTCGTCCAAGTACAACACGGTATAACTTGCCACCGGCGCCTCGCCTTCGAAATCGTCGACCAGTGTCAGCGTCGCCGTCGCCGTCGCCGCCTCGGCGGACACATCCTCGAATCGGAAGCTCCCTGCCGCTGGCGTTGCCGACCAGAGATTGACGCCCTGCTTCATGAGCATGCCGCTGACCGCCGTCGTCAGACCCGTCGCGTCACGATCGTCGCGCAGCACTTCGGCCATCCGCACCGTAGCTTGTAGAACATAGTTGTTGAGCGGTCCCCCGGCGAACGCCATCCCTCCCGTGACCGTCAGCGGCCGCTGCTCGGTCAATCCCAGCTCGCGGGCCTGGATGCGAACGGCGATCGGGAAACAGCTGTAGAGATCGACATGTCGAAGATCGGCGCGCGTGCGCCCGGCGAATGCCAGGGCGCGAGTACCCGCGATGGCGAACGCCGGACACCGGTGCAGCTCACGGCGGAGCACCATCGGAACCATATGGTTGGACTCGACTGCGGCCAACGGGAAAATCCATCCATCCGACGCAAGGCCGAGCGCCCGCGCCTTCTCCACCGAGCACAGGATCAGGCCGGCAGCTTGATCGACGTTCCACTGCGAGTTGTGGCGCTTGGTGTACGGAAACGCGAGCATCCGGTTCGTGGGTGACGCATCACGGATCTCCGCGGCCGATATCGGCTCGCGGTACCAGGCGTACGGATTGTCGGCCGCGACCAGGCTGAAGCCCGCCCACAACGCGGCCACCGCGTCGCGATGCGCCTCGACCGTCTGTCCATCAGCGTAGCGGAGTGCGTTTTCCATCACCGCGTAGCAGTTCACGGGCATGACGAGGCCTCGCTCGACCTCGAGCTGAGTAAACAGCTCGTCGGCGGGGCGCAGCGTCTCGTCGGGCGCGACGCCTACTTGCGGTGTATCGCTGACGGCGACTCCCGCACCTCGCGCGCTCACGTTCCGATACTTCGCCTCGCCACCCGCCACCAGCACGACATCAGCTTTGCCACAGGCGATGTCGCGGCACGCGGCATTCACCAGGGTCGGCTGCAACACCCCAATCTCGGCGAGCGACGTACGCGCCTGCCGCGCGCCGAGTCGCGCCGCGACCATGCGCGCTGGATCACTGTACTCCCAGAGCCCCCTTGGCACGGCGATACCGTCCGCATCGGTGAGGAGCTGCCGGCTTCCAGCGTCGTCGGCCGCTCGCTCGAGGGCCGTGGCCATGAGTGCCACCGCTTCATCCGCGGTCGCAGGATCGGCCGCCCGCTGGACGACCGCACCGACACCGACCAGTACGGGAGTCTTTGGGTCCATGCTCATCGGGCAAACAGGGGAGGCGTATCGCGCATTCCCACCGCGCCGTGATCAGCGCGACCCGGCACCGTCACGTCTTGGCGATGACGTCGTCGGCGAACCGGCGCACGCAGTCGATCTTGTGCTGCAGGGTCTCGGCGTCGGGCTCCATGGCGTACGCATTCCGGAATCCCACGATGGCGTCGGTCACGCCACGATCCTCGAGCCGCCGGGCACCATCGACACTATACGCGTCGAGCGAGATGACGTGCACCTCGAAGGGCTCGCGCTCGCGCCCGTACTCGCGCCGCAGCTCCTGGAGTCGTGCCATCATGGTATCGAACTCGGCTGGGTCGCCACCGGCGTGCATCCATCCGTCGCCGAGTCGTGCCGCGCGCGTGAGTGCGGCCTCGGAGTGGCCGCCGATCAGGATCGGAATCGGAACACGCGGCGCCGGACACATCTTGATGCTCTCGAGATCATAGTACTCGCCGTGAAACTCGAAGAAGTCCCCGCGGGCAAAGGGGCCGTCAGTCGAGCCCTCGGCGGCGCGCGTGAGACCACGAATCATCTCGAGCATCTCGTTCATGCGCTTGCCGCGCCCTTTCCATTGCGCATCGCACGCCCGGAAATCGTCGGGCCATGGGCTCACGCCCACCCCGAACCCAAACCTGTCGTTCGTCAACACGGCGATGGAACTGACCGACTTCGCGACCAGCACCGGATGACGAATCGGCAACTTCACCACGAAGGTGTTGAAACGCAGAGTCTTGGTAACGGCACCCATGGCGGGCACGAGAACGAACGGATCGATGAAGGGCTTGTTCTCGAGAAATTCCCGGTTGCCATCCGGCGTGTACGGATACTTGCTATCGGACACTTCCGGGTAGCACAGGCTGTCGGGCACGATCATCGAGGACCATCCAGCTTCCTCCACCGCCTGCGCCAGCGGTAGATAGAAGCTCGGGTCGATCATGGAATCGGCAAAGGAAAACCGCATGGCGACTCGTCTAGCACGATCCCCCCACGGCGCGAAGCGCGGCGTTCGCCGCGCCGCCGCGGACGTGGGAGGATGGGCATGTGACCGAGAAGCCGAAGCGGAAGCGAAAGGTCACGCTGCACTGGGACACCACAAAGACGTCGGGTGCCGCAGCGTGGGAGCAGAAGCGGCGCCTCGCCCGCGCGATGCGACTCGTGATCGAGCGCCTCGTCCCGAGCAACGCCCCCGAGGACGAACTGCGGAGTGCGGCGGAGGGTCTCGAGCGCTATGCCGAAGCGCTCAAAGCACATCCTCGCCTGAAGCGATTTCACTACGCGGAATCCGCGAACGCCGGAGACGTCGGCGCCTTCTTCGACCAGAGCCCATTCATGGGGCTCGCAAACCCGCTCGCGCCTCCAATAACGATCGGACAGGTCGGCGAGCGCGGCGCCGAGGCGACCGTCACCTTCGGCTCGGCGTACGAAGGTCCTCCCGGCAGTGTGCACGGAGGCTATGTCGCCGCCGCCTTCGACGAGGTGTTGGGCTTCGTCCAATCACGCAGCGGCAATCCCGGCATGACCGGCACGCTCACGATTCGGTATCGGCGCCCCACCCCCCTCCATACCGAGCTGTTCTTCGAGGCCGAGATTCTGCGGATCGAGGGACGAAAGATCTTCACACGCGGCCGGCTCTTCGCCGCAAACGAGGTCACGGCCGAGGCCGACGGTCTGTTCATTTCCGTCGATCGAAAGAAGATGGACGCGCTCATGCGCCGGCGGGCCAAGCTCGAGGCGATCAAGCGCGCCAGCACCTGATCGCCCTCGAGCCCGACCCGGCCATACCGCGACCACGGGGAGAAGACGCGCGGTACGGGCCGGGCGCTACTCGGCGTGCCCCCGGAAGATCTGCACGTCGTTCCGTCGCACCCCGACCGTCGTATGTCGGGACTCCCAGCAGCCTCCGTGCCCGCCCTGAAGTTGCACCCGAAGCGGTAGCGCGAGCGGAAGTTCAGGAACCTCGACATGCGCGCCGCGCGCCTGCAATGTGATGCGAGCCACACCATCATCGCCAGGCTTCAGGACCACTCGGGTGACGCCGTCGGGAACGCCTCGGGCGCTCTTGTACCGCAGCACCCGAGCCCCGGCGCGCGCTCGCGCCCAGCAGTCGTTGCCTGTATCCGCGCAGGCGTCGTTGGCCGGCACGGCGGCGGCCAGAACGAGTCGGGGCGTTGATATCGACTCGTCGTACACACAGAGCGCATAGTCGTCGCTGGCCAGCGGATCGCCAAAGTCGACGACAGACGTCGCCATTCCTTTCCGCCATTTCCAGACGATCCGATCACGCCGGTCTACCGCGTGGTCCTGCAGGACGAGCATGCTTCGGCCCGTGCGGATCGATGTCAGACATTCCGGACGCGGAGTCGCCAAACAGAGGGCCATCGACGCCGTCGGCTCGACCGTCGGCGTTGCCGTCACCACCGGCGTTGCCGTCACCACCGGCGTTGCCGTCGCCACTGGCGTTGCCGTCGCCACCGGCGTTGCCGTCACCACCGGCGTTGCCGTCGCCACTGGCGTTGCCGTCGCCACCGGCGTTGCCGTCGCCACCGGCGTTGCCGTCGCCACCGGCGTTGCCGTCGCCACTGGCGTTACCGTCGCCACCGGCGTTGCCGTCGCCACTGGCGTTGCCGTCGCCACCGGCGTTGCCGTCGCCACCGGAGTCGTGGTCGCTGAAGGAACCACTGTCGCCGTTCCGGTGGGCGTAATCTGAACGGTCGGGGTCGCGGTAGCAGCGACGGTGGCCGTCGCCATAGCCGCCGGGGTACCCGTCGGCACCGGCCCGGCACAAGCGGCGAGCGCGCTGCCGTCGACCCGGGTTCCGGGGGAGAATCGTGCCCCGCCCGAGCCGGTCGCGATCTGGTGACGGACGAGGGGATTCGCACCCACGATATCGGGGTCGCGGGTCAGCGACTGATTCCCGCCACCCTCGGAACCGTAGGCATAGCTCGCGATGACGCCGGCACCATCGTTGACTACGACAGTGTCGCCGCCGTTGTTCAAGCCGAGGGAACCACTCGACGCAGTCTGGACCAGCATCGATCCGAAGCTCCCGGTCGGATTGCCGCCGCCAAACACCACGACACCGCACCCAGCGAGCAGGAGCGACCCGGGCGGAAACACGTGGCGCGTGCTGATCGCGTCGACAACCGTCCAACCGCTGACGTCGAGAACCGCTGGCCCGGGATTCACGATCTCCACAAACTCGTCGGCCGCGCTCTGGACCGTCCCGTCGCCGTTGGCGTCACCAGCGGTGGCGTCTGGATCCGCATGGATCTCGTTCACGACCACTGCCGGCACGAGACCCGCGCCCGCCGTTCCTGCTGGCAGCATGGGCCCCGACGCGAGCGCCACGGTTGCCGCCGCCAGAATGAACACGCCTGCCTTCATCTTCCAATCGTCATGCATCGAGCGTAAGCCCTCCCACCGCCGTTCTGCCGCCGGCGCCCGCCGTCGCTCAACACTGCGAGTACGCATTGCGCACCGTGGTTGCGCCACCGCTTCGGGCGGTGGTAGCCCAGCACGCTGGAGGAACGTCATGGCCGGTCCGTGTGAAGGCATTCGCGTCGTCGAGTTGGCTGTGTGGGTCGCTGGCCCATCCGCGGGGGGCATCCTGGCCGATTGGGGCGCCGACGTGGTCAAGATCGAACCGCGCGAGGGCGATCCGTTCCGCGGTTTGTTCATGGTCGCGGCCGGCATCGAGCTGCCGGCGAACCCACCCTTCGAGCTCGACAACCGAGGCAAGCGGAGCATCGCGCTCGATCTCCGTACCGACGAAGGCAGAACGATCGCGCTCGCGCTGCTCGATCAGGCCGACGTGTTCGTCACGAACGTCCGCCCCGCGGCCCTCGCACGGCTCGGTCTCGACTACGACACGCTTGCCGCTCGGAACCCCCGCCTCGTGTACTCGCGGGTCACCGGCTACGGCGAGACTGGTCCAGAGGCCCATCGGCCCGCGTACGACGTCGGCGCGTTCTGGGCACGCGCGGGGATCGCGGCGGCGCTGACGGCGCCAGGCACCGACCCGCCGGTCCAGCGCGGCGCCATGGGCGATCACGTCGCCGGCATGACGTTGGCCGGCGGCATCACCGCCGCACTCCTCGCACGCGAGCGCACGGGACGCGGACAGCTGGTGACGACCTCGCTCCTTCGAATCGGCGTCTTCGTGCTCGGATGGGACACCAACTCTGCGCTCCGGTTCGGGATCGAGGCCACTCCGATGACCCGGACCAATCAACCGAACCCGGTCATTAGTTGCTACCGCACCAGTGACGAACGATGGTTCTGGTTGCTCGGTCTCCAAGGACAACGCCATTGGCCGGATCTCGTCCGTGCGCTCGCCCGCCCCGACCTCCTCAACGACTCCCGCTTCGCAACCATCACCACACGTCGGGAGAACGTCGTCGAACTCGTGGCGATCCTCGACGCAATCTTCGCAACCAAGTCGCTCGCCGAATGGGGCCAGGCATTCGACGATGCCGGCATGTGGTGGGCACCGGTCCAAACGACAAAGGAAGTAATCGCTGATCCGCAGGTCCACGCTGCGGGTAGCTTCGTCGAGGTGCCGCAGGTCGATGGCACGACGGCGCCCGGCGTCGCGACGCCTCTCGACTTCTCCGAAACACAATGGGCACCCGCCGGCGCCACGCCGGAATGCGGACAACACACCGAGGACATCCTGCTCGAACTCGGCTACGAGTGGGATGCGATCGCCGGACTCAAAGAGCGCGGCGCCATCCCCTAACGCCGCGCCTCAGTGGCATCGCTGCCCCACGAGCACCCGCGCCGTGCGACGCGAAACACACGGTGCCCTTGACCCGACATCTCAGTACCGTCCGTGTCGGCCCAGCACACGCGCAGCCCAGGCGAAGCAGAGCGCGTGCGCGACGTTGGGCGCGGCCGGCGTCAGGAACGAGCGCCCAAGCTCGCCACCGAGGCCAATCCCACCGAGGGCAAGGGTCAACGCGACAGGATTGAAGACACGTACGGTCAACGGCAGACCGCTTTCTCCAGCATCGCGCGCCATCGCGATCGACGCCAGCACGACAAGGAGCGTCGCCGCGACCCACAACGCCGGAAGGAGCGGGTCGTTCCAGGCCATCATCGCCTCGAACGGCGGCCGCGCCGGCCCTGGAGACGCGAGATCCCGCTCGATGAGCCCGCCAGTAAGACCGTGGATGATCGCTCCGAGAATCGCGGCGACCGCGCCGGCCGCCTGGACCACACGCGCGCGCGTCGGTGCGCGCGCAGCGAGCGCACTGCCAAGCTCGCGATACCCAAGCGCATAGAACGGGATGGCGGCCACACCGAGTACCGAGCCTACGGCTAACGCCCACGGCGGCGCCGCTGCGAGCTCGAGCGCGGGCCGCTCGGCGTTCACGACGTAGAGCAACAACAGGTCGCCCGTGGTCGCGACGACCCCGGCGATCGACGCCATGAGCAACGGCGTCCGTGACTTCTTGATCTGACCTTCCACGGCACCTGAGCCTCCCCAGAGCGACTGTAGCCGCCGGCGGTCCCGGTGTGGAGGGCATGCACGACCGGACGTCGTCGAATCGGCGGAGCGCGCTCGCGGCTCTCGACGGCTTGCCGGCACACCCGAGTCCTGTACGATGCCGCGGCCATGGATCCACAGGCGCTCGCCGTCGCACATGCATGCAAGGGATTCCTCGACGAAGAGGAAGGCCTCCGCCTACACGAACTCGCCCGCGCTCACGCCCAAATCGGTCCCATCGTCGAAATCGGCAGCTACTGTGGCAAATCAGCGGTCTACCTCGGCACGGGCGCGCGCGCCGCGAACGGCACGCTCCTCTGCGTCGATCACCACCGAGGCTCGGAAGAGAACCAGCCCGGCTGGGAGCACCACGACACCGACACGTGGGACACCGAGGCCAAGGCGATGGACACCTTGCCGTTCCTCCGCCGCACGCTTCGCCTTGCCGGGTTGGAGCAACACGCGATGATTGTCGTCGCCCAGAGTGCCGTCCTGGCGAAGATCTGGTCGACGCCCATCGGCATGCTCTTCATCGACGGCGGCCACAGCTTCGAGGCTGCCCGGGGTGACTACGACGCGTGGACGCCGAAGATCGCGCCGGGCGGCATTCTCGCGATCCATGATCTCTTCCCGAACCCTGCCGACGGCGGCCAGGCGCCGATCGAGCTCTATCGCCACGCGTGCGCGAGCGGCGCGTACGACGAGCTGCCAACGACGAAGACCCTCGGCGTGCTACGGCGGCGCTGAAGCGACGACCTTTCGCGATCGTTTCGGCGATCCCTCGATCGTCGCCACGGGAGCGGGAGCCGCGCGCGCGGGCATGAAGACCGCACCCTTCAGACGAGCTCTGTCCGGTGATGGCGACCCACCGCAACGCTCCGGTCCTCGGGCAGCCCGGCAGTAGCCGCGATTGCCGGCCAATCGCGCACCGCCTCCACGACGTCGTCGACGATGCGCCGTGCGGGTGCCGTCTTGATGTTGCAGAAACGGGCGAACGCGAACAGGTCGTCGCGCGCGAAGTTGTCGCGCTTACCGTTCACGCTCATCTGATGCTTGGACGTCCAGGTACCAGTTGGGTTGTAGCTATACGTTACGTCGAAAGCCGGCGAGAGCGACCACCGGCCGGTCTTGTCCATGAGGAACGCGATGTTCTTGACGTGGTCGTCCTGATTCCGAGCGATGACGTTGAAAACCGTGCGACGGTATTGCTGCTCGATCTCGGGCTGTGAAAGCTCGAGTCCCCGCATGAGCTCGACGGCCTGCTCGTACGAATAGGCGCCGGCGGCGCGGTAGTCGTAGTGGCCCAAGGCCGCCAGTGATTGCATGTGCAGCTTCGCGCCACGGTCGGTACGGTCGAACCGGCGCGTGATGAAGTGCTGTCGCTCGCTTTCTTTCAGGATGCGGCACTCGCTCATCTGGACTCCCGCGCGTTCGGCGAGCTGTGAGTACGCATACTCGACCAGTCCGTACCCGAGTGTCGTCCCAACCTCCCGGGCGTCGTCTGATCGCACACCGTCGAGCTTGAGGATCCAATGCGAGAAGCCGGACTCCAGATCCACCTGTCCGGACCGCACGACGCGGGTCTCGGGATTCCAGGCAACGACGGCTTTGGCTCTCGCACCGCCCGCGGACGTCCCGACCTGCAGAATCTGATTCATCGCGTCGGCATCCTGTGCAAGAGCGGCCTGCAAGGCGCTACGCTGCGACAGCACCGCACTGGCGAGCTCGACCAGGCCGCCCACGTCGAGGTCTTCCGCCGATGCGTGCGGGCCTTGGGACGGGTGATACTCGAGCGCGCCTATGCCGCGTGTGCCGACGTAGCACAACCGCTCGACAGGATTGAAAGACTCGCGGGATCGACCGTGGCGCGCGAGCCACTCATCAATCAGCGCGTTCCCGAACCGATCGGGGAGCGAGTCCGCGAGCATGCCGGGCAGTCCCTTGAACGCCTCCTCTGGGAGCCCGGAGAACTGGTAGATCTTTGCATCGAGCGGCATCTCGACCGGCGAAACCTGGATTCCGCTGGTGCGGAAACCTGGCTCGTACTCGAAGGACGCAACTCGATCGATCTCGCTCCAGGTGACCGCACCGATCCTTCGGCCCCACAGCCGGACCTCGGCGATCGTCACGAGTCGTCAGCCCAAGACCATGGCCCTGGGGCATCCGGACGGTGCTTCCTGCGGCCGGTGGCGCGCTTCCTTGTGCGTCCAGAACGCTCGAGCTGCTGAATCGGGCTCTCGGGCACATCGGGGATCAAGCGGTCCAGCCCGGCCTCGAGACCGAGCGCGCCGAGGATACGAAGGAAGCTGTCGAGCTGGGTCGATTCACCGCTCTCGAGTCTGGCCAACGTGCGTCGCGAAACCCCCGCCTCCCTCGCGAGTTCGACCTGGGTCAGATTGCGATTGAGGCGATGCTGAACGAGCCGCCGGCTCAGAACATCGAGACGATGCTTGAGAGGCTTTTCGCTCGCTTGTCCCATAGAGTGCAGCTCATGGCCTGTTATCGCCAATAGCTCTATGAATTGTGCCAGTTATTGCCCTTGATTCAACAACAAAGATGCACGTCCAGGGACAAAGATGGCGCAAATATCGCTTGAAGCGACGTTTCAGGACACTTCTGTCCTGTTATTCATACCGGCGGCTACTTCGAGTCAGGCGTCGCTGATGTTCTCTGCCACGCGCGAATCGTCGCGGACGTCGTCCGGCTGATCGGTGTCGAGAGCATCCCCCGCGAGGTCGCGGAAGAAACTGCTCGTCGGAGAGTCGTCGGCAAGCGCGTCGGAAGCCATGAGAATCGTCGCCGCAGTGTAGGTCGTCTCCTCGTTCTCGGGATACGGAAGCTTCTCCGGATACCCAAGCCCCGTCCAGTAGGCGGCCCGCTCGGTGCGGAACGGCTCGAGCCACGAGAACACCTCGCGCGCCCGCGCCGAGAGTCCAGCGGCATCGAGCGCGAGAATGAACTCCGAGGTCTCGGCCGCCGTATACCACGGGCGCGCAATGACGCAGCGTACGCCCTTCCCTTCGGAGAGAAACGCATCCGTCAACACCGGATCGAGCAACCGGGCGCGTCCCGCCTCGCCGCGAACGGCTCCCCCCAGCACGGGGTAGTACCAGTCCATCGACATCTTGCCAGGGCCTTCGGGCAAATCGACCTTCCAGAATCGCTCCAGGTCCTGACGAAGCAGGCGCCCCAGTCGCTCACGGCATCGGCGCCAGCGCGGGCGGTCGTGCCCAAGAAGCTCGGCCACCCTGATGGCGCACGTCAGACTGCCGTGGACCGACGACGACCCGGTAAGCAGCGGCGCCTTCCAGACCTTCCCGTCGTTGACGATCCACGAAATAGCCCCGGTCTCGTCCTGCAAGCGCACCACGAACTCGATGGCGCGTTCGAGCACAGGCCACATCTCCGCCAGAAGATCGACGTCCTGGCGAGCGCGATAGTAATACCAGAGCCCGGTCGCCAAATACGCGGCGTGATTCGACTCATGCCCCGAGTTGGTAATACGGCCGTCACGTCGCTCGGCGATCCAGGCGCCATCGGGGTACTGGGTCCGCACCAGGAACTCGAACGCGGCCAGTGCCGGCTCGAAGCGTCCCATTTGCATCAACCCCATCGCGCAGTGGATGTGGTCCCAAGGATCGTACTTGCCGCCGAGACACCAATCGAAGGAGCCGTCGCTCTGCTGCTGCGCCTCCAACCAATCTGCCGTCCGCTGGCGCTCCGCAGCGCCGAGAGGGTGTCCGGAATTCATGGTTTCACCGCGTAGAATACGAGGCTCTTGCCGATCAACGGATTCAAGAGGCCCTCGATCGTTCGTGTGATCCACGGCCGGGCCATCAAGTCCCAGACGAGCAGGCCGTGGTAGAGCTTGACGGGGAGTGCGGTCTCGTTGGTCGGACCGATCGCGCACCGCATCCACCAGAAGGGTGAGTGCAAAGCGTGGGCGAAGTGTTGGTCGACAATCTGATATCCCTGCTCGACCAGAAGCTTTCGCAGTGCTTCTTTCTGATAGACGCGCACGTGCCCACCCGCCGCCTCGTGGTACTCCTGCGACAGCATCCAACAGATGCGCTCCGGCCCTTCGCGTGGCACCGACACTGCGAGCATGCCGCCCGGACGAAGCACACGCTTGATCTCGCGCAGCGCGTGCCCGTCCTCGAAGAGATGCTCGAGAACCTCGGAGGCGATCACACAGTCGAACGACTCGTCGGCGAACGGAATCTCGTACGCGCTCCCGCGGATCGACGCCCACGGCCCCGCGTCGGGCAACGAGCCGCCCGCCGCCTCTCCGATCTCGTCGCAATCCCGGAGGTTCGCCGCGGTGTCGCGCACTTCCTTCTCACCAAGATCGAGCGCGGCGATGGCCACCCCCGGCAGCCGGCGCGTCCCTCGGCTATGCCGACCCGCACCACATCCGAGGTCGAGCACCGTCGCCCCGGGCTGGAGCGGCATCCGTTCGAAATCGACGGTCAGCACGCGATGGCTAGCCGCTCGTCGAGCACCTCACGATACACATCGACGATGTTCTGCGCCGCTCGGCGCCAACTAAAGAGTTCCTCGACTCGCGCGCGCCCGGCCGCGCCCATGATGCGCCGGCGCTCCGGCGCATCGAGGAGTGCGCCAATCTCGCGCGCCAGAGCCTCCCCCGAACGCGGCGGCACCAGCACGCTCGCTTTGCCATCGCGGCCAAGGACCTCGGGAAGCGCACCGGCGGTCGTCCCGACTACCGGCACGCCGCACGCCATGGCCTCACCAGCCGGAAAACTAAAGCCCTCGTAGAGCGAGGGGATCACGGCGACGACCGATCCGGCGTATGCGCGGGGAATGGCCTCTTCCTCGACTTTGCCGGAGAACTCGACCGCGTCGCGCACGCGCAGGCGTTTGAGATCCTTGAGTGTCTTCGACTTCCGCGCAGGCGAACCGATGACGGTGAGCTTCAACTCTGGTCGCGTCTTGCGCAGCTCGGCGAGCGCCTCGAGCAGGTACACGAAGCCCTTGAGAGGAGAGTCCGCCGAGAGCGTAGTGATCAGACGGTTCGGATCGCGCTCGATCTCGGGAATCGGTCGGAAGATGTCGAGATCGATGCCGTTCCCGATACAACGCAGACGATCTTCGGCGATGCCGTACTCCTCGTGCAAGGCCGCCGCCGACGTGTCGGACACCGTCATGATACGCGTCATCTGGCGTGCAACCTCGAGTTGCATCTCGAGAAAGCTGTACCAGCGGCGGATGCCGAGGCGCCGATAGAAGTTCGGCGCGCTCTTGAGGGCGATCTGCAGATCCTGCGTCACGGGGTGGTGAATGGTCGCCACGACCGGAATCTGACTCTGCAGTTCGAGCAACGCCGAGCCGAGGCACTGATTGTCGTGCACGATGTCAAAATCGTTG
The DNA here is from genome assembly GCA_029262315.1 of Deltaproteobacteria bacterium. GTDB lineage: Bacteria > Desulfobacterota > Binatia > UTPRO1 > UTPRO1 > JAJCZP01. The sequence goes on along the minus strand of JAJCZP010000016.1, from coordinate 28,414 downwards.
CGATAACCGTTCGAGCCGAACATCCGCGCGACGCGCTGCGAGAAGGCCAGTGGCTCCGGGAACGTCCCCGTCATCGTCCGCACGTACTCGAGCCGGTTGATCGGGTCGCGCAGCTCGGACAAGCGCGGGATCCGCATGTAGCCCTTGTCCTGCCACAGATCGAGGCTCGGAATCTTGGTGAGATGCACGCCGGGCAGCAATTCCGGATACGGCGGGCCGCTCCACACGGTCACCTCGTGACCGAGCGCCATCAGCTCCCGACTGAGGTGTCGGACATAGATGCCCTGACCACCGCAACGGGGATTGCCGCGATACGTCAGTAAGCAGACGCGGAGCGATCCTGCGTTCATTCACCCACCTCGAATTGTTCGTAGTCCGTAGCGCCGAAACGGACGCGCTGATGGAAAGGTTGACCCGCGAGCGCCGAACCTGCCCGCATCGGGCCTGTTTTAATACGGCGTCGGCAGGAGCAATGCAACCTCGCGCCCACCGGCACCAATCGCCTAACCTCGCGATTCGCCATCAGAATGGGGACACTGTGAATCCATCGGTCACCGGCCGGAGCTTGGCAAAGTGCGGGCCGAGGGCCTCGGCGACGCTCGCCACGGTCCACGATTCGGCGGCCTCGAACTGCGTATCGATGCTCGGCGCACCCACGACCGTCATCGACTTGCCATAGACGACGATGACCTGGCCCGACACGTTCCCCGCGTCGGGGGAGGCCAGATAGGCCACCAGCGGCGATACGTGCTCTGGGGCAAAGGTGTCGAAGCCCTCGGAGGGCTTTGCGAACATATCGGCAAGCGCGCCGGTGTCGTTCATACGCGTGCGGGCGCGGGGCATGATCGCGTTTGCCATGACACCGTACCGCTGGAGCCCTTGTGCCGCCGACATCGTGAGCGCCACGATCCCGGCCTTGGCCGCCGCGTAGTTGGGCTGGCCGGGCGAGCCGAAAATGAACGCCTCGGACGACGTATTGATGATGCGTCCGTATATCTCGCCACCCGCGGCCTTCGAACGCTCGCGCCAGTGAACGCTCGCATGGCGCATGGTGCAGAAGTGCCCCTTCAGATGTACCCGCACGACCGCGTCGAAATCCTCCTCGGACATGTTGAAAATCATCCGGTCGCGGAGGAATCCGGCATTGTTGACCAGGATGTGCAGATCGCCGAAAGTCTCGACCGCGGTCCCGATCAACGCCTGCGCGTCCGCCCACACCGCGACGTCGCCGAAATGGGGAACCGCCTCGCCGCCCAGGGCCTTGATCTCTTCGACTACGGCGTTCGCGGGCCCCTCGTCGCGACCGGAACCGTCCCCCGCCTTTCCCAGGTCGTTGACGACGACCCGCGCGCCCTGACGGGCCAGTTCGAGCGCTTCGACACGCCCTAGACCGCGCGCCGCGCCAGTAACGATGGCTACCTTGCCGTCCAACATTATAGACGCTCGATGATCGTGCCGGTCCCGATCGAGGATCCGCAGCACATGCTGATGTAGGCGGTTGATTTGTCGCGGCGCTCCAACTCGTGAAGCGCCGTCACGATGAGGCGACAGCCGGTAGCACCGACAGGATGTCCGAGGGCGATCGCACCGCCGTTGACGTTCAGCTTGTCGACATCGGGCTCGAAGACGCGGAGCCAGGAAAGCACCACCGCGGCGAAGGCCTCGTTTACCTCGAAGAGATCGATGTCGCTCAGCCGCATCCCGGTTTTCTTCATCATCCGGTTGGTCGCATCGACGGGGCCGTCGAGCAGGTAGTAGGGATCGGTCCCAACGACCACATCCTGGACGATCCGTGCTCGAGGTTTCAGGCCGAGTTCCTTGGCCTTGTCGGCCGTCATCCAGAGAATCGCCGCAGCGCCGTCCGAGATCTGCGACGAGCTGCCGGCCGTGTGGATGCCCCCCTCGATGACGGGCTTCAGCTGCCCGAGCCCTTCGAGCGTGCTCGCGCGAATCCCCTGGTCCTCGTCGACGCGATGCGTCTCGCCGCTCGGCTTGCCCTCGGCATCGAGCGTCGGCGCATCGATGGGCAGGATCTCGCGCGTGAAGTGCCCGGCCTCGCGGGCCGCGATCGCCTTCTCCTGCGAGCGCAGCGCGAACGCGTCGGTGTCGGCGCGAGTGATCCCCCGCTTCTTGGCAATACGCTCGGCGGACGTGAACTGGTCCAGCGTGGAATCCCACGGCCAGTTCTCGGGCTGGAAGAAACCCGGTCCGTGGACAACGTTGGCGCCGAGTCCGACGTGGCTCATCACCTCGACGCCACATCCGATGCCGATGTCGATGCTCCCGGCCTTGACGAGCGCGGAAACGAGGTGATTGGCCTGCTGGCTCGATCCACACTGCGTATCCACCGTCGTTCCCGCAACCTCGTACTGCGTACCCCGTGTGAGCCATGCATTGCGGGCGATGTTGTTCGACTGCTCGCCGGCCTGCGTCACACAGCCACCAATGATCTGCTCGACCGAGCCCGGATCGATCCGCGCACGGTCGACAACCTCCCCCTGCACTTTGGCGAGGAGACTCGCAGGATGGAACGCGCTCAGCGCGCCCTTCCCTGGCTTGCCCCTGCCGATCGGTGTCCGCAGGGCTTCGACGATCACTGCTTCTCGCATGCGCTCTCTCCTTGAAGTGGGGGTCGACCTCTACTGCAATTGTCCGAGAATCATGGCGCTGGTCGGCACGCCGACCCCCGCCGTCACCAACACGTGATCGTTCTTCGCCGGCTGATTGACCGACGTGCCGCGAATCAGCCGCACGCCCTCGTTGACGCCGTTCATGCCGTGCACGTAGGCCTCGCTCAGCTGGCCACCGTTCGTATTGGTCGGCAAACGCCCGCCGACTTCCAGCGCACCGTTCTTGACGAAATCTTTTCCTTCGCCGCGCCCACAAAATCCGCACGACTCGAGCTGCCACAGCACGATCGGCGTGAATGCGTCGTAGATGTTGGCACAGTCGATCTCGCCCGGCCCGAGGCCGGCCATGGCGTACACCTGCCGCGCGACGAGATCCATTTCCGGGAGTGACGAGATACTGGGGCGATAGTAGCTGGTCATCTGCTCCTGATCCGCGCCGGCGCCCTGGGCAATGCCGCGAATGACCGCCGCGGACCCCTTGAGGTCCTTCGCACGCTCGGTGGACGTGATCACCACTGCACAGCCGGCGTCCGACTCCTGACAGCAATCGAGCAGGCGCAGCGGCTCGGCGATGAAACGCGAGTTCTGGTGGTCTTCGATGGTGATGGGACGCTCGTAGAACCAGGCGTCTGGATTATTCACAGCGTGCTTCCGTGCGGCGACCGCCACCTCGGCAAGATCGAGACTCGTACAGCCGTACTCGTGCATGTAGCGCTGCGCGAACATGGCGACCCAGCTTGGGGGCGTCATCAGCCCGTAGGGCATGTACCAGCTCCAATGCAACATGTCGGACGTAAGCGGCACGCCTTCGGACACGCCGGTGCTGAAGCGCCAGCCGGAACGTTCGTTGAACGCGCGATACACAACGACCGTCTTGGCCACGCCGGTCGCCACCGCCATCGCGGCATGAAGCAAGACGGCGATCGCAGCGCCGCCGCCATACTCAGTGCGGGCAAAAAACGTGAGTTCGCCGATCCCGACCGCCTGCGCCACGGCGATCTCCTGGTTGGTGTCGACCGAGAACGTCGTCATGCCGTCTACTTCCGACGGGGCGATGCCGGCGTCATCGAGCGCGGCCTTCACAGCCTCCGCCGCCAGATGCAACTCGGAGCGGCCCGAGTTCTTCGAGAACTCCGTCTGCCCGATGCCGACGATGGCAGCCTTGTCGTTCAGGGTGAAAGACATGCCTAGGCCTCCTTCGGCAGGGCGACCTGCACGCTTCCGGTGACGTGATCGCCCCATCCGTTGGTGCCGGCAACGTCCACGACCACAACGCCCGTGGCGTCATCTTTCTGTGAGACCGTACCCTTCATCTTCATGGTGTCTCCCGGCAAGTTCGGCGCGCCGAGCTTGATCGACACCCCTTTCAAAACGCCACCGGCACCCGTCCACTCGGTCACATAGCGCCCGACGAGCCCATTGGTCGTCAGGATGTTCATGAAAACGTCCTGCATGCCGGTAGCCTGGGCGGCCGCCTTGTCGTGATGCACTGGCGTGAAATCGCGCGATGCGAGTGCCCCAGCGACGATCAGGGTCGAGGTGATCGGAATCGCCAGCTCGGGCAGCTCCGCACCGACCTGCACGTCTCCGAAAGTGAGCGTCTTGGTAGTCATGCCTTCTCCTTCACGACAGCGTGTTCGGCCCGCTCTGCGCGATACTACGGCCGAGACGGACCAGCTGTGGTGTGGCCGCGCCGAGACTGATCTCCAGCGCTTTCGACCAGACAAAATAACGGTGGATCGGGTAGTCGAGATCGACCCCGATACCGCCGTGCAGATGCTGCGCCGTATTCGCGATACGGGACCCACCCTCGGCGGCCCAATACTTCGCAACCGCCACGTCGCGAGCCGCCGGCTCGCCCGTGGCGAGCTTCCAAGCGGCGCGCCATGCCAGCCAGCGCATCGAAGCCAGGTCGATGTACGCATCCGCCGAACGGTGCTGCACGGCCTGGAAGCTCCCGATCGGCACACCGAACTGTACGCGATCGCGCACGTAGCTCGTCGTCACCTCGAGCGCCTTCTCGGATACGCCGACCTGCGTCGCGCATGTCGCGGCCAACGCACGCTCGTAGAGCCACGACACCTGGGCATCGGCGTTCCGGACATCCCCACCCAGCACCTGATCGCCCTCGACCCGCGCGCCGTCCAGCTTCAGCGTGAAGACCGGCTCGCCGGTGGTGCTCACGAAACGGGTCTGGGCCACGCCTGACGCCGTCGGATCCAAGAGGAAGATAGCGACACCGTCGGGCGTACGCGCCGGCACCAGCACCCGACTCGCGAGATGCACAGCGGGAACGAACCGCTTCTCCCCGTCCAGCACCCAGCCATCGCCATCGGCACGCGCCGTCGTCCCGGGCATCACCGGATCGTCGGAGCCTGCGTCCACCAACGCTGCGGTCAGAATGGTCTCGCCAGCGGCAATGCCGGGGAGCCACGTCTCGCGTTGCGTGTCGGTTCCGAAGGCCGCAATCGGTAGTCCGGCGAACACGAGCGTCGGCAAGATCGGGAGCGGCGCCACAGTGCGACCGATCTCTTCCAGCAACACTGCGAGTTCGAGCACACCGAGGCCCATGCCGCCGTGCGCAGCCGGTACGGCGATCCCGAGCACACCGGACTCGGCCAGTGTTGCCCACAGCTTGCGGTCGAACCAGTCGGGCTCGGCCTCGATCCGTTTCAATCGCTCGGGCGTGAGCTCGCCCTCGAGAATCCCGCGCACGAGATCCCGAATGGCGGTCTGGTCCTCTGTGAATTCGAAATCCATACCGTCCGCTAGCCTTTGTTCGCCTGGGCGGGTCGGAACAGCGGCAGGGTCAGCTCCTCGTCGACCGCCGTCATCACGAGCTCGACCGGCATGCCGATCTTGACCGCGTCGGCGGAACACTCGACCAGATTGGTGAGCAGACGGGTGCCCTCCTCGAGCTCGACCAACGCGCAGACGAGCGGGTACTCGTACCCGGGAATCTTCGGATGGTGCATCGTCGTAAAGCTGTAGAGCGTGCCTCGTCCCGAGGCCCTAACGGTCTCCCGCTCTATGGACTGGCAGGCACCACACATCGGCCGCGGCGGATGACGAAGGGTCCCACAGCTACCGCACTTCTGAATCAGCAACTCGCCACGACCGATGCCGTCCCACCACCATTGATTGTCGTGCCCGAGGGGCGGGCGCATGCGACGCGGCGTTGCCGGAGCTGCGCCGGTATCCGCCGCGGCCGGCTGCGCTTGTGCCGGTTTGAACTTCAGCACCCGGAAAACCTGCCATCCAACTTCCGCGCCCTGCTGGTCGCGATAGATCTCGCGCGTATTGATGAAGTAGCCGATGCCCAGCGCCGTTGCCTTTTCTTCGGAGATGGCCTCGATCACCGTCGTCGTCGAAACGCGATCGCCGGGGCGCAAATAGCGTGTGTAGCCCTGCTCGCAGTTTGTCGCGACCACGCCCGTGTAGCCGTGCCCGGTCAGCAGCGCGTGCAGCTCCGTCTGCTTGTTCGGCTTCATCGTCTCCGGGCGTGCCATCTCCACACCACGAAGGATCCACGACTGCATCATCGAGGGTGGTGCGACCACACCGTCGTGCCCGGCGGCTTTGGCGGCCTCTGGATCGGTGTAAATGGGATTCCGGTCGTCGAGCGCGTCGCACCAGTGACGGATCATGGTCTCGTTCACGGGATCGAGCCCCTCATCGGGGGGACCGATCTCGAGACCCACATAGGCCTGTAGCTGCTGCTCGAATTCCTGCTTCTCGGTGGTCATGATTCCTCCAACGTCGCGAGCTGGCTCACCGTCGCTGCGCCCGTGGGAGACCGAGCGATGCCATGGCGATGATGTCGCGCTGCACTTCGTTCACGCCGCCTCCGAAGGTGAGGGTCGCGGCACCGCGATACGCCTGCTCGAGGAGCCCGCCAAACATGGCGCCCGGCTCGCCGAACCGCACCAGACCTGCCGCATCGACGATTTCGAGCAGCGCGCGATAACACTCGACGAAGAACTCCGTGCCCATCACTTTGACAGCGGAGGCCTCACCCATGTCGGGTACGCCGGCCGAGATCGACCAGGCCGAACGCCAGTTCAACACTTTGAGCGCCTCCAGCTTGGCGTAGACCCGAGCGAGCAAGAGCTGCACCCACGGACGGTCGAGCATGCGCCCGCCCTCCGGGGCGTCCGTCCGCGCGGCCCACTCCCACACCTCGTCGACCAGCCGATCCGCGAGCCCCGGACACGCCAGGGTGATGCGTTCGTGGTTCAGCTGCGAGGTGATGAGACGCCAGCCGCCGTGCTCGGGACCGACCAAATTCGTGACCGGCACGCGGACGTTGTCGTAGTAGGTCGCGTTCGTGCGCTCGCTGCCGAGCGTGTAGATCGGCGTACACGAGAACCCGGGCGCACTCGTGGGCACCAGGATGATCGAAATGCCCTTGTGCTTCTTTGGCGCGTCGGGATCAGTGCGGGCCGCGAGCCAGATGTAGTCGGCGTCGTGCGCGTACGTCGTGAAACTCTTCTGGCCGTTGATGACGTACTCGTCGCCCTCGCGCACAGCCTTGGTTTGCAGCGAGGCGAGATCGGTACCGGCACCGGCTTCGGTGTAGCCGACCCCAAACTGCAGCTCGCCGGCGAGGATCTTCGGAAGGAATTCTTGCTTCTGCTCTTCACTACCGTGGGCGATGAGCGTCGGGGCGATCGTGTTGACGGAAATGATGTTGAGCGGCGCCCGGTTCCGGTAGACCTCGTCCCCGAAGATGAACTGCTCGAGGGACGTCCGCCCCTGCCCTCCGTACTCTGTGGGCAAGCCGATGCCCCACCACCCGTCACGGCCGATCCGGCCGACGATCTCACGGAAAACGGGTCCGCCGACCTCGTGGAATTCGCCCTCGAACCTCGTCCGAAGCTCGGGCGTGAACATCTCCTCGAAATAGGTTCGGATCTCCTGACGGAGCGCGCGTTGCTCCGGGGTGAAATCTAGATGCAATTGTCTCCCCTTGGATTCGTTCGGCCGTTGCGAAACGCGGCGCGGCGATGGAAAACTGAAACACGTTCTATTTACGGGAAAAAGGCCGCGCATGCAACGGACCGGGGAACGAGCCCTCTGGGGAGTTCTCCGGGGCGAATCAGCTCCAGAAGGGAGCCCGGCGCCACGGCGGAGAAGCGCCGAACCCAGGCAGAAAGATGTGGAATATCAGGCCGTGCCGCTAGGCGTTGGGCTGGCGCTCGTTGCCCGCCGGGCGCGGATGGCTGTGGGTCTGCTCCGTACATTGGGCGAGATCGAAGTAGTCGCGCCATGCGATGATCTTGCCATTTCGGAACTCCATAGCGCCCATTAACGGATACTCGATCCAGGTCCCGTCGATCAGGAAACGGTCCGTCCGCTCGGTCAGCACGACACCGGCCCCCGACTCCGCAATGTGATGCACCACCCACTCCACCTCGGTACTACGCTCGAGCACGATCGCGAGCATCGTCCAGATTGCGTCGTGCCCGACCACGGGATCCATCGGGATATTGTGGTAGAAGGTGTTGGCATCGAAGAAGGCCAGGATCTCGGCCTTGTCGTTCCGACGTATGGCCTCGAAGAATGCGAGCGCGGCGCCCTGGTTCGAGGTCATGGTGCTTCCCGCACCAGGCCGACACCTCGCATACAGTGCGGGCCGCCCCAATGCTCGACGATCTTTCCGTTCTCGAACCGCAGAATGGCCGTACCGTTGATCGTCACCTTCCGACCGGATGGCGGTACGTCGTAGTAGTCTCCGTCGCTATGCGTCCCGGTGATCGTCCAGTTCGAGACGACCAAGTCTCCGGATTCGAGCATCAGATCCACCCGCATCTCGAAATCGGGGAACGCCTGCCGCGCTTGTTCCCAAAACGTGCGCTCGTGCGGTCTGATGTCGGTCCCAACCGCTGCCGGGTTCACCCGCGGTGTCACATGGCTGTGAAATCCCTCGGCAAAAAACTCGTAGACGGCGTCGTAGTCGCCACCGGCCATGCGGGCGCCGTAGGCTCCCAGGATTTTCAGGTTCGGAGTATCCATTGGTCGTTCGCCTCCCGGTAGGGCTGTTGGCTATCATGGCGTGGGCGTTGGCAGAGAGACCCTTTCGATAAAGCCCTCGAGCGCCACCGGACCATCAGGACCCGGGATCGAGCGCCCCGGCGTCCCCATGCCTTCGGTGATGAAGATGGACGAACCCGCCAAGGCAAGATTGGTGGGGGCGTCGAGCCCTTCCGCCAACACGTCGACGACGCCGGTCTCGAGATCGATACGAAGGAGACGTCCACTATAGCGCGTAAACCCTCCGTGACTGGTGCCTTCGCTGAGCGCGGCGCGCGTCGCAAGGGGATCCGCAAATCCATCACAAAGCTCGAGCACATACAGTCGACCATCCGAGGCCACGACGAGATCGGTCGGCGCCGTGAGCCCGGTCACGACCCATTCTGTCGCTCCCGAATCCGGATGGACCCGCACGATACCGCCCACGCGCACCTCGAACTCGGCCCCCTCCCCGCCTTCCTCGTCCCGCGTCGCACCGTTGAACAAGGTCACCAGTGCGGCACCGGTACGCGGCTCGTGGCGCACGTAGCCAGGCACCGAGTCCTGACCGCCCGCAAGGGGCGGCAGCTTCACGATGCGCTCAGCACCACGTCCCGGACGCAGCCACACGATCTCGTCTGCCGAACTCGAGATACCGAGCCAGGCCCGGCGGCCGGGGTCGTAGTCGAGAGAATTTATGTTGCCGTGGACCGTGGCCCAATGCGAAAGCTCGCCGTCGTCCACACGGAAGATCGTCGATGGGCCGAGGAAGAAAGCCACGCTCACCAGAACGCTCCCTCCCCCCTCCGCCACCGCTGCCATCCCGAAGACCTCATCGCGTCGTACGATGTCCAGAATGTTCGCGGACGGTTGCTTGTCGAGGAGTACCGTTCGCTCGCTCGCGCCGTCGTAGCGCCCGTCGCCATTGATATCCTGGAGGCGTAGCAACGTGCCGGTGAACGGATCTTCCGGATCGCCAGTGCCGGCCGCCGCCACCAGCAGCGATCCGTCGGCCAGAGGCAGGATGCCACGCGGGTTCAGGAGACCACCGGCGACGCGCGCCCTGGGCGCGAGGACACGGTGCGACTCGACCGGCACGACAATCGGCCCGCCGCGAGCTGCGTCTTTCACCCTATCGATCGACCGCGCCGCGACGCACCCCGTAGCGAGGAAGCTGGCACACGCGAAGAGGCCGAGTAACGCGGCATATCGACCGACCGGTGCCGATCGAATCTGGCACGCTCTCACAGCACTCGACGATGAATCCGACCCCGGCACTCGCGTTCGCCCCCTCCCGGTGAACTGCATCGGCCGTCCGCGACGCGCGGCGGCCGGGGCGAACCTACCACGGAGCGAGCGCGCAACGCGAAGATCTGCGAACGGGCGCTTGCACCTCGATTCCTCCTGCACCTATGTTCACCGTGGGGAAAGCCGCACCTAGCGGTCACGATCGACGCGACACTGGAAGCAGTTGAACTTGGATCGAATGTGAACATACGCGACACTCGCGTCGCTCAAGATCTCCTGGCACGCCAGTGACGACACGGATTCGCCAAGCCTTCGGCGACACGCCGCAACGCAGGTTGATGGTTGGCGTCGGGGCCACCAGCCCGAACGCCGTTGACGTCTTCGCTCGGAATACCTCGAACTGTCAGTTTCATTCCGGTTCTCCCTTTCGACGATTCAAGCGTAAGAGGGGCCTCGATGCTGGCGTTTTTCGGACCCCGCAGTCCGCGGACGCGGAACCACGTCTTTGTGAAGGCGGCGGGGCGTCATGTGGACGTGCCTGGGAATGACCGACGCGAGAACTTCGAGGGAGCCACACGCGCTCCTCGCCGCAATGGCGATCCTGCTGACCTGGTCCGGCATCCAGCCGTTCGAACGCGGGACATGGTGGCTCGAGGTCGCCCCCATTCTGATCGGTGTACCGCTGCTCGTCGCCACCTTCCGGACGTTCCCGCTGTCGCCGCTTCTCTACCGCTTGCTCTTCCTGCACGGCGTCATCCTGCTCGTGGGCGGTCACTACACCTACGCTCGGGTTCCGATCGGGTTCTGGGTGCAGGACCTGCTCGATCTGTCCCGCAACCACTACGACCGGATCGGGCATCTCGCCCAGGGGTTCATCCCCGCGATCCTTGCCCGGGAGATCCTGTTGCGGCGCTCGCCCGTCCCGCGAGGTCGCTGGCTTTTCTTCCTCGTCACGGCGGTGTGCCTCGCCTTCAGCGCGTTCTATGAGTTGATCGAGTGGTGGGCGGCACTCGTGGGGGGTGATTCGGCGGAATCGTTCCTCGGCACCCAGGGCGACGAATGGGATACGCAGTGGGACATGTTCCTGGCGCTCCTGGGCGCACTAGCGGCGCTGCTCCTGCTCAGCCGAGTGCACGATCGCTCTATGGAGACGACTTCGCGGCCCTCAGGTTGAGCTTTGGTTCTTTCTTCATCTTTGGCATGCTGCGCCCCTCGACAGCCAGCTAGCCACAGGGGGTTTGCATGCCTTCCGTTCCATTTGATCTTCTCGAAGACTCCGCCGAACTGGCCTCGTACCAGGGTTGGACCGAGGAAGTGTATCGAGACCTGCTCGCCGTCTCGCGCGATGAGATGTCTCTCGCCGACTTCGATGCCAAGTATATGACCGAGCACGCGATCCTGGTGCTCGACATGACAGGCTTCACCGAAACCACGATCCATGGCGGCGCCGTGCGGAGCTTTCTCCGCATCCTCGAGGCACAGAAGATGTGCCTGCCGGTGTTCAATGATACGGGCGCCCGTTTCGTCCGAGCCTTCGCCGACGACCTCGTCGCGCTCTACGCTGAACCGCACGCCGCACTCGATGCGGCGATCGAGATTCACCGCCGGAGCCGGATCTACGAATCGCCCAACTTCAGCAAGATCGGACGCGCCGAATGCTGCATTGGGATCGGCTACGGACCCGTCTACGCGATCGGCCCCAACCTGGCGATGGGTGACGAAATGAACCGGACGAGTAAGCTGGGCGAAGACACCGCCCGCGGCGGTGAGACGCTCGTGACCGAACGCGCCTACGAAGCCCTACGCACCCGCACCGACGTATCCTTCGAGATCCAGAGCAGCGATGACTTGCTGTTCGAATACTATCAAGCGCGCCCAACGACCTGAGCGCAGCGAACCGACGCGCAGGGAGGAGACCTCCATGGACTCCGAATTCGAAGCCACGGTGCAGCGCCACTGGTTCTCCGACGAGCCTGGCTCTCTGCAGCAGCGAATCGACGCCGGGCTCGTGGCATCGGGCCTCGACCCGCAACGAGTGACCTTCGAGGACTTGAGCGCCGTCGACGAGTTCCACGTCCGCGGCCGCGAAGCGACTCTCGAACTCGCGGCACTTGCCGCCTTTGCCTCCGATGATCGGATTCTCGACGTCGGCTCGGGATTGGGCGGGCCATCACGTTGCCTTGCGTCCCACTGCGGCTGCCGCGTCACAGGGATCGACTTGACCGCCGAATATTGTCAGGTGGCGACGGAACTCGCTCGACGCGTCGATCTGACCGAACGGGTAGACTATCGCCAGGGCAACGCACTCCAACTGCCATTCCCGGACGACACCTTCGACGGCGCCTGGACACAGCACATCTCAATGAACATTCGCGACAAGCGCGCCTTCTTCGGTGAGATGGCCCGCGTCGTCAGACCGGGAGGACGGCTCGCGATCTACGATCCGATCCGCGGCAATGGCGAGGAGATCCGTCTTCCTGTGCCATGGGCTCGCTCCGCCGATATGAGCTTCCTCGTCAACGCCACGGAGACACGCGACATCCTGACCGCCTGCGGGCTCCGGATCGCGGAATGGCGTGACGTAACCCAGAAGGCGGTCGATTGGTTCAAAGCCCGGGCAGCCTCGGGCAGCGGACCAGAACCGACGTTGGGACTCCACCTGATGCTCGGCGAAGAGTGGCCGGCCATGGCGAAGAATATGGTCGAGAATCTCGGCACTGGTCGTATCGCGATGCTGCAAGCCGTCGCCATCGTGTGAAGCATCGCCTGTCGCCGGGGGGACACATCCCCCGCGGATTCAGTAGTTCGTCATCCCACCGTCGACCGTGTAGATCGAGCCGCTGACGTAACTGGCATCGTCGCTGGCGAGAAACGCGATGACCGCGGCGACCTCGTCGGCCGTGCCGTAGCGCCCAAGGGGGATCCGCTGCTCGAGAAGCGCACGCACGCTCGCCTCTTCCCCCGGAGCCAGTCCCGTCTCGAGGGCGCTCATCATGCGCGTGTCGATGGGCGCGGGGCAGACCGCGTTCGCGCGTATGCCCTCCGCTCCGTATCCGCTTGCCACCGACTTGGTGAGTCCGATCACCGCGTGTTTGGTCGCAACGTATGGCCCGATGGCCGGCTCACCGATGACTCCCGCCACGGAGGCCAAGTTGACGATCGCACCTGCCCCTCGCTTCCGGAACGCGGGGATCGCCGCCTTGATGCCGAGAAACACACCTTTCACATTCACGGCCATGACGAGATCGAACGCCTCGTCGGGCGCTTCGTCGAGTGCGCCAATGGGGCCTTCGATGCCGGCGTTGTTCACGAGGCAGTCGATCCCACCGAATCGAGTGGCCGCGTCGGCCATGACACGCTGCCAGTCGTCCCAGCTCGTCACGTCGTGCGCAGCCGTGGCAACGACGCCGTCCGCCGCGGCGGCCATCTCGTCGAGTGCCGTGCCCGCGAGGTCTGTCGCAAACACCTGCGCCCCCTCGCCTGCGAGCCGAACCACCGTGGCACGTCCGATGCCGCCTGCCGCACCCGTGACAACCGCGACCTTGCCTGCGAAACGCTTACTCATAGTCGGCTCCATTGAGATGCAGAAATTCCGAGCGCTCGGCGTCCCCGCCGGCGCGACGGCAACCGCAAATTAGGTCGATCGGCGGCGAACTGTCGAACCGAGAAGCCACGCGGTCCGCTATCATCCGTCCGGCTTGTCGGCGATGAAGAGATAGCGATTCAAGCTGTAGAAATACTTCCCGGCTCGACCAAGTGCCGCCAACTCCGCGAGCCATGCATCGGCATCGTCCTGCGTCACCCCACATCGCCCGATGGCGAACATCGCCATCATCATGGTGAGATGGTAGCTGAACGTGTTGGGATGGTACTCGGGATTGAACATCGGAATGACGTCGCGCTGGCGGACGTCGAATCCCGCCTCTCGAAGTGACGGCGCAAGGGTTCGCGGCAGCCCCGCATGCACGAAGTGCTCGTCCCACGCGGCCACGATACGCGCCAAACGCGCCGGGTCCTCCGTGTGGATGACCAACGAGCCGTAGTCCGCATCGAGGATCGCGAGTCGCCCGCCAGGACGCAACACCCGCCGCAACTCCGTGAACGCCGTGGGAATGTCGGCAACGTACTCGTAGACCTGCGTCGACACCGCGACGTCGAACGCGCCATCATCGAACGGCAGTGCGCAGGCATCGGCGACCTCGAAGGTCGCCTGGGTCTGCCCGGCACAGCGCGCGCGAGCCATAGCCACCATCGCCTCACTCATGTCGATCCCGCAGAGCCGCCCTTCCGCGCCTACGGTCGCGGCTAGATCGTGGGCGAGCAGCCCCGGCCCCGAGCCGATATCGAGCACGCGCTCGCCTGGCCGCACTTCCAGGGCTTTCATGATGGTACATCGTTGCGCCACCACATCAGTCGTGAGGTACGCGGCCTCGACGGCGCGGCTGGCCGCTTCATCGAACTCGATCGCGGGACTCATTGCCGATCTCCCCTTCGGTTCACTATCTGGACGGCCTCACGCCGCACGACCCTCAGAGCGCCAGGAGGCCCACCGAGAGAAGGCCGAGGAGCGCGAGTAGCCCAACGACAAAGCACGCACTTCGGAGCGATCGAAGGTCGGCGTAGTAGGTCGCCATATGCCCAATGCGCGCGCCGACGAAGACCAAGGCCAACCCATTCACCCACGTAGGCGGTGCAGAGACGAACATCGCGAACACGCCGATGAGCACAAAGGCGGCAATGCTCTCGTTGGTGTTCGCGTGGGCCCGCACCGCACGGAAGAGAAACACATCGTGGCTCTCGTGAACCGACGTACCCGGGATGTGCCCGCCCACCGCCGCCACGATGTCGGCGACCAACAGCTGCAGCAACAGCAGACCGCCACACACGCCAAACGCGATCACGAGGTATAGGTAAGGCTGCGCGAACTCGGGCATGTCAGTGCGTCCCTTCCGACGTCCAGAAATTCCAGAAATGCCCCTCAGGGCCCCGACACGAGTCGTAGCGCATGGTCGGAAGTACGGTCACGGTCGTATGCTTCGCTGTTCCAGCCATAGCGTGTACTCCCATCGTTCCCGGCAGGGAGTCAACCCGACCCCCGTTACGAGGAGAACGCGTCCGTCAATCACGGCGAACCACCAGCTTGATGGTTTCCTCGAGAAAGGCCTGGGGCGCGTCCTCCCACGTCACGGTACGCGTCGTCACGTCCCCCGGACGCAACGCACCGGACGCGATGTGCGCCATAACCTCGGGAAGCAGCGAAACGGCGTGCGCGCGCCCGATGAAAAACTTGATCCCGAGCGTATAGAGCTTCCCGAGCGGTATCGGCGTCTCGGGCAGCGGAAAGAAACTGACGCTTTGACAAATCCCCTCGGCCTCAGTCGAGCCGAGAGCATAGTGCAGCCCCTCGACACGCAAACCGCAGTCGACGACGATCGGGTAGCGCCCCTGACGCCGGCCGAAGTCGGTCTCGATCGGTCGGGCGCCCAATTTTTCGGCCAGCGCCAGGACGTCGGCTCGATCGGAAGCCACGTCCACCTTGCCAGCACCGAACGCCTTGGCCGCCTGCACGCCGTACAGCGTCAGACTCGGGGTACCGTGACAGACGAACAGAACGTCGGCGCCAGGATGCGTCGCGAGATGCGGCGCGACCGTACGATAGCCGTCGAGCACATTGTCGGAGACGCTGGCGAGCGACACCGTGTCGAGGTCGTCGGGCACTGGTTGCAGCATCGCCTCGGCATGCGGCACGCGGACCAGGTCCGAGAGCATACCCCCATACTCGACACCGGACAGGGGCCGCATGCCGTAGTCGGACAGCACGGGGAACTCCTGGCAGTTGCCGCTGTGGCCGACGCTGCAGGTGTGGCACCGTCCGCAACTCAGCTGGAAGGCGACCACGACGCGCTGCCCGACCTGCAATCCGCGCACGCTGTCGCCCAGGCTGACCACCTCGGCCACGGCTTCATGCCCCAGCGCGAACGGCTCGTCGACGGGAAACAGCCCGGAGGTCAGCACCGGATCGATCTCGCACCGCGCCACCGCGAGCGGGCGAACCAACGCCTGATCGTCACCCTCGAGGCGTGGCTCGGGAATCTCGCGCCACTCGACGGCGTTCGGTCCGACACACGTGAGCTGTCGCATGCCGGAGTTCCCTATCCGAGAGGCACGGCCGACCACGCGCCAAAGAGCGCACGCACGATGTCGAACATACCCCCGAACGCGATCACGAACGCAACCGTCCTGAGATACGGGATACCAGCGATGTAGATGCCCGCGTGCGCCAGCCGCCCCCAGAAAAACACGGTGGCGCCCCAGGCGGTCGCCTCGTTCGACACGCCGGCCACCTGCGCAACCAACACCAACGCCGCAAATGGCAGTAGGTTGTCGAGACTGTTCCGATACGCGCGTTCGGCGCGTTGCGCCCAGGGGGGTAGCGTCGTCGGCGAGTCCCGATTGCCCGCTGCGTACGGGATGCCGCTGTACACCATGAGCGCCCCGGCGCCGACGAGCGACAAGGCCACGGTCAACAACGACACGAGCACCAACATCTGCAACTCAACATTCATTCCGAACCTCCCGGCATCGCCATGCTCTCTCCCACGAGCGCACAGCTGGCGCAAAGAGGCTCAGAATCGATCGAGATCCACGCGGAGGTAGAGGCCTTCGGCCTCCACGAGCACCTCCCCCGCGGCCTCCAACGTCGCCCGGCAAAACACCTTGCGCCCTTCGACCCGATCGACTGTCCCAACGCAGACGAGCCTCGTGTCGAGCGGCGTCGGCCGCAAATATCGAGTGGTGAGCGTCCCGGTCATCGAGGCCACACCGCTACTGGACGCCGCAACCCCAAGGACATGATCGAGGACGGCAGCGACGTACCCGCCATGCACGAGTCCCGGATGCCCGGCATAGGTCTCGCTGAACGTCACCTCCCACTCCGCCAGACCGCCCCCCTCGACGCGACGGAGAGGCGGGGCCAAGGGATTGGACAACCCCACGAGCGGATCGCGATCGTACAGAGGCTCGCGTCCGAAACGCACGCGCGCATGGTCGGTCGAGTGCAGGCCCGACACGTTCAAGACCAGGCGCGGCTCGCTGGCCAGCCGCGCGCGCAACGGTTCCAGTGCCGTCGCGATGGAGGCCAGCTCGGCGTCGGCGATATCCACCGTCGCCACCTGAAACGCGAGCTCCCGCAACGCCTGCGCGACGCGGCGACGCTCGGTCAGCGGAAGGTCACTCATGCCCGTCCATCTGACAATCGAGGACGCCCTCATCGAAGATCTGACCGATCAGGATCCGTCGACCCCGCACGGCGGCGACACTCGCGGCCGCAATCTCGTCTCCGGGGTTGGCATAGACCTCGTCAACCTCGTAAGCGCCCGCGCTGGTCTCGCGAACGCGGAGGACCTGCGAGGGCGCGACCTTCTCGGGATCGTCCGCATAGGCCTGCAACCGGAGCGGTTTCGGATGCGCGCCGATCCAGATGGTCCCGTCGGCCTCCAACTCGATGTTGTCGGCCCCGCTCCCGAGCGGCACGACGACGCGCGGGCGCAGCGTCTCAGTGGCAGGATCACGGTCGAATACCCGCAGCCGCTGCTCCGTCACCGTCGCGACGAACAGCGTACGCCCGTCTCGGCTGACGTTGATGCCGTTGGGGAACACCATGTCCTCGATCGCCGGCCGGAAGCCTCCGGGACCGTAGAAGAGCACTTGCGCGCCCGCGAGCTGGAGATAGGTCTCGAGCGTCTGCATCGTTCCGGGTGGGTGCCGATGTGTGTTGGTGACGTAGAAGCGGTCGCGCCCCACGGCCACCAGGTCGTTGGGCATGACGAGCAGCGGGTGCGTCAACGATGCGCGATGCATGAGTCCATTGTCGGTCACATCGTAGATCTCGATCGTGTGCCGCTCACCTCCACCTTCCACCGGCGCATGGTTGATCACGAACAGGACGTCCGGGCCGCCGTCGTCCACCCACAAGGAAATGCCGTGCGGCTGAAAGCCGACGTCGGCATCGGGGGTGAGATTCACGGGCGAGGCGTTCGGCTGATCGAGGTCATAGGACCAGATCGCACCCGGCTTCGGCGTTCCGGCCATCACCGATCGCCGGTCGGACGCGGAAAGATAGGCCACACCGGTCACCGGATGAATGGTGACATCTTCCGCTCCGACTGGCCCTGGAACCATCCGGCACCGACCCGAGAAATGCGGCTCGATAGTCCGGAAGACTCCGCCAATCACGAGGATCCGCCCGACTTGCCAAAGGACTACTACCGCAACGATGCTGAGGACGATTTGAATCAAACGGCGGCGCATGGCCGCGGTTCATCGCATGCGCGCATAGCCGGCGCAAGGTCGATCCGATCGGCGGCGTCAACGCGTGATCGCGCGGACCACCACAGCCAACGCGGCCCCTGACGACAATACCAGCACGGCACGCCGCAGGAGGGCCGCATCGACGAAATGCATTCCGAAGCGCGACATCCCGTACCCAAGGAGCACGGGAGGAACGAGCACACCGGCGAGCGCGAGCTCGACGGCCCCGAGACGCCCCACGAACCAGATCGACAGAAGCGACATCGTGGTACCGACGATCAGGTGCACACCGAGGGTCGCGCGAAACACGTTTGGCGGGGCGCGTTGATACATCAACGCGACGGGCGGCCCCCCTATGGAAGAGAGCGTCCCCATCATCCCCGAGGCGATGCCGGCAAGGGTAAGATTCCGTCCGCTTCGTTCGAAACCGCCCCGCGCCAAACTGAGTCCGACAGCCAACAGGACGAGAATGCCGAACAGCGCGTCGAACGCGGCTCCGGAGATCGTCGCGAACAGCCACGCGGCCGGCACAGTGCCGACGGCTCGGCCCGTGACCATGAACTTCAAACCGTCGAGGTCGACCGATGCGCGCTCGCGCCACGCCACGAGCACGGTGAGCACGAGACTGGCCGCGAGCAGCGGAGTCGGCGCGAACGCCGGATGGATGAGGAGCAGCAACGGTGCCGCGATCAGGCCCGCGCCAAAACCGATCGTCGCCTGGACCGACGCGGCAAAGGCCATGATGACACCCGCCAGCACAATCTCACTCCCGGTGAGGGGCACAGACTGGATCACGAGCTACTGCGCGCTTCCCGACGAACAGCAGTCGACAGGCGGATTGCCGAGCGGCGTATTGGTTTGTCGGAGCATCCGCGGCCGCTCGGCTACAGCTGCTTTGAGACGAAGAGCGTCCGTGTGGCCCAAGGACCGAAGCCGACGTCGCGGTACAGCCGCTTCGCCCCCTCGTTCGACTCGTGCACCTCGAGCGTCACCTTACAGCAGCCGCGCGCCCGCGCACGCCCCTCGACGTCGTCGAGAAGCTGGCGTCCGATCCCCTGCCCCCGAAACTCGGGAAGCACCACGAAGTCGTGGATATTCAGCAGGGGACGTGCCGCGAAGGTCGAGTAACCCCACACGCATACGGCCGCACCGACGATCGTGGATCCCGAAACAGCGACGAGCGGGAGTGCGGTCGGATGTGCGCGCAGACCAGAGATCAGCCTGGCGCGCACCTCGGCCGCCAACGGCGCATTCTGTCCCCCGGGACCGCGCGCGTAGGAGTCGAGGACTTCGACCAAGCCCTCGCCCTCGACCGGATCGGCCAGGTCGGCCTCGCGAATCGTGATCGCCATTGCGCCAGCGCTCAACCCGGAAGGAACCGACGGACGAGCTTGTCGAGATGCGTCATGGAATCCATCGATGTCACCTTTTGCCCGTTCTTGGCGAGAAGGTCGATGTTGGGCACATCGTGGGGCTCGACGGGCACAGTAACCTGCAGGCGCTCCGTCCGCGGAACCATGCACGTCGCCTCGTCGCAGGCCTGGTAACGTACCGTGACCTCGAGCGTTGCGCTCGGGACATCGACGGGACGCGTCACGCACACGAGTCGCGAATCGGCCCACACGGGCACGACGATGTCCACGGTCCCACTCCACACGTGGAGGGTGACGCCGAGTCCGGAGAGCACCAGTGGTTGCGTCGCCGGCACGACCGGCGATTCCACATGCAGGCCGTCGGGCCCTCGCACGGAGATGCTGGTCGCCACCATCCCGTCGGGAACCGGCTCGCCGTAGATATGCAGCCCTTCCCGCAACTCGAATCGGACCACGAGTTGACGAACTGGGCCTGACTTCAACACACCGCCGCCACCGTGCACGAACGCGGTAATGCGCACCGCATCGTCGCCGCCGCTCGCACGCGGCTCGTCATCACCCATCAGGATCTTTCCGAGGGCGGAATCGACGACGGTCTCGGCGCTGGCACGATTCGCAAGATGGCGAGGAAAGAATTTTTCACGGATGACGCCCGCCTCATCGACGAGATAGGTCCCGGGGTACGGTATGCCGTGGAACGGAATATCCTCGGGCTGGATCAGCGTATTCAAGATGCCAAACGAGCGAATCACGGCCGAGTCGGTGTCCGAGAGGAGCGAAAACTCGATACCGCGTGCCTCCGCGAAAGCCGCCAGCGCTTCAGGCGCGTCGTAGCTCACAGCGTAGAGCTTGATGCCCGCGGCCCTGAACTTGGGTAGTGCGTCTTGCAGCTCACCGAGCTGCGTCATGCAGGGGGGTCACCAGACCGCCGATCGGAAGAACACCACTGCCGCCTTGGCGTCCGCCCGATCGGCATGAAGATCGACGGATCTTCCGCGCTGATCGACCAGGGTAAAGTCTGGCAAGCGTTCGCCGATCGCCGGACCCGTCGGAAATCCTTCGTCAGGTATCCGCCGCTGGTTGCTCGTCGTCTTCAACGGCGCGACGAAGCCGAACTCGTCCGTGTACTCGTCCTGGCTCACGACACAGGGCCCCCCGACTCCGATACGATGGTCTGATTGAACTCGATCATGTTTCCGTTCGGGGCCTCGTACGAAGCCGAAGCAGGATCAGGGCGATCGTCGAGATCGCCGTGGCCTGCAAGAGCCCGATCGGCCACCCACGCCCGTTCTGACTCGCTTCGCTCCAGATCAGATGACTCAACCCCGCATAGAACAAGTACGCCGCACCAGCCGCGGGCGCCCACGGGCGCGCAGTCCAAAATGCCCACGCCCCGACGCCGAAGATCAACCAGTGCAATGGCGCCGTCGCAAGCGCGAGCCACCCCCGAATCTCGACGCCAAACCACACTTCCACGTCACGCGTTGCGGAAAAGAAGAGATCGCGCGGGACGTTGATCAGTAGGGCGAGTAGACAGATGACGGCCAACGCGGTCATCCACCACGGACGCGGGAGTGCGGGCGGCATGGCGTCAAAGCATAGGGCGCCAACGGCCGCCGACGCAAGGTGTGCTCATGGCGTTCCGGCCTCCTCCCTATAGGGCGTGGCCCCCTGGCACGTCAGGCGAACAACGCGGCCACAACCGTGAAGTTGAGCAGCGTCATGACGGCATCGCCCACGAAGATGAACAGCATCGGCCCGTGCAGAACATCCCAATACGATTCGCCGATGCGCCCGCCACGACGCGCAACGGGCACATTGATCAGGAACTGCGTGGCATGCGCGACGCCAAACGCGATCAGAAGGATACTCTGCTCGGCCGGCGCCACGAATAGGTCTCGTCGTGCGAGCAGCATCACCGCCAGCAACGACAGGGCGAAGTTCATCCCACCGAGAAACGGCAGGGCCGAGGACATCGTAAGAAAGATGGGAGAGGACCGCGCCGTGCGGGGAATGAGCAACTTGGCTGCCGTCTCGTGCTTGAGAGCAAAGTACCAAAAACCCGCACCAAACCAGAGCGCGTTCAGCAATAGGGTTCCTTGATAGAGCAGATCGGTCATTGCAGTCACCACCCCACGGGCGCGTCCGGAATCCAGCACATAGAAAGCAGCGAATCACCTCGCGAGCGATCGACCGCCGCGAACAGCGACGCTTCCTCGGGAGTAGCCTCGTAGGCGATACGGGGGAATCCGACGGGCGTACCACTCCCACGCACCACGAACGTCTCGTGATCCACATCGACCCCGAACAGCGATGCCAGTGCGACGGCCATCTCGCGGTGCCACGGCTCGATGGTCTTCCCCGCCGCTGGGACGACACTCGGCGACATCCGCGCCATCGTCCGGTAGGTCACGACATGCGCCATGCGCCCTACGAAGAGAAAACGCCGGCCGGGCTCCACACCGCCGCCGGCCTGCATCGCCTCGCTCGCCAGTCGCACGAACAGCCCACGCTTTCTCATCGTGTCGGCGACACACGCGATGCCTGCCAGCGCGACCGATTGAGGATCAGACAATCGCGGAAGCGGGCACTGCACGGAATCGCCGAAGGAAAACCCCACGACCTCGTCATCACACTCCGCGATCGCGACGAACCGGAACGTGGCCAACGACCTCTCGAGGTACCGTCTATCCGCGTCTCGATACGTCGCCTCGAAGAGCCCCGCGAGCGCTTCCAGGTCACGAGATCCAACGCGATCGGACGCGACGACTCGCACCCTTACGTCTCGTTCTTCGTTCATCGCGGCCTCATCCGCATCCGCGGTGGCGTCCCCCCTGCTCGCTACCGGGTGAGGTATGCACGCCACGGCGTCCAGTAGAACTTTTCCCAGCCGTGGCTCACACCCGCGAAGTCGTCCTCGACCACGTTGACCTGGACGAGGTCGATCCGGCCGCCGTCCTTCTCGGGGACGAACGTGAGGATCAGCGTCGAATCGATGTCCGCGGCACCCCAGTGCGGCGAGCGCCACGATTGGACGATGAGCCGCTTCGGCACGACCTGCAATATCGTACCGGAAAGAACGTCATTGAACGCCCGGAACTGGGCCCCGGGCTGCGCGCCGATGGTAACCGGCGATCCCGTAAACGCAGCATGCTCGACAGGATCGAGATACATGTCGAACAAGCGGTCGGGCGAAGCGGGGAGCGACGCGGCAAGCTGAATCGTGCGAGACATCAACGCCGCGCCTTCGCGCGTTCCCGCAGCTTGAACTTCATCACCTTGCCCATGGCGTTCACCGGGAGCTCATCGACGATCTCGACGTGACGCGGCACCTTGTAGTTCGCCATCGTCTCGCGGCACCACGCGGCAATGGCCTGGACGTCAGCGGTGACACCCGGCTTCGACACGACAAACGCCATCCCGACCTCCCCCATACGCTCGTCGGGGATCCCGATGACGGCCACCGCGGCGATGTTCTCGTGCCCGCGCATGAGACTCTCGATCTCGGCGGGATAGCAATTGAAGCCGCCCATGATGAACATGTCTTTGATGCGATCGGTGATCTTGAGATAGCCGCGGTCGTCCATGACCGCGATGTCACCGGTATGGAGCCAGCCGTCGGCGTCAATGGTCTCATCGGTCGCGGTCGACTCCTCGAAGTAGCCCTGCATGACGTTATAGCCACGAACCACGACTTCTCCAGGCTCACCGCGCGCCACCTCGGCGCCGTTCTCGCCGATGCACCGCACCTCGATCCCGGGAATGGCACGGCCAGACGTGGTGGCGATCGTGGTCGGATCGTCGTCATAGCGGCACATCGCGACGATGCCGCAGCATTCGGTAAGGCCGTATCCCGTGATGACCGTCTCGAAGCCGAGTGTGTCACGCATGGCTTCGATGAGCTCGACGGGAGTCGGCGCAGCGCCAGTGACTGCGAGGCGGAGACACGACAGATCGTACTTCTGCCGGTCAGGATGCATGAGAATGGACTGGTAGATCGCGGGCGGTCCCGGGAGTACCGACACCCGCTCGTTCCCGACACGCGCCAGGATCGCCGGCACGTCGAAGACCTGATGCGGCAGCATGGTGGCACCGCACATGGCCGACGCGAGCCACCCGGCCTTGTAGCCAAAGGAGTGGAAGAACGGATTGACGATGAGATACCGGTCCGTCTCCGCCAGACCGATGACCTCCGCCCAGGCTTGGAAGGCCCGAATGTTCTGGCCGTGAGCGGTCATGGCACCCTTGGGGTTTCCGGTAGTGCCTGACGTAAACATGATGTCGGACAGATCATCGGCCTTGCCCTGCGCTATCCGTGCCTCGGCCTCCGCCTCGGTAACGTCCGAGCCCTGCTGGAGGAAGTCGGCCCATCCGACGACCCCTGCCGACGCAGCTACCGCATCGGCAGGGTCGTGACGAAGCAACACTATCCGCTCGAGCGCTGGCAGGTCGGCCACGGGATGCGCTGCGCCCGCGCCGCCGAGGGCCTCGCGCAACATGGGTACATAGTCGGTCCCGAGAAACCCCCCGACCGTGCAAAGAATACGGGCTCCGCTCTTCTTGAGGATGTAACCGGCCTCGGCACCTTTGTATCGCGTGTTCAGTGGCACCAGAACGCCGCCCGCCGACTGTAGTCCGACGGCGGCGACGATCCATTCGTAGATGTTGGGTGCCCAGATCGCGATGCGGTCGCCAGGCTGCACCCCCAAGGCCATGAACGCGCGCGCAGCCTGAAGCGCCGCGTCGCAGAGCGCCGAGTAGCTCAGGCTCGTGTCGCCGTCCTCGATGGCGATCTTCGTTCCGTACCGCTCCGCGGCGCGGCGGACGAGGCGGGGAATGGTCTGTTCGTTGGTAATCATCACGGGCTCAGCTACACCAGCTTGGCGTAGCGGTCGAGGAGAGCCAGGACCTCGGACTCCGGTGCCGACGGGAGCCGGGCCACCACCTCCCGCACCCCGAGCGAGGCGTAGTACTCGAGCTTGCGCTCGTCCGGGATGCTCCCGAACGGGATCACATCGACCTGCGACGGATCGCGACCGGCTTTCGCGACCGCCTCGTGAAGCGCCGGCAGCGCCTTCACGACACCAGCGCCGCCGATGGGAATCCAGGCATCGCCGTACTCGGCAATATGCTCGAACAGCTTCGGGCCGGGCGCGCCACCGATCAGCACAGGCGGCCAGGGCGTTCGCACGGGCTTCGGCCAGGCCCAGCTCTCCTGAAGTCGGACGTGGTCGCCAGCGAACGACGCCTCGTCCTCGTGCCACAGTCGCTGCATGGCAAGCATCTTCTCGCGTACGAGCGCCCGGCGCTCTTGGAAGACGACCCCATGACTCTGCATCTCCTCGCGGTTCCACCCAAAGCCGATCCCGAACATGAAGCGGCCGTTCGAGATGAAGTCGAGCGACGCCACCTCCTTCGCCAACACGATGGGATCGCGCTGCGCGACCAAGCACACACCCGTGCCGATCTCGAGCCGCGTCGTCACCGCCGCGGCCGCCGCCAACGCAACAAACGGATCGAGCGTACGCTTGTACTCTTCCGCAAGCACCGCGTCACCGGTGGGCGACGGCGTCCGACGGCTGGTCGGGATATGCGTGTGCTCGGGCACGTAGAGCGAATGAAAACCACGCTCTTCGGCCGCACGCGCCAGCGCGACGATGTTCATCGACTGATCAGTGACAAACGTCGTCACCCCGATCTTCATCGGTCGTCTCCCGTCACGCGTGGCTCCTCGCACTCATCAGATTCGGCGCTTCCGATCCTTCCAGAACGGCTCCCGCAGAAGACGCACCAGCAGCTTGCCGGTAGGGTGACGGGGCAACGTCTCATGGAAGTCGATGGCACGTGGAATCTTGTAGCGCGCGAGACGCGCGCGAGCGAAGGCCAGCAACTCGTCCGCCCGGTCAGGCCCTGCGGCAATCCCGGGTTCGAGTTGGACGGCGGCGTGCACCGACTCGCCCCACTCGTCGTCCGGTATGCCGAAGACGGCAACATCGGCCACGGCGGGATGTCCTTGGAAGACGTGCTCGATCTCGGCGGGATAGATGTTCACGCCGCCCGAAATGATCATGTTCGACTTCCGATCGGAGAGATAGACGTAGCCCTCGGTGTCGACGAAGCCGACATCTCCGGTCGTGAACGTTCCCGGCGCCAGGAAGGCGGCCGCGGTCTTGTCGGGATCGCGGTGATACTCGAACGCGCGATCGAGCGTTCGATGCCGGCAATAGAGCGTCCCCGTCGGCCCAGGGGGAAGCCGGGCACCATCGTCCGCAACCGCGAACACTTCGAAGTTCGACGTGGCGCGCCCGACCGTTCCCTCATGGGTAAGCCACTCGCGCGAGTCGACGAGCGTGCAGAAACCACCCTCGGTCGCGCCCCAATATTCGACCAGCTTCTCGCCCCACCACGCGATCATCTGGCGCTTCACCTCCGGCGCCACCGGCGCGGCACCGTGAAGCACAAGGCGAAGCGGGGTGGGATCGAAAGCCGCACGCGTCGCTTCGGTCAACCGCAGCAGCCGCACGAACATGGTCGGCACCAGATGCGTGTGCGCCACGGAGCGGTCACGCACGAGCTCGAGCGTTCGTTCCGCGCTCCAGCGTGGCATGATCACCATCGGCGCACCGTTTCCCAAATCGTACATGGCGAACATGAGTGGCGCCGCATGATAGAGCGGACCGGTCACGAGATGCGGCCCCGCGCCATCGAGGCCGAGCGCGCGCCCGGACGCCGCGTGGGCATCGAGGGCCGCGCCCAGAGTTCCGGAACGGGCGCGCTTCACGCCCTTGGGACGCCCGGTCGTCCCGCTGGTGTAGATCATCGTCCCACCCGCGGGGCCTTCCAACCCTACTGGTGCCGCAGAAGCGGTCGCCAGCAGTGCCTCGAAATCCTGCCCCGCGGCTACGATCGTCGGGAGGGGCATCTCGACCCGACCATCCATCTCTTCGGGGGCATGCACGGCCGCTGCCACACCACCCCTGCCCGGACCACCTTCGACGGCGGCCTGTGCCGTGTCGACGAGCGCCTCGTCGGTGAACAGCACCCGCGCCTCCGAATCGCGCACGATGTAGGCGATCTCGTCGGCTTGTAGATGCCAGTTGATCGGCGTGATCCACACCCCCGCCATGAGCGCCCCGAGGATGATCTCGACGAACTCGACGCGGTTACCCATGAGCACGGCGACGTGGGCATCCGCGTCGAGCCCCAGATCGTCCCGCAGATAATGGGCGAGCCGGGTCGCGCGCTCGACCAACTCCGCCCAGGTGCGCTGGCGGGTCAGATCGTCGAGGGCGAGATCGCGGGGCCGGGCGTGCGCGTGGTCGAGAATCACGAGGGCGTGTACCAGTGAACTTGACGCGAACTTAGTGTAGCCTGCTCCGCCACGGCTTCGAAACCCACAGACCGCGCCGGCCGGCGCGACCGAGGAAGGAATCCCCATGCAGCTCAAAAACGTCGTTCTCGTCGATGGAGCTCGTTCCGCGTTCGCCCGGGGTGGGCGCGGTAAGCTGGTCGCCACCCGTCTCGACGAAGCCGGAGCGACCGTGCTCCGCGCCCTGCTCGACCGCAACCCGAAAGTCGCCGACGGCCTTATCGAGGACGTCGGCATCGGCATCGTCGGTGGCCCGTCGGAATTCTCATACATCGGCAACGTACAGCGGCTTGCCGGCCTCCCGCTCGAAGCGTGCGCCTTCAATTCGAATCGCCAATGTGGATCGAGCATGGAAACGCTCCACCGCGTCACGATGGCCATCCAGACCGGCACGATCGAATGCGGTGTAGCGATGGGCATCGAGCGCATGGGTCGCGGCCTCGGGGGCGGAGGTGGGCCGCCGACACGCGTCACCAAACTCAACAAGAGGATCAGCGAGCTGAACGACGTGCAGCGAAAGATGGCGCCCGATCACGACAAGTACTTCTCGGTCCCGTTCCCGGAGTACATTCTTTCGTCGCCCTGGCTCCAGAACATGCCGCAGACCGCGCAGAACGTCGCCGAGGTATACGGCCTGACGCGCGAGGAACTGGACGCCTACGCCGTCACGAGCCACGCCGCGACACACGCGGCCTATGAGGCTGGCGTCTACAAGGACGAGGTCATCCCGCTCGAAGTCGAGGATCCGGTGTTCGATGACAAAGGCGCGTGGGTAGAAGCCGAGCACGGGAAGACCGTCGTCTTCGATCGCGATGAGGGCATTCGCCCTGGAACCACCGCCGAGAAGCTCGCGAGCCTGCCCGCGCTGAAGGGCGTCATCAGCCACGGCGACAAAGAGATCATCATCACCGCGGGCAACTCCTGCCCGACCAACGACGGCATCTCCGCGGCCATCCTGATGAGCGAGGAACGGGCGCTGGCACTCGGACTGACACCGCTCGCGCGCATCGCCGGCATCGCCGTCGGCGGCGTCAAGCCACAGCTGATGGGCATCGGCCCGATCGTGTCCTCGAAGAAGGCACTCGCCCAGGCGGGCATCGGCGCTGACAAAATCGATCGCGTCGAGTTCAACGAGGCGTTCGCGGCGCAGGTGTTGCCGTCAATCCGCGAGCTTGGCATCGCCGCTGACAAAGTGAACGTGAACGGCGGCTCACTGGCGATCGGGCATCCACTCGGTGCCACGGGAGCGCGCCTCGTCACGACGGTGGCCAAGGAACTCCGCCGGAGCAACGGCCGCTACGGTCTCGCCACGCAGTGCATCGGTGCCGGCATGGGCATCTCGACCGTCATCGAGCGGTTGGACTGACGACGAGCATTGCCGGGGGGCCCCCCAGCGCCGCGGCCCCGCCATTCAGGGAACCTCCCCCCCCCAAAGACGCGACAACACCAAACCGGGGGGGGCGGCCATGTCG
>JAJCZP010000015.1 GCA_029262315.1 Deltaproteobacteria bacterium | reverse complement strand
TGCCGAGCTCAGGGTGACGAAGGACTTGTGGCTGCAAGCGACAGCTGGATCTAACGGGGGCTGAGACGACGGTGATTCGGCGTTCTTCATCGGAGGGGTGAAGCTTGGATTCGAGAGCGAATCCGCCCTGGACGGCTGGCTCGCCCAGTAGTCGCTAGATCAGCGGGCGTACTGCGAGGAGTCGGACGTTAGCGGCGCAGACTGCTGACGGTTGAAGATCAGCTGCGGGACAGGAAGGCCCTCAAGCTCGGAGGGCCGTCCTACGTTCTCGGAGGAGACCTTCAAGGCTTGGGGGGGCGGAGCGACCCCGACACCCGCCCTGCCACAGGGCGTCTTGGCGACGCGCTCGAGCGCACTTTGGCCCGCGAGGTCTTCCAGCAGCGTCCCTAAGCTCGGATTCGTTCGCACTGCGACGCTGGAGTGCGCTAGGAGGGAAGCGCAACTAGTTCGAAACTGCTCCTTCTTCGCGATTACCGAGCGAGGCCTTCTTCTGAGGAGTTCCCCAATCATCGCCGCCGTTTCGATCCTGTTCCTCGTGCTGGGAGGCCTGTGCCACGTTGCGCACGCGCAATCGCTAAGTTTCACCGACGAGACCACAGCCGCCCACGTCCCATACGCTCACGGCTACACCGTCCCCCTCCTCCACCCAAACGGCGCCTTCGACGAACCCCGCGCAATAGCCGGCGGCGTAGCCACCGGTGACTACAACAACGACGGCCAGATCGACCTCTACGCCGTGCATGGCGACATCGGCCCCAACCTTCTCTTCCGGAATCTCGGCGACGGCACCTTCGAAGAGGTCGCCGCCACCGCGGATGTCGACCTCGACGGCGTATCCAGCTCGGGCCCGATCTTCGCCGACATCGACGGCGACGGCTTCCTCGATCTCTTTGTCGGCGGGGTAGGGGGCACGCCAGTCACGGTCTTCCGAAACGAAGGCGACAACACGTTCGAAGACGTGACGCTGACCACCGGCTTCGCGACCGGCAAGAACACGTTCGGGGCCGCGTTCGGCGACTACGATCGCGACGGCGACCTCGACGCGGTGCTGAGCCACTGGGCGACACCGCTAGTCACCGGAGTAACCTCCGAAACGCTTTGGCGGAACGACGGTGCCTTCTCGTTCACTGACGTCAGCCTGGAGTCGGGGATCACCGCTGTTCTCTTCGGCGACGCGTTCCTCGGACTCGACCTGACCTTCACGCCGAACTTCGTCGACATCGACTCTGACGGCTGGCTCGACCTTCTGCTCGCGAACGATTTCAAGCAGAGCAAGGTGTTGCACAACGAAGGCGACGGCACCTTCGCGGACTACACCGCTCCGGGTGTGATCACCGACGAAAACGGGATGGGCGCGGCGATTGGCGACTACGACAACGACGGGGTGCTGGATTGGTTCGTGTCGAGCATTTGGGATCCGAGCGGTTCGACGATCGAGAACTGGGGTGTCACGGGGAACCGCCTGTACCGCGGTCTGGGTGACGGGACGTTCGAGGACGTGACGGACGCGGCGGGCGTTCGCGAGGGGGTCTGGGGGTGGGGCGCGACGTTCGCGGACTTCGACAACGATGGCGACCTGGATCTGTTCCACACCAACGGTTGGGGCGCGGTGGCTGGGCCGCCGACGGGCGATTTCTTTGCCGACCCGGCGCGCTTCTTCGTGTCGGACGGGGAGGGGGCGTTCACGGAGCAATCGGCCTTCCTCGGTGTGGTGGACACGGGGCACGGGCGTGGGGTGGTGGCCTTCGATCAAGAGCGCGATGGCGATCTCGACCTATTCATCAGCAACAACCGCGGGCCCTCTCGTTTCTTCCGGAATGCTCTTGGAACCGACGAGTCCTACCTGACGGTACGGCTGCACGGCCTCACTCCAAACACGCAGGCGATCGGCGCGCGCGTCTACGCGACGACCCGAGCGGGCACGCAGATGCGCGAGATTCGCGCGGGCAGCAACTTCGAGTCTCAGGATCCGGCCGAGGCACACTTCGGCCTCGGCGCGGCGAGCGAGATCACTCAGCTCCGAGTGCTGTGGCCACTCGGCGGGTTCACCGATCTCGGTCCCGTCGCGATGGATCAGATCCTCGATATTGCGCAGACGGCTTCGTCGTGCGGCAACGGAACCACCGAGACGACGGCTGCGTACTCGGAAGAATGCGATCTGGGCGCGGAGAATGGAACGGGCGGCTCGGCTTGCCAGGTGAACTGCCTGCTTCCGGCTAGCGTCCCCCCCTGCACGGCGAACGCGACGCTCGACCAGCCGCGGCTCCGAGTCACCGGCCTCGGCAAGCCCGGCAGGGGGCGCGCCAGGATCCGCGGTTACGTCCAGCCTGATGTCGCTATCGATCCCGTCGCCTCGGGTCTGCATGCCTTCGTCGTAGACGGTGCGGGCGCGGCGCTGCTCCAGATCCTGCTCCCAGGGGGCGCCTGGAATCCGGTGCTACGCAGCGGTTGGCGCGCGGCGCGCAATGGAACGAGCTTCCACTACCGCTCTCCGTCCGCATCGGCTCGGCTGACGCTGAAGCCTTCGGGCCGCGTGCGGGTCCGGATCATCCAGAAGAACGGTAGCTATGCGATCGACTCGTCCGACGAGCCGCTCACCCTGAGTCTCCAGCTCGACCCGCTCGCGGAGACGCCAGCGGAGTGTGCGGCTGCATCCTTTAGTACCTACGACTGCGTGGTGCGCAGCTCGCGGCTCCGCTGTCGCGATAGCAACTGACCGGCCGCGAACGAGTTCCCCAGCGTATCCAACCCTCGCTACCTCCTCGACGCGCGCCATCTCGGTGGTGCGACCGAAGCGCGCGAGATCGGCGGAAATCTCCCGAATCAGTTCCCGCCGCGATACACCGAAATCTCCACCGCATCGGGAATCTGCGTGTACTCGATCGTCGCTGGCCGATGCTCCGACTCGTACCGCCCGCACGTCCGCACGTAGTCGAGATACTTCTCGGCGCCGAAGATCTCCCCGACGTTGTCGGCGACGACGACGCTGCCGGGGCGCAGCAAGGCGTGTTTCTCGAGCGTCTGCAGGTCGGTCGTGTAGAGCTCCTTCCAATGATCCAGGAACACGAGATCGAAGGGGCCGGCGAGTTTTGGGATCGTCTCGGTGGAGCCACCGAGAATGACCTCGACGCGATCGGAGTATCCAGCGAGATCGACGATCGAGCGCGCCACCTCGGCGGCGATGGGATCCACCTCGACCGAGACCAGGCGTCCGCCTGCGGGAAGCCGGTCGGCGATCATCACGGCGGAGTAGCCACAGTAGGCGCCGCACTCCAGGACGCGTGCCCCTTCGGGGAGCTTCCCGACCATCTCGGACATGAGCGGCCCCTTCTCCGGGCCGACACTCATCAGAAACCGTACTTCAAGTGAAAAACGATCGAGCGTCCGGAGTACATCCGCCGGATCGCCTGGCGTGGCATGCTCGTGCACGAACTGGCGGGCCTGAAAGGGGCGCGGCGGCGCGCCGGTCAGTCGATCGACGAGCATGGTGCGACCCTGCTCCAGTGTGAAGGGAAGAGCCGTGGGCGTCAGGAAACGCCAATACTGGCCGAGTTGCATGCTTGCTCGGCTACCATGCGTTCCCAGGCGACGAAAGGTCGTGGCACCCGAGGCGATCGGATGGTCTGATCCGCCGATCTTCCGCCCGCTCGCCCTACGTAAAAACACCCGAACCAGTCTTTGACAGCGCGCCTTCACCCTCGCTACTAGGAGAAGCCCGCACCGCCTGAGTTCAGGGCGGTCCGACGTGATCGGAGCGGGGAGAGTCGCGGCCGCGCGCCTCTCTCGACGCGGGCCAAGCCAAGGAGGATACACCTAGTGCCGAGTGCCCGACCCGCCCGATGGTGGTCGTCTATTTCTCGCCCGCGTTGCGCCACGCTGATGATCGCGCTCGTTGTCCTCATTGGTCTGGTTGCGGGATCCGCGACCGCCGGAATCACGACGACACAGCGGTGCGTCAAGGACAAGCTGAAGGCGGTCGGCAAGCACGCCAAGCTGATCGGCAAGTGCTATTCGAAAGTCGCGAGCAACGGCGCGCTGGTGACGTTCGCGGCGTGCGAGACGAAGGTCACCCAGAAGACGCTCGACGCTTTCGACAAGGTCGAGTTCAAGATCGCGATTCAGGGCGGCTCGTGTCCGGCGACGACCGACGAGCTCTGGCTGACGGGTCCGCAGGCGTGGTTGAAGAACCTCGTCGACACGACGCTCTTTCCGCCGCACAACGTCCTCCCGAGTAAGTGCGTGGCGCGCAAGGTGAAGGCACTCGGCAAGTACGCCGACGCGCTCGCCAAGTGCGAGGCGAAGCACTACCTGAAGCCCGACGCGGTGAAGTACGTGTCCTGCATCGCGAAGGCCGACCTCAAGACCACCAAGCAGTTCGTGAAGGCCGACGAGCAGGGACCGTGCGCGAGCGATCCGATCGGCGACATCCTCGCTGCTCTGAAGGCGATCCCGGTCGAGCAGCTCGAGATCATCCGCTTCGGTGCCAGCCGGCTCATTCTGGCACCGACCAACGGCACCTTCACGAACGCGCCCGACGTGCTCGTGGTGGGAGCGGTCCCCGGCGGCGAGGTGCCGGCCACTTTGACGGTCAACGGCATGTCGGTCCTGCCGCTCGATCCCTTGCTGGGCTTCAGCGCCAATGTCTCTATGGATACGGCGAAGATCTTCAACCCGCTGGTTGCCGAGTTGACGGCGCCTGACGGGGATGTCCGGCGTGACCGCGTGACGGTCGTGGCGGGCGATGGCGTGACGACGGGCTTCGTGTTGGACGGCGAGCGCTCGCCGCAGAGTCTGGCGATGCGCTTCACCGACGACGGCCTGTCGCAGGTCGAGCCGATCGTCTCGACTCTCGCCGCGGACGGGCTCGACATCGGCACGCTCTTGATCGAGCAGAACCCGATTCTCGACGACGAGTGTGTGGTCAACCCCGGCTGTCTCTACTCGGCCACGGTCAACATCACGGAAGTGGACTTCCAGGACTTTTCGCTCACCCTCGATGCCCTCGCGAGCGGCTCGACGCAGGTCAGTGTCGGTATCTCGGACTTCTTCGTCGGCATCGACCTTCACGTACACGACTTGGTCGCGGTGTCGTTCAATTGCCTGCTCGAGATCTCCACCTCGACGGCGGACATCACCGGGATGTTCGACATGGTGCCGGACGCGGCCAATCCTTCGAAGGTCGACGTCAACCAGATCGGTGACGTGAGCGTGGTGCTCGGCGGCTTCCAATCCGAGTTCATCTCCGGCATCTGCGACGACCCCCTGATCGGCGACATCATCCAGGCCTTCATCGGCAATACGCTCGAAGACCTGGTGCAGGACGGTTTCTCGGAGAATCTCGCCGATCCGGATGGTCCGGGGCCGCTCGATTCGTCGATCGCGGCGGGGATCGAGGCGGCGCTCGACGGTATCGATATCGCGGGCCCGTTCGGCCAGGGCATCGGTGCGAATCTCGACGCCGAGTTCTTCGCCATCACCGAGGATACGAACGGCATCAGCTTCAATGTGGACTCCGCCATCACCGCGTCGCTTCCCGATCCGGCGGCGCCCGATCTGTTGGCTTCGTACACGGTGATGGAGCCGTTTCCGACGTATGGCCCGGTGACGCCTGTGCTCGGCCAGCCGTACGGCATGGCGCTCGGGATCTCGACGTCGGCCTTCAATCAATTGATGAAGGCGCAGATCGAGAGCGGTCTGCTGCGGGTCGACATTACGGAGTTCGACTTCGGACTTGGCCCCGTGCCGCTGACGGCGGGTCTCCTGACCAGCTTCATCCCCGAACTCGGCCAGTTCGATCCCGCCGAGCCGGTCGTCATGGAGGCGCGCCCAGCGCTGGCGCCGATCGTGACCGGTGCGCCCGGACCGCTCGGCGAGCTGGCCGAGATGAAGATCGCGCACCTGCTGCTCTCCGTGCGCCTGCCGAACCTCGGCACCCTCGTGGTCGACCTCGCCATCGACGTCGATCTCGGCATCAACCTGACGTTCGTCGACGGCGCGCTCGGCTTCAGCTTCGGAGCTCCAGCCGCGAGCGACGTCACCATCGACGTCCTCGAGAATCCGTTCGAGACCGACGAGGTGGCGCTGAAGACCTTCCTCGCCACGGTCCTTCCGTTCGCGTTCCCGTCGCTGGCCGGCGCGCTCGACAGCTTCCCGCTCCCGAGCTTCCTCGGGCTGGTGTTGGAGCCGATCGAGATCTCGCGCGCGGGTGAGTTCATGACGATCTTCGCCGACCTCGGGACCGATCCCGCGGCGGACGTGTTGGCGAATGTCGTGCTGACCGACCTCAGCTCGGGTGACGTCGAGAAGGACGACCCGGGCGACGTGCACCAGTGGCGGCACCGCATCACGCATTCGGCCGGCGGTACGGTGATCGATGCTCACCTGCAAGGCATGCTCGGCGCCGACGCGTGCTGCACGTTCGAGGACGAGACCCTGAACGTGACCGCGCACTACCAGCTCAGCTTCGATGTGGCCTCGGACGAAAACTGGGAGCTGCACGTCGATCACGACATCCTCGGAGCCTTCAGCCTGCTGGACGAGAAAGTCGCGCTCGAAGATGCGGGTGGCGACGTTTCCATCACCGCGGTGTCGGCCACCTACAGCGTCAACGGAGGCGCGGCGCAGAGCTTCGGGTTCACCCCGGACGTGACCAGCGTCGTTCACACGTTGTATGGCGGTGAGGGCGACACCGATCAGGAGTTCATGGGGAACGCCGCGACCATCATCGCCGGCAGTGGTACGGCCTCGGTCGTGCTCGATTTCGACTTCGACCTGCACGCCAAGTCGGACTCGAACCTGTTCTTCCCCGCCGCCGGTGGTGACGAAGTCGCCATCCGGCTCGGTCGGACCGACACAATCGACGACGGTTTCACGGCCGGACAGTATCCGTCCGGGCATTCGTCGCTGGCGAATCGAAGCGTCGATACGGACGGGCACTTCGTGCACGTCGACCTGGTGGTCGTACCTTGAGCGAACGAGCTGACCACATTCGACGCGATCACGC
The DNA here is from genome assembly GCA_029262315.1 of Deltaproteobacteria bacterium. Taxonomy (GTDB): domain Bacteria; phylum Desulfobacterota; class Binatia; order UTPRO1; family UTPRO1; genus JAJCZP01. The sequence continues at coordinate 20,776 of JAJCZP010000015.1, read as the reverse complement.
GCGCGCGAACGGCAATCCGCCCCACCGAAGAGGGAGAAGGAACATGCATCTGGCCACCGTCCGACGAATCTTCACGTCAGCCCTGCTCGCGACGCTCGTCCTCGCGGTCTCCACGCTCCCCGCCGACGCGCAGCCGCAATCGAAGTCCCAGCAGAAGTGCATCAACAGCATGAACAAAGCGGGCGTGAAGCTCTGCCGCACGGTGGGCAAGGACGCCGATAGCTGCATCAAAGGCTTCTTCAAGGGCCAGCTGCCGGGAACAGCACAGGACTGCCTGATGGACGACCTGAAGGGCAGGGTCGTCAAAGCAGAGGCCAAGACGATCAGCACCGAGGCGAAGCTCTGCCCCCTCCTGCTGCAGCCCGACTTCGCGTTCACCAGTGCGGCCATCGTCAATGCCGCCGCGGCGGGCGAGGCGCGGGGCCTGGTGGCGGACGTGTTCGGGTCCGATCTCGATGTCGCGCTTACTCCTGGTAACGAGAAGTGTCAGCGGAAAGTCCAGAAGGCGTACGAGAAGATCCTGAAGGAGAAGCTGAAGATCTTTCTCAAGTGCAAAAAGGGTGCGCTGAAGCTCGGCACCTCCAACGTAGTCGACCTGGCCAACGTGTGTATGGGCGCCATCGCCGCCGATACGAAGGGCAAGATTGCCAAACGCATCCTCAAGCTGACCGATACCCTGATCAAGACCTGTCCCGCGCCCGGAGCCGCCCTCGACGCGCTCTTTCCCGGGCGATGCGTCGGCGAACCGACGCACGAGGCATGGGCGACGTGCATCGATGTCGAGGTCGAAGGCCGGGTGTGCGGCAAGCTTTCGCAGATGGATGGGTTCGCGTTCGACTGCGATCTGTTCGACGACGGGGTCGTCTGCAACGACGGCGAGGCGAACGGCGACGAGACCGACGTCGACTGCGGCGGGCTCACGTGTCCCACCTGCCCGGACTTCTCGGGCTGCAACGTCGGTACCGACTGTCAGAGCGGCGTCTGTGTCGGAAACGTCTGTCAGCCGGCGAGTTGTTCCGACGGCGTGCTGAACGGCCCTGAGACCGACGTGGATTGCGGCGGCGGCTGCCCCGGATGTTCCCTCGGCGAGACCTGTGTCGCTGGTGGGGATTGCCTGTCCACCTCGTGTGTCGGTAGCGTTTGTACCTGCGGCAACAAGGCCTTCACGTTCAACATCAGCAGCAATAGCGGTGGCCTGTTCGACAGCGCCGAGTGGCCGGGCGGAACGCAGAACCTGGCCACGACCGATCCTGCGTGCAACGCGACCGTCAACGTTCCCGGCGGCAATATCGATCTCGTCTGCGCACTCGGAACGGAGTTCAGCATCAATAGCTTCTCGGGCTTCTCGAGTTGCTTTGGCACCGGCGGTCCAAACGGTGACGGGTGCGAGGCGCTGAGCTGCCCACCCGTCGGGATCGCTTCGTGCTGCCCGGGCATCGCGCGGCCGTCGTGCTCCGCCGCATTGAACGGCAGCGGGAGCGCGCGCTACCTCGTCCAGTGTCTCGACTAGATCGAGTGAGCAGGGGCTTCAGCGCGGATACTCCCATTCGGTTGTCGTCATTACGATCATGCCAGAGTCGCGCTCGAGAACCGGGCGAAAGACGACGATCTTGAGCGCCTCGGTGTGCGGGCGAGCGCGCAGGACGGTTTCCGCCAACTGCGCTGGTCTCGCCAGTGCCCCGAGCCAGCGGTGGCGTTCGAGAAACGCGTTCGCCGCGGTGCGCTCGTCCGTCTCCGGCGCGGTGAGTTGGCGCATCTGGTCGGCGCCCGCGTCTCGGTAGAAGACTTCCATCCCGAGCGTGCCGAGGCGCGGCGTGGCGTACATCCCCCAGCCGCAGAGCTTCCACGGGCTCAGGCCGTACTGCATGGCCAGGCCGATGTGAGCCAGCGGCCACAGGGTGAGCGCCAGTAGTGTCAGGTAGACGATCCGCTTCTTCATTCCCACGCCTCAGTAGAACTTCATCTCGGGCAGCACGCCCAGGCGGACGAGCAGGAGCGCCGCCATGGCGACGGCGACGGTGGGCACGAGCCACCCGTTCCGTGCGCGGGGAAGAAACAGCAGCAGCGCGTTCACGACGAGCGCGCCAAAGAACACTTCGCGCGCCGCGACCTCGATGGCGAGGAGCAGGACGATTCCGGATACGACGCCTAGGCGCCGGGTAGCAGGGAGCGCCAGCAGTACGGCGACGACCATCTCGGCGAGATAGGCGCCGTTCGAAGCGGCAAGGAACAGCGGGCTCGTCACGAGATACGGGCCGTCCCCGACCTGGCGTGTGAACGACAGCAGGCGGGCGAAGTCGTCGTCCGGGATGAGGGCCGCGAGCACCGGTCGGAAACTGTCGATCCAGACGGAGAAGGCGAGATACTGCCCGGCGGTCCAGTACCCGTGCACGAGCTTCTGCAGGCCAGCATAGAAGAAGATGGTGATCGTCAGCCACCGCACGGCGCGCAGAAACAGCACCTGATCCGCTTCGTCGGTGACGTCGAGGCCGGCGCCGAGCAGGCACAGCAGCAGTTCGAGATACGCATGATTCCCAGCCGCGGGAAACTCGCCCCAGATGACCATCGCGTGCATCACCGCAAGGGCGGCGAAGGCGACGCGGCGAAAGCGGGGCGCCAAACCGATCAGGCAGCAGGCCGTTGCTGGGCCGAGGATCACCACGTAGCTCGTGGCGAGGCCGTCCCACTTGGGGATCGCGCGCGCCCAGTACTCTGCCACCAGAATCAGCAGCACCACGGTCTCGAAAGCGCGCAGCTTCGGAAGGCGCGTCGAAGGTTCATCCCCGTCGAGAAAGGCGAGCCGGCGCTCGATCCACGGTGCGCTCTTTGCGGTCATGCCTCGCCCACGCACCTCCGCGCTTACCGAGCGAGCGGGGGCTTGGTCAAGCGCCGGCGGGGGCGCGGGCGCTCGCACTTGGCAGAGCGGCGGGAGCCGGTTATCCCTACGGTAACCCGGTTATCTCTACGGTAACCATAGATAGGCGCGCCCGCGGCATGGCCGCGGCATTTCGACGAACGCTACGGAGACCGAAGCATGACGACTGCAGACAAGGACACCCCGAAACACGAGAGCGACGCACGTCACTTCGATCCGGACGCCCTCCGTGAGAAGTACCGCGAGGAGCGCGATCGTCGCCTCCGTGCCGACGGCAACGAGCAGTACGTCGAGGTCGAGGGGCAATTCGCCCACTACCTGGACGACCCCTATGTCGAGCCGGGGTTCGAGCGCGCACCGCTGACCGACGAGGTCGAGGTGATGATCATCGGTGGCGGCTTTGGCGGCTTGCTGGCCGGCGCGCGCCTGCGACAGGCCGGCGTCGAGGATATTCGGATCGTCGATCCGGCAGGTGACTTCGGCGGCACCTGGTATTGGAATCGCTATCCCGGCATCGCCTGTGACATCGAGTCTTACGTCTACCTGCCGTTGCTCGAAGAGATCGGCTACATACCGAAAGAGAAGTACTCCTTCGGCCAAGAGATTCTCGCGCACAGCCAGGCCATCGCCCGGAAGTTCGATCTCTATCGCGACACGTGTTTCCAGACCCGCGTCGAGCATATCCAGTGGGATGAGGACGAGGCCCGCTGGATCGTGTCGACCAACCGCGGCGATCGCATGAAGGCGCACTATCTCTGCCTGGCGACGGGGCCCCTCAATCGCCCGAAGCTCCCAGGCATCCCGGGGCTCGATGCATTCGAAGGGCACTCCTTCCACGCCAGTCGTTGGGACTATGAATACACCGGCGGCGATTCGAGCGGTGGACTGACGGGGCTTCAGGGGAAACGAGTCGGCGTCATCGGCACGGGCGCAACGGCGGTGCAGATCGTGCCGCACATCGGAGCGTCTGCCGAGCACCTCTACGTCTTCCAACGCACGCCATCGTCGATCGACGTCAAGAACAACCCGCCGACGGATCCCGAATGGGCGAAGTCCCTGAAGCCCGGGTGGCATCAGCACCGCATGGACAACTTCAACAGCCTGGTTTCGGGCGTCCCCCAGACCGAAGACCTGGTGAACGACGGCTGGACCGACATCATCACCAGCCTGATCCTCAGTCTCGAGCAGGAGGCCACGGCCGATCTGACCCCCGAGGACATCGATCGCGCCGTGGAGATCGCCGACTTCGAGAAGATGGAGTCGATCCGGGCGCGGGTGGCATCGATCGTGGCCGCTCCGGAGACCGCCGAGGCGTTGAAGCCGTACTACCGCCAGTTCTGTAAGCGGCCGTGTTTTCACAATGAGTACCTCGACACGTTCAATCGCGAGAACGTCACGCTGGTCGACACGCAAGGCAAAGGTGTCGAGCGCATCACGAAGACGGGTGTCGTCGTCGATGGCCGTGCGTACGAGCTCGACTGCTTGATCTTCGCCACGGGCTTCGAGGTTGGCACCGACTACTCGCGGCGCGCCGGATTCCAGCTCGAGGGGCGCCGTGGTCGCTCGCTCACCGACACGTGGTCGGAAGGCGTGCGGACGCTCCACGGCATGCACGTTCACGGCTTTCCCAACTGCTTTTTGATGAACATGGCGCAGGCCGGGTTCACGGCGAGCTTTCCGCACATATTGAACGAGCAGGCCAAGCACCTCGCCTACGTCATCAAGAAGAGCATCGACGACGATCTCGAGGCGGTCGAGGTCTCGCCCGAGGCCGAGGCGGCGTGGATCGCACGGTGCATCGAGAAGGCCGGCGCCAACGCCGACTTCTTCGAGAACTGTACGCCCGGCTACTACAACAACGAGGGCAACACCGCGCCGGGCGCGCAGAAGGGCTTCCTGAGCGGGCAGAACGGCTTCTACGGTGGTGGCAGTGGCTCGGTCGAGTTCATCGGGCTGCTCGAGGCCTGGCGCGCGGAGGGGTCCATGCCGGGCATGGAGGTGCGTCCACGTTCCGACGCGAGTGCGCGGAAGAAGGCAGCTCGGGCCCGATGACCGCGCTCCTCGCGCCCTCCAGCCCGGCGCCTTAGCGATCTTCGCAGGCCGAGTCGGGGTCGTTGGGGTCGACACCGGGTGGAAGGAAGAAGCTCGTCGCCACCGCGAGGTCGGACTGGATCAGGCTCCATTGGCTGCCGCCGCAGGGTGGTCCAGCACACGCCGACGAGCCGTAGCAGTCGAAGACCTGCGTGGCACCGTCGCCGTCGATCAACTCGCATTCGATCTGGGCGGGCGGGCTGCCGTCGAGCATCAACACGTTGCCCGTGACGTCGCCGTCGATCTCCCAGGTGATGGCCCACTGCTCGTTCTCGCCAACCTGCTTGTTCACATAGGTGAAGAAGCAGTCCCCGGAAAACTGCGCACCGTCTCCGGCCGCCGCGCGATCAGGGGCCGAGGCCAGCCCGAGGGCGAGCCCGAGGGTAAGGGCAAGTACGTTCCGAAGCCGGGGGCGGCCGATCCGATTCGACAAAGGCATAGTTCCATTCTCCTTGCAGCTGTGAGGTGTGAGCATTCCGACCAGGTTATCGCAGGTGCCGATGCAGAGGCTATCCCCCTGGTCTCAGCGGCCCGGCTGCACGGCCACCTCGGGCCGAAGAAAACCTAGACTTAGCGGTAGCATACGAGGGGCGAATACTGAGGCCAAAGGCGCGGCGGGCCCCGCTCCCGGTTCGACTTGATCGCGCGGTCAAGGATGTCTATCCTCGCCCTGACCGAGCGATCGAGTAGCTCGGCCGCCGTCGCGTGACGGCGATAACAGGCGAGGCTGTGCCGGAACATCGAGTCCCGCCAAAGACCGATCAGGGGGATGGCAATGCGAGGAAGATCCAAAGTGCTGGGGGCGGTGCTGATTGGTGCGGGGGCAGTCGGCATCCTGACCTCCACGGCGCACGCGCAGTTGCTCGCCGACAAGTCGCAGCGCCAGTGCTTGGCCACGATCGCGAAAGAAGGCGCCAAGTACGTCGCGACACGCCTGAAGGAGCGCACGAAGTGCGCCGACAAGAACCTGCAGGTCACGGGCGCGTGTGACCTCGTGAAGCGGGATGCGAAGCTCGCCAAGGCTGAGACGAAATTGAAGGGCGCCATCGACAAGAAGTGCGGCGACCAAAGCGGCTTCGTCTCTCCCGATCTGACCCTGCAACAGCTGGGCTTCCCCGCCAGGTGCCCGGACGTCACCGGCCCGCCTTTCGTGAACGACGATCTCGAGGCCTGTATTTTCGTGACCCATCGCAACATTGCCGATGGACTCTTCGATCTGCAGTACGGCGCGAACGGCGACGACGCTGTGCTGTCGTTCGAGGGGCAGGGGAACGACGCCGCGACGGCCAAGAGCCTCGGCAAGTGCCAGAAGGAGCTGTCGAAGAACGGCCAGAAGTTCGTCAAGACGATCCTGAAGGAAGTGCAGAAGTGCCGGAACGGACTCCTGTCCGGCAAGGTGAGCGGCTTTGCTCCCACGGAGTGCGCCAACAATCTGGTCGAGCCGAAGGCGAAGGCCAAGATCGATAAGACCGAGACCAAGATGCGCGAGAAAATCGCGGGCAAGTGTGACGACACCATGATCGGACTCATGGACGTGTGCGGTGCCCAGCCGACCGAGCCGTTGGCGACCGACTGTCTCGTCGATGCCCATCGCAACGCCTCCGACAATCCCGACCAGAACGGCCCGACCGATCTCGTCGATGTGGAGTACATCACGCGTGCGTTTTGCGGGGACGGCATCGCCAACGACGCGCTTGCGGGGGCGGCACTCGATGTCGGGACGTTCAGCTATGGATCGCCGCCCGAGGAGTGCGACGGTGCTGACGATGAAGCCTGTCCCGGTCAGTGCGGGGCCCCCGGCGGAGATTTCCCGTGTCTGTGCGAGACGGTGCCGCGGATCAAGGTCGAGGAGTTTGCCACGATCGATAGCGACAACGGCTGGAATGGCATCACGCACGATACGCTCCTGCTCGCGGGCGCCGGCTATACGTCGCGGCTGTTCGATTGTGATGGCCCGAGCGGGCCCGACACGCTGTGCACCGTGGGACCGAGCTGTACGCTCTCGCCGCATGCGCCCTGTACGAGCGACGCCGACTGCACGGGCGGCGGCGACGTGTGTCGGACCGGGCCGACCGCGCACCGCCCACATTGCAACAACGACATCACGGAGTTCTGCAGCAGCGATGTCGACTGCCCAGGGTTCGCCAACTTCTGCCGCACTACGCTGACCGGCGCTCCGATTCCGGTGGCGGCCGGCGGCATTGGTGCGTGTACGTTAAACGTCCTCCTCGAGGACGTCGTCGGAACCACCGACGTGGCGAGTGGGGACAGCGAAGTCCGTCTCCGTCAGCGTAGCGTCACGTTCCTCAGCCCGCACCAGGATCGCCCGTGTCCGGTATGCGGGAACTTCTGTGACGAGCCGATCGAAGAGAACCGCTCGCTGTGTACTACCGATAGCGATTGCAACGTAGGCACCGCCTGCCAGCTGGCGCCCGTGTGCAACTCGGGGCCCAACAAAGATCTGCCCTGTCGCACGGCACCGCCCGCGGGTGGCAACTCGGTCGTCTTTGGCACGACCAGTATCGACTGTCCCGTCGGCGGGACGGCCCTCGGAGAGCTCGATAGTGCGACCGACCCACGGACGACCAGCTCCGTCTCGATGGTGCCGAGTTTCTCGTGCTCGGCGCTCGGCTTTATGGGAAACGCCTGCGTTGCGGGGACGGCCACGGGCCAGGACTGCACCGTCGACACCGACTGCCCGGGTGGCGGTGTGGGGAGCTGCCGCGGGCAATGTTTCTGCGCGGCGGGCGGCGCGCTGCTGACCCAGCCAAACGCCTGCCTCTCGGCCTGTCGGGGCGGGACGAGCGACTACATGATGTGTGCGGCCGATACGGACTGCCCGGGGGGATTTTGTCAGGCGGCGAGCTGCCGGGCCGCGATGGACGTTTGTGTCGGCGGCGCCGCGCTCGGTGCGACCTGCGGTGCCGACTCCGACTGTCCCGGGGGGGCATGCGGCGACGACAGCTCGACCCAGGAGGGATTCTGCCCAGCCGGCCCAACGGACGGCAATTGCAGCATCACCGGCGTCAAGCAGTGCGCCAACGACCTCCACTGTCGGCCCCCGTCGGTCGGGGGAACGTGTAGCTTCTGTCAGGAGACGGAGACCTGCGAGATCACGAACCGTGAGTGCTACGTCAACGAGATGATCACGCGCACGGGGTATCCCGGCCTCCCGGTGCGTGGGCGGGCCTCGCTGTTCTGCATCCCGAGTAGCGGCAATCCGCTCATCGATGGCGGCGGTGGATTTCCGGGGCCCGGTGCCACCGAGGGCGACGAGTTCGTGACGATGACGGGGCTGGCCCCGTAGGCGCGGGGCAGGGGACGCCTGTTCGCAGGTCGGCCGCGGCTCTATTCTTTGGGTCGCTGGTCGGTTATGTTTCGTCCCCATGTCGATGGTGAGGGACGCGTTCGGTCACCTTCGCCCGGTGCGGTGGGCGATGATCAATGTGGGCGGCTACCTGACGGCACTGCAGCTTCGTGTGCTGAACAGGTTACGGGTGTCGGGGGTCGAGAATCTCAAAGACCTGCCGTCGCGAGGGGTGCTGCTGGTCTCCAACCACCTGACCCACTACATGGACTCCATCGTGGTGTTCCATTCGGTCAGCTACCTCAGGCGTCCGTATCTCGTGTGGCCGCGCACCGATCTCTACGTCGTGGCGGCCCTCGAGACGATGAAGAAGAGCGGGTGGCTGCCGCGTCTGATGTCGTACAACGGCACCATCAACATCAAGCGGACGTGGCGATCGCATGGCAAGCCGATCGAGCGCAAAGTCGATCCCGAGGATGTGCAGAAGATCGGCACTGGCCTGTCGGGTGGGTGGGTGCTGACGTATCCGCAGGGCACGACCACTCCCGGCGCGCCCGGACGGATCGGGTGCGCAGAGATCATCAAACAGTTCCGCCCGGTCGTCCTGCCGATCCGTCTGGAGGGGCTGCGGAAAGCCTTCGACAACACCGGGTTGAAGCTCCGCAAGACCGGCGTCGAGCTGAGCGTGCGCTACGGTCGGCCGCTCGACATCGATTACTCCCTGTCCGCCTCCGAGATTCTCAGGCAGGTCATGGACGGTATCGGCGAGGCCGCCGAGCCGCAGTGCTCGAAGACGGGCTAGGGTCGCCGCGGGCGAAAGCGCGGGATCGCGAGATCCGCGCTCATGTCTTCCCAGACGAGTTCGACCGGTAGGCCCACCGCGATCACGTCCGGACTGACGTCGACGACGTTCGAGATGATGCGCACGCCGCCCGCGTCTTCGAGCGCGATCACGGCGATGACGTAGGGAAGCTCCTGGTCCGCCGCGATCGGGCGATGCACGATGGTGTAGGTGTAGACCTCGCCGCGGCCCGAAACCTCTTTCCAGTCGGCGTCGGTGGAGCGGCACTCGGAGCAGATGGGCGCTGGCGGGAGCCGCGTGTGTTGGCACGCCGTGCAGCGCTGGACGACCAGGCGGTGCTCGGCCGCGGCTTGCCACCAGGGCAGGGTCGTGGCGTCGGCCATGGGTTGCGGCATCGAGTCCGGAAAGAAACGTTCGCTCATGTTTTCCCCAGGAGGACCGCGCTCGAGGGCACACAGGCGCCGCTCGTGACCAGGCACACCTCGGCGTTCTCGACCGGACTGGTCGACTCGCCCCGCAGTGCGCGCACGCCCTCGACGACATGGTTCAGTCCGTGGATGTAGGCCTCGGAGAGACCTCCGCCGTGGGTGTTGGTGGGGAGGCTGCCACCGTGCCAAGAGAGCGCGCCGCTTTCGATGAAGGGGCCGCCTTCGCCGCGTGCGCAGAAGCCAAAATCTTCGAGCTGCATGAGGACGCAACCCGTGAAGTGATCGTAGATCTGGGCGACGTCGACATCCTTGGGGCCGAGACCGGCCTTGCCCCACAGGCGACCCGCCATCTCCTCGCAGGCGCCGGTGGCGTACAGGTCGTCGGCGATGTTGGCGTTCGTAAACGGACCGAATGCGTAGCCCTTGGGTGCGCCCTGGTCGCTTGCGAGGATTTCGACGCGGCCCTTGGCGAGATCGCGGGCGCGCTCGGCGGTCGTGATGACGACTGCGCAGGCGCCGTCACTTTCGAGACAGCAGTCGAAGAGGCGGTGCGGATCGGCGATCATGGGCGAGGCCTGGTGATCGTCGAGCGTCATCGGGCGGCTGCCCATGACCGCACGCGGATTGCGACTGGCGTGCTCCCGGAAGGTCACCGCGATGTGGCCGAGTTGTGCACTCGTTGTGCCGTACAGATGCATGTGGCGCCGGGTGGGCAGGGCGTAGGCGGCGGCGGCCATCAGGAGCCCGTAGGGTATCGCGAAGCCCATGGAGGCCAGAAAGAGCGAGTTAGCGTGCTGTACGGTCGGCGGCTCCGGCTTCGGCGGCGCGCTGGCGTCCATGCCCCCGGTCCCGAATCGGAAGAACTGTCCCTGGCAGAGGGCGCGATAGACGACGACGACTTCGGCCTGGCCGGTCTCCACCGCCATCGCCGCGTTGGAGATCGCGGCGCATCCGCCGCCGCCGCCGGTCATCCAGACCATATTGGCGAAGCGCAGCGCTGGGAGCCCGAGTTCGGCCGCCATGAAGATCGCCTCGTTGCGGTCCTCGGCGAACGACGCGAGGCCGTCGACGTCGTCCAGGGAGAGGCCGGCGTCCGCGACCGCACGTTGGATCGCCTGACAGGCCAGCGCGTGTTCGGTCACGTCTCCGATCTTGCCCCAACGGGCGTACGCCGACTCGCCCACGCCGACGATGTGGGCCTTGGGCCGACTCATCCCGACGGCTCTACGGGAAGGGCGACGACGACCGTGCCGGTCGCGTGATCACCGATCTCGTTGGCGGCGCGAATCGTGATTTCGACGACCTGCTCGTTCCCCTCTCGGTGCGTCTGGGTCACGTGGCCCGTGAATCGCAGGGGCTGGTCGGGAACCGCCGGGGCGCCAAGGCGAATCTTGATGCTCCGCACCATGGCCTCGGGGCCGGCCCAATCGGTGACGAAGCGCGAGACGTAGCCGTTCGTGGCCATGATGTTCATGAACATGTCTGGCGCGCCCTGTCCCATCGCGAACTGCCGATCGTGATGCGCCGGCATGAAGTCACGTGAGGCGATCGCGCCGGCGACGATGACCGTCGAGGTCACCGCGAGGGCGAAGGGCGGGAGCTCGTCGCCCTCGGCGATCGTGCTGGGACGCTGTACGTCGCTGCGTGCGGTCGTCATGACGCGCCTCCGAGTTTCGCCGGGTCGATGGTCGACGGGTCGAACTTGAAGATGCGGAAGAGCTGCCGGCCGACGACCTCGTCGTTGGCGTCCAGGTAGGTCGTCACCCAGGTGAGGAAGTACCCCTGGCCAAGCGATGTGGTCTTCCGAGTCGAGATCGCGTCGATCTCCATCGTGAGGTGGAGTCGATCCCCCGGCCGCAGGTAGCGCACGAACTCGAGCTCGGAGTTCGTGGCCAGGGTTCCGACGTAGCCGGCCGCGTCGAGGACCGGTATCGGGTTGTCGACGGTGATGGTATCCGGCGCGCCGCCGCGCTCGGCGATGCCCTCGATGCGCGGCCGACCCATAGTCCAGGTCTGGAGCATCGCCGGCGGTGCGACGATCCCACCGAAACGGGTGGTCGCGGTGCCGTCCTCGTCGAGATAGGCCGGGTTGCGGTCGTCGAGGGCGTCGACCCAGTGCCGAATCATCGGCACGTTGACCGGATCGGGCGCGACGGCCGGGGGGCCCATCGGCTTGCCGATGTAGGTTGCGAGGCGGGCGTGGAGTTCATCTGGTGGTGCGTCTGTCATCGTGCTCCTCCGGCACTGTGCAATCTGTGGGACGGGCCCGCGGGGTTGGGCCCCATTTGGGTGGCGCGACACTAGCACTGGATGGGCGCGCGGACGACCGATGCGCCTCCTCGGACGTGAGCGGCTCGGCGCCCCAATGGAGAGGTTGCCCCGTGCGCGCGGCGGCGCGCGCTTCATCGACCTCGGGACGTTCCGGTGGGCGAATCGGTGACTGAAGGCGTCGCGGAGCGCCCGGCCTCCCGCGCGGCGAACGCAGCGGCGATCACCATCGCACTTGGGAGCGAGACCACCGCGTACGTGCTCGGAAACGGGATCAGCTCCGGGCGATTCAGCTGGGCGAGGATGATCAGACTGGCCAGGGCGATATTCTGTACCCCGACCTCGAGGGCGATGGTGACGCGGTCGCGATGGTCGAGACGGACGAGGCTGGCGGTGACGTATCCCAGCGCCAGCGCGCACCAGCAGAGCGCCACCGAGGCCAGGGCGCCCGCGGCGAAATGGCGTGCGAACTCCGCCCAGCTATCGTAGACGATGACGATCGCGGCTACCGCGAAGAGGCTGAGTGCGGTTCGCTTGATGCGGAGCCGCCATCGCTCCACGCGTGTCGGATAGCGGGCGCGCAGGTAGATGCCCGTTCCGATCGGCAAGATCGTGAGCAATCCGAGTTGCGCCAGAGTCTGCGGGATGGGCAACCGGACCTCGGCCGGGCCGTCGTAGAAGGCGGCCAGGCCCAGATTCACGATCAGTGGCACCGTGACGACGGCGAGCACACTCGACAGTGCGGTGAGCGTGACCGAGAGGGCGATGTGGGCGCCCGCCAGATAGCTGAGAACGTTCGAGGGCGGTCCGCCCGGACACGCGGCGAGAATCATCATGCCGACGGCGATGGGGGGTGGTGCCTGGAGGCCCAGGGCGAGCACGAACGCGAGAGCGGGGAGGAGGACCAGCTGCGCTAGCAGGCCGGTGACGACCGCGCGCGGCATCTCCACTACACGCCGAAAATCTCTCCCCGAGAGCTCGAGTCCCATGGCGAGCATGATGCCGATGATGGTGATGCCGATGAGTGCGTTGATCATGTGCCGGAGCTGGTCTTCTCGCGGAGACGGTCACGGGAATCAAGGATGCGTCGCGCTTTCCCGCCGGTACGCGTGCGTGTAGAAACGTCAGGCGGTTCGGAGCGACGTAGATCGGAGAGTCTCATGGCGCGTAGCGGTACGACGAAAGAAGCAGCCCCCACGGGAGCGTCCGGCGATGTCGCGGCGATTGCCTACGCCGAGTTGGCGACGACCCTCGGCGAGATCGAAACGGGCTACGTTGGTGCCGAGGGCGGGACGCTCTCCGTCGACGAGCGCGCGGCGCGCCGCTATCTCGTGGCGAACGCGCTGCAGCACGGTTTTCAGTTCTGGTTCGACTCGGACCCGAAGCGGCCGGTGTTTCACCGCTGGCTCAGTCCGACGAAGAAGCTTCTCGGCGACAACCCGGATGCGGTCTACTACGGGGCCGTGACCGATCCCGCCGGCACCTACCGCATTCGCGGCAACGTGTACGGTGCGGCCTATACCTCGTTCACGGTCGAGGGGGGCGCGCATGACGGCAAGTTGTCGCAGGGGCTGATTTCGACGCTGAACGACGGCGAGTTCGATGTCGCCGCGGACGGGAGCTACGAGATCATCGCGAGCCCCGAGCCCCAGCCGCGGAACTGGCTGCGGCTCGGACCTGGGGCCGGAAGCATCACCACGCGCCACTACTGGGAAGTGGAGCGCAGCGTCGCGGCCGATCCGACGCTGCACGTTCCGATCTGGATCGAGCCCGTCGAGAATCCCGGGCCGGCGGCTCCGATGGACGATGCCGCCATTGCCGCGGGCATTCGTCGCGTCATCAACTTCGTCCGCGGGGTCACGATCGACTTCCCCGACATCCCGCCCGAGGTGATGCCCAAGTGGGTTTCTCAGGAGGTGAATCGCTTCTCCGGCGGCGATACGGTCAACACCAATACCGGGATCGGGTACTCGGCGAAGGACATCGACTATCGGCAGACCATCTACGAACTCGAGCTCGATCAGGCGCTGATCATGCGCGGCCGCTTTCCGCGCTGCCGCTTCGGCAACGTCGTGCTCTGGAACCATCGCCTGCAGACGCCGCCGTATCGGTATCGCAAGGTGTCCTTGAACCGCCGCCAGGTCCGCTACGAGGCGGATGGCAGCTTCAAGATCGTGGTGGCGCACCGCGATCCCGGCGTGCCGAATTGGATCGATCCGGCGGGGCTCCGCACGGGGATGATCTTTTGGCGTTTTCTCCTGCCGCAGGAAGAGGTCCCGCCGATCGAGACCGAAGTCGTCGCTGTGGATGGGCTCCGCTAGCGTCTCGCATGGCGCCGATCAAGAATCTGTCCGAGCACTATACTCGCCCCGACTGGGTACGTCGCATCAATGCGATGGGTGATTCGGTCGGTGGCGCCGACAAGTTGGTGCCGTTCGATGCGGCGGCATTGATGGAGACCGCGATTGCCTCGACGGGTGGGCTCGCCGACTTCGGGGCGTTCGACGGCGACTGGCACGGGCGTTTGGCCGCGCTCATCGCGGCGCTCGAAGCGACGGGAAGATTGCACGCGTTGGGGCGCTTGATGACCCGCCAGGAGCTGCTGCGTGGTCTTCGCACCCGGTTGCTCCTCACGCGGGCGCGGAACGGCACACCGGCGATCGCCGACGAGACGATCGAGGCGCCGCTCGTCATTACCGGTCCGCCGCGCTCGGGTACGTCCATTCTGTTCGAGCTGCTCGCGCTCGACCCGCATGCGCGCGCGCCGCTCAGTTGGGAAGTGCTGCATCCCGTGCCGTTCGGCGGCGCCAGCGAGGCGGCGCGTGTGGCGATGAGTGAATGCGAGCAGGAGTTCTGGGCCGACGTGCAGCCGGAGTTCGCCGCGATTCACGAGCTGCGCTCGGATCTCCCGGTCGAGTGTGTGACGCTCGCGCTCCCGGGATTTTCCGGAGGGCATTGGCAGATGATTGCCGAGATCCCGGACTGGCCTGGCGACTACCCGGCAACGATGGACTACCACCGCGCGCTGTTGCAGACCCTCCAGTACGGAAGTCCGGCGCAGACCTGGGTGTTGAAGACACCGCTGTACTTGGTCTTCATCGACGAGCTGTTTGCGACCTACCCCGACGCGTGGGTGGTGCATACGCATCGCGATCCGCTGAAGACCGAGCCCTCGAGCTTCAGTACGCTCGGCACGGTGCGTTGGCAGCGATCTGATGACGTGCAGCTTCCGGATCCGAACGGCCCCGGCCTCGGCGACATGATGATCCATCTGGCGACGCGCCGCGCCGCCGGCGAGCTGCCAGACCGCATCGTCGATTCCCACTTCAAAGATCTGGTGGCCGATCCTGCCGCGGCCGTAGAGCAGCTGTACGATCAGATGCAGCGCCCGTTCCTCGACGCCCACGCCGACGCGATTCGTCGCTACATCGCCGCCAAGCCCAAGGGCAAATTCGGCACCCACAAGTACTCGGCTGAAGAGTGGGGCTTCGATCCGGCGAAGCTACGGCAGAAGATGCTGCCGTACACGGACCACTACGGCGTGGCGCTCGAGGGGTAGTTTCGGGTCGAGACTCCCGCGGCTCGAGCGGCGGGAGTCGAGCCCCGTCACGTCTGGACGAAGAGTAGGACCCGCCACGAGCCCCTAGGTCCAGTGCGCGGTGCGCCATTCCGGCGCATCTGCCACCCATTCGCGTAACCGCGCTCTCTTTCGGCGGTAGTACTCAGGGAGAAGCGCATCGTCAGCCTAGGGGGGCGAAATGAGCAACGACGAGATCGACGCGGTGCTACGCGAGTTCGGAGTCACTAGTGCTCGACAGACGACGGGCGGTGATGGCGCACGCTGGGATTTCGGTCTGGCCGGAGCGCCCGCGTATATTCAGACCCAGGGCAACGTGGATCGGATGCGTATCGTAGCGACGATCGGGAATCCGCGTGAGCGGAAGAGCGCGTCTCTGGGCGACTTCATGGCGGCGAACTTTCACACGGCGTTGGACGCGCGCTACGCGTTGAGCGACGGGATGCTCGTCGCCGCGTTCCTCCATCCTCTGAAGGCACTTGGGAAAATGGAGCTTGCGGAGGGGTTGCGCCAAGTCTCCCTCTGCGTGCGGACGGCGGGTCGAGAGAACGCGAGCAGTCCCCTTACGTACGATCGACCCTCGTGGGGTGGCGGGAAGCTCGAGGAATACGAGGACCCGAAGGTCGGGGCTGAGCCGCCGGTTGCTCCGAATCCGTATCGGGATCCGCCATGGGGCCGGCAGTTGATACAGGGGATCGCGACGGCGGTCGTGAGCGCTTTTGTGGGAGCTCTCGTTGCGTTCGCGCTCGGGGGCTAGTCGTAGGTGCGAATCAGTTCTGGGCGCCCCGCGGCCCGGACTTCCGCGCCTCCGCTCGCCATGACGACAGGCAGGGCTTCCGCGGGGGCACCGGTCTCAGCGGGATGGTGCCGACGACACGCGGAGCCGGGTGACGTCGCGGATGCGGTCGGGGTCGCCGGCGCGGCCGCGATTCCCGCCGCGCCCGTGAAAGCCAGGAAAAGGCTCGCTGACGTCGAGTTCCGCGATGAGTGCGTCGCCGTTCCGGTTCAGCAGGAGCACGGGTTCACGCCCTTGGGCGGCTAGGATCGTGCGCGTGCCGTCGCGCTGCTCGGCCTCGAGGTGCGTCTCGCCACGAACGTAGGACGATCCAAGGAGGGTACCCAGCCGCCAGGCCTGGCGGTGTTCGTCGACGTAGTCGGGTGGCTGCGCGGTGAGGCGTGCGGCGTCGATGGCCGCGACCTCCACGCCGTCGACCTCGACCGTGATGCTGAGGTCGGGGGGGATCCTCGCCGGGGGGTCGCGTTCGGGCGTCGTGCAGCCGACGACCGATACCACGGTTAGTGCCACGATCAGCCGAGCTGCGTAGTGTCTGTCTGCTCGCTTCATTGCGCCTCCCCTGGTCGTGCTCGCATGCTGATTTCGCCTTACTCCGACGTTCGCCGTCGTCGCCGCGCGCGCAGGTCGAGTCGCAGCGTACCGTCCGTGTTCGGTTCGAGCATAGCTGGCGGACCCTCGATCGTGGCTCGATCGAGGGCGACGCGCATCCGTCCATCGTCCAAGCGCTCGACCGGATCGACTGGGCGTCCGACCACCGTGACCGCGGGTTGCGCGGCGAGCATCGTTTCGGGCTCGCCGCTGGCCACGGTGCGGCCGCGCTCGAAGCAGACCACGGTGTCCCCGAGTTCGATCGCTTCGCCGGTATCGTGCGTGACGAACACCGCCGGCAAGGCATGATGGTCGAGCACCGCGCGGAGACTCTGCCGGAGCGCGGCGCGTCCCTCGCGGTCGATCGAGGCGAAGGGCTCGTCGAGTAGCAGGAGCTGCGGTTCCACGGCGAGCGCCCGGGCCAGCGCCACGCGCTGTCGTTCGCCGCCCGAGAGCCGGGCGGGGCGAGCACCCGCGAGTCGCCCGAGGCCGAGCTCCTCCATCAGCGCCAGGACGCGCGGGTTGTTGCGACGGCGCTCGGCGCGCGGCAGGCCGAACAGGACGTTGTCGAGCACATCGCGGAATGGGAAGAGCGCGTGGTGCTGGGGGACGAAGCCGAGCCGGCGCTTGTGGGGTGGGACGTCGATACCGTGCTCGCTGTCGTACAGGACCTCGCCGCGTACGCGGAGGAAGCCCGCCCGTGGCCGGAGTAAGCCGGCGAGGGCGTGCAGCGTCAGGGACTTGCCCGCCCCCGAAGGCCCGAAGAGGATCATCACGCCATCGCTCAAGCACAGTGAGGACTCGACGTCGAAGCGGTCGGTGCCGCGCCCGATCGATGCCGAGAGGCGAGCTTCGAGCGCCGGTGGTGTGTCGGTCACGGCTGGCGCTCCCACCCGATGCTGGCGCGTGGCGCACGAGTATCGAGCGATTGGCGTGCTGCGGTCATCCCCGACTCTCTCGCGGGGCCAGACGCGATGCGAGGAACACCACCGCTGCCGAGATGACGGTCAACACGGCGACGTAGAGGAGTGCGCGCTGGTCATCCGCCTCCTGGTACGCGGCAAAGATCTCGAGGGGCATGGTGTTGGTGCGTCCCGGGATGTTGCCCGCGAACATCAGTGTGGCGCCGAACTCGCCAATGGCGCGCGCGAACGCCAACACCAGCCCGGCGGCGACGCCGCGCCACGCCCACGGTAGGGTCACGCGGAAGAAGACCGCGATCGGCGGCAGTCCGAGTGAGCGTCCGATGGCTTCGAGCTCGACCGGCACCGCTTCGAGCGCCGGCTGGACAGTGCGGACCAGCAAGGGCAGGGCGGCAACGGCGGATGCGATCACCGCCGCTGTGGGTGTGAAGACGATGCGGATGTCGAAGAGGGACTCGAGCCAGATTCCGAGGACGCCGCGGCGTCCGGCGAGCAGGATGAGGAAATAGCCGACGACCGTTGGCGGCAGTACCAGCGGTAGCAGAACCAGGGCATCGACGAGGCCGCGGAGCGCATACTCACAGCGCGCCTGCACGTAGGCGAGCGCGATGCCGATCGGCGCCACGATAACGAGCGCCGTCGCGGCGACGCGGAGCGACAGCACGATCGGCAGCGTGGGCGAGTACTCCACGGCGCCTCACGGTATCCCACAAGCCGCCCTGAACGCGAGGGACGCCGCCACGCGGTGATGCGACGGATGCGGCTGGGCGAGGCTGGATGTGCCTGGTGCAGCCTAGTCCTTGTAGATGATCGAGCCGACGTCCTCGCCTGCGAGCGCTCGGGTCAGCATGCCGGGTTCGAGCCCGTTGACGATCTGTACTTCGTGGCAGGAGCGCGCTCGGGTCAGGTACTCGAGCACGATGCGCTCGACGACGACGTCCGGGAGGTCGCGCGCCAGGAGCTCGCGTGCCGAGATCCGCGGGATGAAGGTCGCCTGCGGATTCTTCTTCGGATCGTCGTCGTAGAGTCCGGCTTCGTCTTTCACGAAAATGGCACGCTTGACGCCCAGAAACTCGGCCGAGAGAAAGACGCCGGCGTCGGTGCGGTTTTCCGGAATACGACCGCCCTTGGTTGGTTTTTCCCAATAGCCGAATGGCGGCATGCCGGTCATGACCGGGATGCAGCCGACATTGAAGTAGAGCGGGAGCTTCTCGAAGTCGTCGTCGAGGATGAAGACGCCGCCATGTCGGGCGAGCAGCATCTGCAGCATGCGGGCGTTCTGGCGCGGGACGTAGCCGCCGAGTGCCGCGAGGACACCCGTTGGCATCTCGAGGTCGGACCCGATGGCGTAGATGTGGCGGGCGCGTGTGCCGCCGCCGCAGCAGAGCAGGAGGTGGTGGTTCTGTTTTCGCGCCGCCACGATCTCTTCGACCAGCGGAAAGACGGCGGAGCGCCCGCGATCCATGATTGACTGCCCGCCGATCTTGACGACCTTGACGTCGGGCATGACCGCGATTGGCCGATAGTCGATCGAGGTATCGGCGGTCGTCAGCGTGGCGCCCGAGAGCGCACTCGCGATCGTGAACTGCCGCTCGGCGCTGCCCGGGGTTCGATCCTGGTCGGCCATCAGGTGCTCTCCTTGGTGATGATGGTTCCTTCGTCCTGGCCCGCGAGCGCGCGGGCGAGTGCGCCGCGCTTGAGCCCGTTGATGATTTGCACCTCTCGGACGTGGCGTCCCCGGTCCCATGCTGTGAAGAGCTGCCGATCGAGGATCAACTCCTCGGGCATGTCGGCAAGCAGCGCGGCCAGCGTGGTCTTCGGGATCGGTGTCGCATCGTCGTGCTGCTTCGGATCCTTTGTGTAGAGGCCGTCTTCATCCTTCACGAAGATGATCCGTTGCATTCCGAGGACCTCAGCGAGCATGAACAGCCCAAAGTCGGAGCCGTGCGCGGGCAAAGGGCCGTGTTCGGGCGGCGGCTCCCAGAAATGATACGGTGGGGTGCTGATTGCGATCGGGATCATGTTGTTGTCGAGGTACAGCGGGAGATCCCAGAAATGCTCGCGTTGCATGGTGATCGAGCCGTGCTTGGCCAGCAGCGCGTTCAGGAGCACCGCGTTGGCTTCCTCCATGGCGCCCACCAGCTGTGCCACACCGCCGGTCGGGAGGCCGAGGTCGAGTGCGATCGACATCGTGTGCCGGACACGTGTGCCGCCCCCAACGCCGATGACCATGCGGTGCTGACCCCGGAGGCTCGCGATCTCGTCCGCCAACGGCAGCAGCGCTTCGCGGCCGCGGTCGAAGATCGACTGCCCACCGAGGCCGACGAGCGTGACCGTCGGCATGATCTCGAACTCGCGCTCGCTGTCGGTGCTGGCGATGACGCTGCGATTGACGAGCGACTCTTGCATCAGCGGCGAGACGATGTGTGTTCGGCCGTCGTCGGCTACGAGTTTACCCATGCTGTGTCCTCATGATCTCCGCGGTGGGTCCGGGCGTGCTCGACCGACCGGACGACTTGGTAAGTTACGTAGCCCGACAAGAAGCCGAAGGTGAGGTTCGTCGTCAAGCCCGGCACGAAAATGGCGTAGGCAACGGCGGGGGCCTGGGCAGCCAGGATGATCGCAAAGGTCGTGGCGAAGCGGCCGAGGCCGACGCAGGCGCCGAAGA
Source organism: Deltaproteobacteria bacterium (assembly GCA_029262315.1). Lineage (GTDB taxonomy): Bacteria > Desulfobacterota > Binatia > UTPRO1 > UTPRO1 > JAJCZP01. The sequence continues at coordinate 453 of JAJCZP010000015.1, read as the reverse complement.
TGCTCCACGCCAACCGTCCTGGCTGGCGGTCGCCAGCCGTCATGATCGGGATCAAGAGATCGCAGAGGAGGCCGGGGGCGACATGCTTGCAGATTTCGAAGATCCCGTAGCGCCCGTCGCCCATGAGAAACGCGATCGTGCCCATGGTCAGGCCGGCGTAGGTGGCGCCGAACCGCGTGTGCGTTTGACGCGCGGCGATCACATAGAGCGGGAGCAAGATGACCATCTTGTGCCCGGGCGCGAAGGGCAGACTGGGGAGAATCTTGAGCGCCCTGATGCCCAGCATCGTCAGCGCCACCCCGGTGATCACCGCGATATCCGGATTCGAGGTTTGGCCGGGCTCGTCGGGGCTCTGGGCAGCGGCATGTGCGCGGGCGCGATCGATCTGGCGGTCGAGGCGCTCCACGATGGCGCCAACGTCGCCGCTGCCGAGCCGCTTGAGTGATGTCCAGA
>JAJCZP010000014.1 GCA_029262315.1 Deltaproteobacteria bacterium | reverse complement strand
ATACCGTTTGGCCTGATCGGCGCCATCTGGGGGCACGTGCTGACGGGGTGGGATCTCAACTTCTTCTCCAGCATCGGGATGGTTGCCCTGTCCGGCGTCGTGGTGAACGACAGTCTGGTTCTGGTCGACTACGTGAACCGTCTGCGGGCGCGTGGGCTCACCGCGATCGAGGCGGCGCGCGAGGCGGGGGTGGGTAGGTTCCGTCCAATCCTGCTCACGTCGCTGACCACTGCCGCAGGGCTCACTCCCCTGATGTTGGGGCGGAGCGTGCAGGCCCAGTTTCTGATTCCGATGGCGGTCTCCCTGGCATTCGGGGTCTTGTTCGCGACGGCCGTCACCCTCGTTCTCGTGCCGGCGTGGTACATGATCCTCGAAGACGTGCAGGCCTTGCGCGGTGGCGCAGAGGAAGTACCGCGCGGTGGGGCGGAGACGATACCGCCGCTGGCGCCGCAGTCGGACCCTGCGCAGTGACGCGACGACGAAAACCCCGTTGACATTGTCGCTCGGGTTCTCCAAGATCACGACATTGCGCGCCTGGTGCGCGTGGACGTGACCTCACACTATGAGCGCTTCGACAACCAATATGCTGCGTGATCCCGGCACCATGGCCGCTCCGTCGGTCGGTGTCGTCGTGGGTCTTGGCGTAGTGGTCGTAGTCGTCGTAGGCGGCATGCCGTAGCGGAGAGGTCCTAGAACCTTCACACCCCGCCGCGGCATCTGCTGCTGGCGGGGTTTTTTGTGCCCGTCGTAGCAGGTTGGAGCGGGGCAGTGACTTTCGAATGTCGAAGGAGACTGCGTCGATGAACAACCACAACGAGAATCGGGCACCAAAGCAGACCCTGACCGGGGCAGAGCTGATTGTGCGTCTGCTCGAGCGCCAGGGGACGAGAATCGTCGCCGGCATTCCCGGCGGCGCGGCCCTGCCGCTCTACGATGCGCTCGGCAAGAGCGCGTCTATCCGGCACGTCCTGGCTCGCCATGAGCAGGGCGCGGGCTTCATCGCGCAAGGGATGGCGCGGGTCTCCGGGCAGCCTCAGGTGTGCATCGCGACGTCTGGACCGGGGGCGACCAACATCCTGACGGCCGTGGCCGACGCGAAACTCGACTCCATTCCCCTGGTCTGCATCACGGCGCAGGTTCCACTCGCGTTGATCGGTACCGATGCGTTTCAGGAAGTCGATACGTACGGATTGAGCATCCCGATCACCAAACGCAACTACCTTGTTCGGAGTGCGGCCGAGTTGCTGCGCGTCATCCCCGAGGCGTTTCGCCTGGCGGCATCCGGTCGCCCGGGGCCCGTTCTCATCGACATTCCGAAGTGCGTGCAGAACGAGGCCATCGAGGTTGGGGAGTGGCCGGCGCCGGGCCGGCGCGCGCCCGTTCCTTTGCCGGCGACCGAGGATATCGAGCGGGCGGCGGCCATGATCGACGCGGCCGCGCAGCCCATCCTCTACATCGGCGGCGGGACGATCGCTTCGGGGGCCGGCGCCGCGATTCGGACGTTCGCCGACCGCAATGGAATCCCAGTGGTCAGTACGTTGATGGGGCTTGGGGCGATGGACGCCGATCATCCTCTGTTCCTGGGCATGCTCGGTATGCATGGCGCGCGCTACACGAACGAAGCTCTGGACGCCTGCGACTTGTTGATCGCGGTCGGGGTACGTTTCGACGACCGCGCCACCGGCAAGGTGGCCGCATTCTGTCCGCATGCCAAGGTCATTCACATCGATATCGACCCGAGCGAGCACGGGAAGATCAAGCACGCGCACCTGCCGCTGACCGGAGATGTCGCCGCCGTGCTCGACGCGGTGGTCCCCCGTACACGTGCACGCCCGCGCGCCGGATGGCGTGCGGAAATCGCCCGACTGCGCGCAACGTGCCCGCTGGAGATGCCCGGCGGCGACGACGCGCGCGCGCCGTACGGCTTGATCCGTGCGGTGGCACGCGCGGTCGGCCCGGACGCGATCGTTGCCACCGACGTCGGTCAGCACCAGATGTGGGCCGCGCAAGCCTATCCATTCTCGCGTCCGCGCCAATGGCTGACCTCTGGCGGGCTCGGGACGATGGGGTTCGGGCTGCCGGCGGCCATCGGCGCGGCGCTGGCGGCACCGGAGCGCCCGGTGATCCTGTTTACTGGTGACGGCAGCATCTTGATGAACATCCAAGAGCTGGCCACCGCGGTTGAACAGGGCGTGTCGGTGAAGATCATCCTGATGAACAACCAATCGCTCGGCCTGGTGCATCAGCAGCAACGGATGTTCTACGCCGGCCAGCTCTTCGGTGCCGATCTGTCGGTGGCTCCGGACTTCTCTGCGTTGGCGCGGGCCTTCGGACTACATGCCTGGGATCTGGGGGACTGCGCCGATCCCGAGGCGGCCGAGCAGATGCTCACGACCGCGCTGGCAGCGCCGGGAAGCGTTCTCATTCACTGTCCGGTCGACTACGCCGAGCACGTGCTCCCCATGGTCCCCCCGGGAGCGGCAAACGTGGACGCCATCGACCATACGGCCAGCACGACCGTCGCATCGACGAAGGAGACCCGCCATGCAGCCCTCGCGTGAATCACAGTCCACCGAAGCAGTGCTTGAACTCCATGTCGACAACCACGCGGGCACGATGTCGCATATCTGCGGCCTGTTCGCGCGCCGTGCGTTCAGCCTGGAGGGTATTCTGTGTCTGCCCGTCGGCGACGGGAGTACCAGTCGCATGTGGTTGCAGGTTCGCGAGTACGACCGCTTGCCGCAGGTCGTGTTGCAACTCGAGAAGCTCGAGGAGGTGCTCTCAGTGCGTCGTCTGCCGGAAAGCGACACGACGTTTCGCGCGCTCGCCACTCGCCATCTCGATCCAGAGGATCACACCGCCGCGGACGATTCGACATGAGTCATCGGCGTGCGTTTCGGCTGTGATCCCTTCAGCAGAGGCCGTACCACCGGCGCGGCGCGTGGTAATGGCCTGACTTGGTTGGGTTTCCGTATCGATCGGTCTTTGGGGCAAGGGCACGGGATTTCGCCAACAACAGAGATCAGTTGCCGAGACCGCGGATTTCCGTGCAGGTTGTGCGCAATGCCCGAGATGGCCGCACCGGAGCCCGAAATCGAGTCTCTCAAGACGCTTCTGCTAGACATGGCGCAGGAGCGCTCGCTCGATTCGCTCCTCGCGCTGGTGGTCCGGCGCCTGAGTGAGCGTCCGAACGTCGCGCTCGCCAGAATCTGGCTGACGCGGCCCGGGGATGTCTGCGATTCGTGCATCATGCGGCCCGAGTGCGCGGACCGGGCAACGTGTCTGCACTTGGTTGCGAGCGCGGGGCTGCCACAGGCCGACACGAGCGCCGACTGGTCCCGGTTGAACGGAGACTTCCGCCGCTTTCCGATCGGGGTGCGCAAGGTGGGCCGCGTCGCCGGGACGCGCCAGGCGGTCTACTTGCGAGATGTCGAAGAGGACGGCTCTTGGCTGGCGCGACCCGATTGGGGCACGCGGGAGGGTATTCGCAGCTTCGGCGGCCAGCCGTTGTTGCACCAGGGCGACCTGCTGGGCGTCATCGCGGTGTTCTCCCGCGCTCCGCTTACGGAGGAAGGGATCTCGTGGCTTCGGCTGATCGCCGACCACACGGCCGTAGCCATCGCCAACGCGCGCGCCTTTGAAGAGATCGAGCGGCTGCGCGACCAGCTCGCCCTCGAAAACGACTACCTGCGCGAGGAGGTCGTGGAGGCGCAGTCGTTCGGACGCATCGTCGGCAGCAGTCCCGCGCTGCGCAACCTACTGCGGCAGATCGAGCTGGTCGCTCCCACCGACGCCAGCGTGCTTGTGACGGGCGAGTCCGGTACGGGCAAAGAGCTCGTGGCGCGCGAGATTCACGAACGCAGCCAGCGTAGCGACCGCCCGCTCATCAAGGTCAACTGCGCTTCGGTGCCGAAGGATCTGTACGAGAGCGAGTTCTTCGGCCACGTGCGCGGGGCGTTCACGGGCGCGGTCAAGGATAGGTCGGGACGCTTCGCGTTGGCCGACGGGGGGACGCTGTTCTTGGACGAGGTTGGCGAGATCCCGCTCGAGCTCCAGAGCAAGCTGCTCCGGGTTCTGCAGGAGGGCACCTACGAACGCGTGGGTGACGAGCGTACGCGCGAGACGGACGTGCGGATCATCGCTGCCACCAACCGTGACCTGAAGGAGGAGGTCGAGCAGCGGCGTTTCCGGCAGGATCTGTACTATCGCCTCAATGTGTTCCCGATCGAGGTGGCGCCGCTGCGCGAGCACAAAGAGGACATTCCCCAGCTTGCGGCCGAGTTCCTGGAGCAGGCGGCTCGGAAGCTGAACTGCACCCGCGCTCGACTCACCCAGGCCGCCGTGTTGACACTGCAGCGCTATGACTGGCCGGGCAACGTACGGGAGCTGCAGAACATGATCGAGCGGGCTGCCATCACGGCGCGCTGTGGCACGCTGCGCTTCGACCTGCCCGGCGACGTGATCGCGCCGCTCGCGGATACGACCGCCCACGTCTCCCCCGTTGGGGCGATCGACGGCATTGTCACCGAGGAGGAGATGCGGCGTCGCGAGCGTCAGAATCTGTTGGCTGCTCTCCAGCAAGCGGGGTGGAAGGTCTACGGCGAGGGCGGCGCGGCGGAGTTGCTGGGCATCAAACCGACGACGCTCTCGACGCGTATCAAGAAGCTGGGGCTGAAGAGGCCGGACTGACCAGCGCGGCGGCGGCGCCACGAGGTTTCGTCACGGGATTCCGTCGTCACCACTTCCCGTGCGCCAGACGAGCGCGAGCCACGTGGCAAGTCGCTCGCGATATCGGGCGGTTGGCGTGTGTGGAGCGCCTGGCACGGCGCTCGCAACCATGGTCGCCATAGCCACGAAAGGAGCGACCATGAAAGCAACAGTGAGCCGCAGAGCGAGTGTGACCGTGTCCAATATCCGGAAACGTTGGGCTCGCTATCTCCGCGGTGACGACAATGTCGGGATCGGTGCCGCGCGCCCGCGCAGGGTGGGTGCCGCGGTCGAGGTCGTGCGCGCAGGCAATGAGGGGGCGCGCGCAGGCGATGGGGCCAGGCGCAAGGTCTCCGAGACGGCTCTACCGGCGCAGGGGATGATGGGTGGATGAATGCCGCGCCCGCCGACACATGCCACGGAGGATCACGCCATGACCCGTCCCGCCAGCGACGTCGCCTTCACGCCCACCGTGCAGGCCATTCAGGCGCGGCTCGGTTCACGCGCCGCGTACGCGAAGATGGAGCAGAGCGGGGGCTGGAGCACCATCATCACACCCGAACTCGCCGACTTCATTGCCGCTCGCGATTCCTTCTACCTGGGTACGGCAAGCGCTGATGGCCGACCGTACATCCAGCATCGCGGTGGGCCCAGAGGTTTTCTCAAAGTGCTCGACGAGCACACGCTCGCCTTCGCGGATTTCGGAGGCAATCGCCAGTACATCTCCATGGGAAACCTCACGGACAACGACCAGGCGTTCATCTTCCTCATGGACTACGCTCACCGACGCCGCATCAAGATCTGGGGCCGCTGTGAGGTGATCGAGAACGACCCGGCAACGACGACCGCACTGGCCGACCCCTCGTATGTCGGCAAGCCCGAGCGTCTCTTCCGCTTCCGGGTCGAGGCGTGGGACGTGAATTGCCCGCAGCACATCACGCCTCGTTTCACGTCGGAGGAGGTCGAGCCGGTCGTGCGACAGCTCCGCGATCGCGTCGCGGAACTCGAAGCCGAAGTCGCCCGGCTCCGGGCGGCCGGCTGAGGTCGCGCGACTTCAGCTAGGGTGCGTCGGAACCCTGCTCGCGGCTGAGCTCGAAACGGCGGAGCAGCGCCGGAGAGGCCGCCGGTCCGGGGCGCAGGGTCACGTCACGAAGCCGTAGGCGTCGGCCGTTCTGGTTCCGCAGCTCGATGGGGGCAATGGGCTTCTGCGAGCGCCGTTCGACCATCGTGGTTGGGGCGCCGCGGTCCCCGTAGGCCCACTTGTTCCCCCATTGCTGCAGCGTTGCGAGCACGAGCAATAGTTCGCGTCCGGATTCCGTCGGACGGTACCGGGTGCGCCGGCCATCCCGCAGATGCTCGTGGCGTTCGAGTATTCCAGCGGCGGTGAGTGATCGGAGCCGCGCCGCCAGGGTGTTGCGGGCGATCCCGAGATGGTCGCGGAGCTCCTCGAACGTGCTCGTGCCGAGCAGGACCTCGCGCACGATCAGTAGCGTCCAGGGGTCGCCGATCCGTTCGAGGGCCTGGGCAATGCCGCACTCGATGTCTTCGAAACTCTTTCTACGCACGGGCCCAGCATAGCGTATTCGGTTGCATGATGAGACGTTCTGAGTATAGGTTGCATCATAGGACTGAAGGGGGCTTTGGTGCAGGAACTGATTTTCGAACGGCCGCATACCTTGTCGTGGCGTGAGACGCCCGATCCGAGCCTCGAGGCCGATCACGAGGTGCTCGTCCGACCGATCGCCGCGAGCACCTGCGACGTCGATCAGGCAGTCATCCGCGGGGCATCGCCGTTCACGGGGCCGTTCGCGATCGGGCACGAATGCGTGGCGCAAGTCGTCGAGCTCGGTCCCGCGGTGCGCGATCTGTCCGTGGGGCAGGTGGTGTCCGTGCCGTACCACCGGTGTTGCGGGCACTGCGCGGCGTGCGAGGCGGACCTGCCGCTGCATTGCGAACGCCTCGGGAAGGGGATGATTCCGTCGTACGGATTTCCGCACGCGGGGGCATGGGGTGGAATGTTCGCCGATCTCGTCCGTGTCCCGTACGCGGACTACGCACTCGTGCCTCTTCCCCCCGACGTCGATCCGCTCGCGGCGGTGTCGGCGGGCGACAACCTAAGCGACACCTGGAGTACGACCGTTCCCCATATCCGCGCCCGTCGCGATGCTCGTGTACTCATCCTGGGGCAGGGGGGCTACGGTCTCTACGCCGTGCAATGGTCGGTCGCTGCCGGTGCCGCGTCGGTTACGTTCGTCGATGACGACGCCGGCCGGCTCGCGAGCGCCGAAACCCTGGGGGCCCGCGCGGTGCCATACCCAGACGTGGCGTCCTTGACGCCCGCGTACGACGTCGTGGTGAACGCTCGCGCTGGTAGCGAGCCGCTGCAGAGAGCGCTACGCCTGGCCGCTCCCGGTGCGGTCTGCGAGAACGTCGTGATCTTCTTCGAGGACGTATCGTTGCCGCTCTTCGCGATGCACTATTCGGGCGTGCACTTTCACTCGTCGTACTGCCATGCGCGTACGTTCATGCCTCAGGTGTTGGACGAACTTGCCCGGGGCACCATCGATCCGCGACTCGTGGAATCGGAACTCGTCCGCTGGGAGGACGCGGCCGAGGCGCTCGCCGAACCGTCGAGCAAGCCAGTGTTCTGGCGGCCGTAGAGTCGGCCTTCAATCAACGAGCCTGCGACCGTGCCGCGGCCGAACGTCCCGCTTGTCGACCAAAGAACGTGGCATCGGCGATCGACAGGCCGCTGCTGTATCCCTGCGCCGCGAGACCCGAGGTCGTTCGCCCCGCGGCATACAGACCGACAATCGGATCGCCGTCGGCACTGAGCACTTCGGCCGAGGGCCGGGTGTGGAGGCCGCCGAGAGTGAACACGGTGTAGAGCGCCTTGTCGGTCGAGTAGTTGAGCGCCGCGAAGGGTGGATGGATCAAGGGCGTGAGATTGTCGGGGTGTTTGTGGAACTGTGGATCTTCGCCGTTGGCGGCATGCTCGTTGTAGGTCGCAACCGTCTGCTGCAGGCTGCCGGGCGGGAAGCCGAGCGTGCGTTCGAGCTCTTCGATGGAATCCTCGACGCCGGTGATTTCGGTTTCCGGGAAGGGGCGGGCGAAGATCTCGTTGTCGGTGATCAGGAAGACCTCGCCGTCCTGGTGGAGGAGCGCGGCTTCGCCGACGACGGTCTGGTAGAGATCTTCCGCGATGAAACGCATGCCGCGGCGATTGACGAAGATGCCCTTGATCAGTTGCTTCGGCACCGTGAACGGTAGGACGATGCAGCCGACGTCCATGCGAATGGCCGCCGCGCCAGCGCCCATGCCCATGCGAATGCCACGGCCGTCGTCGCCGTCGCAGCCGGCGCGAAAGCGGCACTTCCGGAGGAGCGGCGCGTAGCGTTGCACCATCTCCTTGTTGTTGATGAAGCCGCCAGCGGCCAGGATGACGCCGCCCCGAGCGCGGTAGCAGGCCTCCGCGCCATCGACGCGCGCGACGACGCCGACGACGGTGCGGTTGTCGTCGACCACGAGCGTCTCGCACAGCGTATCGGACTGTATGCGCGTGCCCGAGCGCTCGGTGGCACCGACCAGGCTTCGCATCAGCATGCCGCCGGCTTCGATGCCGTCTTGTTGCACGGTATGTCCGCGTGGGGCTGGGGTCGCGAGATCGCGGTAGGGCCACGCGAGTTCGCTGCCGGAGTAGCTCAGACAGTCGTCGGTGGGGGTGTAGGAGCCCTCACCATAGTACGATTCCTTGAAAGGCACGCCGTGGGCGACGAGCCACTCGTAGTGCGCGACACTCTCGTCACAGAACAGGCGAATTTTGGCTTCGTCGGCACCGGGGCCGCAGGCCGCCAACAGGTATTTGCACATCTCCTCGCTGGAGTCGGTGAAGCCGCATTTCGTCTGGATCGCGGTGCCGCCGCCGAGATAGATCTGCCCGGTCGAGAGGGCGGTGGTGCCGCCCCCGCCACCGGCGCGCTCCAGGAGTAGCACATCGGCTCCGGCCTCGCGGGCCGCGATGGCCGCACACGCCCCCGCGCCGCCGAAGCCGACGATCACCACGTCGGCCTCGTCGTCCCATTGCGAGACGGTGGCGACCGACCGGAGGGCGGTCGCCTTTCCCATGTCGCGGGCCACGCTTCGCTACGCCGTTTTCTGTGCGGCGGGTGGCAGCGTCTGGACGTAGAACATGCCAAACACCATCGTCCGTACGAGGTGCGGGCCGAGCGGCCCCCCGGCGGCGCGGAGTCGTGGCAGGAAGAGCAGCGATTCCACGACATGGGCGGCGAGCATCAGCCAGAACGTCCAACGGCCAAGCGTGAAAACGAGAGCCTGGGAGCTCGCAAACAGGCAGGCGATCGCGAAGAGCCAGACGGGAATCAGCAGCTTTTGCGGGGTCGTCATCGTGGGTCGTCCGCTAGCGCACTCGTGGCCGCCCCGCAAACCGTTGCCGCACGCGGGCGCGCCGGGCGCGGGTGGGTGTGCCGCGGCGCCGCGATCCGCTTGACATCCGGCTTTACAGCACCAATTCATGTCTGGTGGGTAATCAAGTGGGGGGAGCAACGACATGAAGACGCAGAAGATCCTGGATCTAGAGAAGATCGCGATGACGGACCGTCCGAATGCATTGCTTGGCGCGCTCGAGCGCGCGACTGACTCGAAGACGGCGTCTTCGGCGGGCGGCACGTGGACTGAGCAGTACACGGCCGCAGGTAAGGCGCCCGCAGGACAGTCGTCCTGGGCCGAGAATTTGGCGGCCTCCGGGAAGCCGGAGGCCCCGGCGGCGGTCTCGCCTTGGGGTCGGCAGTTCACGGCTACCGGCAAGGCCGGTGGCAAGCCACAGACCTGAGCCTCGCCCGGCGGCGTCTGGCTCGGAGGCGATGCCGCGGCTGCTGCGCGGCGATGCCGCCGTCTTTGACGACCGCTGGGAAAAGAGCGCGGCGGGCCTGATTGCCGTCGCACGTGCACTGCGACGACACGATGCCGCGGTTGCCGGGAGGCGGGAGTTCCTGGCCGTCTACGACGAGGTCGTCGCACTGCCGGCGGCCGTGTTCACCCGCGTCTGGCTGGATCCGTTGGCGTACTTCTGGCTGCATCGTGCGTACGAGTTGGTCGGCGCATCGCTCTCCGGTCAGCGTTGGCCTGCGGCCGTCGCTGAGCACTGCCGCGCATTGAATGCGCCGACGCCAGCGCTGGCATTGACGCGCCATCTCGAGGAGTTCAAAGGATTGGCGTTGGCGATGCACTTCCTCGCGGGAGCGTCCCAGACGTTCGCGACGCCGTTCACGGTGACCTTGCCGTTCGTGCTTCCTGGCACTGGTTTGGTGCTGAACGGTGGCGGGCCGGTGTCGATCGTTGGCACGAGTGGCGGATGTCTGGAGATCACGCCAGCCGACGTGCGTTCGGGGGGCGGCGCTTCATCCGGTCAGCGCGTTGCCGTCGACATGCCGATGGCCGACATGCGACTCGAGCACAGTCCGGTAGCACGGCACGGGCCATGTACGTTGTCTCTCCAACCGTACGCGCTGACCCGCCCGGGCCTCGATTTCGCGGCTGCTGCCGTCACGGCCGGGCTCGACTACCAGGAAACGCATCGGCCACTCGTCGAACGAGCATTGGCTCTGGTTGCCCGCTACGACCCGGCGACATTCGCTGTGCTCGCCGAGGTGACGCAGGTCGTGCCACTGAAGCCGGCCAGCGCTGGTGGCTACACCAACGTCAGCCATTCCGATCTGCCCGGCGCCTTCGTCCTCGGGGTGATGCACCATCCGTTCGAACTCGCTGACGCAATCGTGCACGAGTACTACCACAATCGTTTGTTCTGTATCGAAGAGGAGGGCTCGTTCTTCGATCCCGCCCAGAACGCGCTTACCGACGAGCGCTACTACTCACCGTGGCGTGACGAGCCGCGGCCATTGCGTGGCTTGTTGCACGCGCTTTTCGTCTACACTCCGGTCTGCGAATTCTGGTTGGCGGTGTACGATGACGCGGCCCGACCGGCGGAGGTGAGCGACTACGCTACCGACCGCGTCATCCGGATCCCGGCGCAGCTCGATCTCGCGATCCGCGAGCTGGAAGCCCAAGCTCGATTTACGCCGTTGGGTGCGCGGCTCTTCGCGGAGTTGCGGGAGGCCCGGGCCGCGATCGCCGCGCGTGTGCGGCGCGCATCGATTCCGGCCGACGCTCCGGCCTTGCGATGTGCCATCGATGGATCGATCCAGCGCGAGCGGAGCCTCTCGGGGGATCGCGAACTCAGCGTTCTGCAGGCGGTTGCGGCGCACTACGAGCGCTACGTTGACGGCGTGGCGCCCGGCGGCGTCGGCTGACGACCTCGTAGTCGGAGCAGCGTCGTGCGGAGGGTCTCTTCGTGCCACAGGAGTCCGGTGCGTCGGAGCAGCGCGCGCCCAAGATGGGTCGGCAACGATGCGCGCCACGAGTCGAAGACGCCGGCTTGTAGGGGGATCGGCACGCGCGCGGGCGGACGCTGATCGGCGATTGCCATGAATGCCGCGCGGAGTGCGGCCGCCCCGGCGACGCGCGCTGGGAGCCGCTCTTCGCTCCCGATGTCTCGATAGGACATGATCCAAGGGTTCGTGTTCAACTCCCAGACCTGCAGCGTCCCATCCAGCACGGCGTAGTCGATGCGTCCATAGTCGATGCGCGCGAGGCGGAAGATCGCGAGCAGCTGCTCCTCGTGCGGATTGGTATCGATGTAGCGTTGCTCCTCCGCAAGCATCTCCGGCTCGAGGAGCGAGGGGAACTTCACCAGCCACTCGTGTGCGTAGAAGACGTGGCCGGGCACGACGCGCCCGCCGATCATGAACGCCGAGTACTTGCGGTAGACGCCATGGTGACTCGACGTGTCGCAGAACTCGGTGATCAGGAGATCCTCGTCGTTTCGCCCCGTCCGCTGGAGTTCCCGGAGCGCGGTATCCAGGGCCTCAGCGGTCGGGATGAGGCCCGTCAGACTGCCGCCGTGATCGTTCTCGATCCGTAGGAAGACCGGGAAGCGTCGGGGGCGCTCGTCGTCCCGTACTCGGTAGACGTTGAATTGGTTGATGCCCTCTCGATGCAGGGCGCGCAGGAGTTCGTAACGTCGCATCGACCGGAGTGGGTCGTTGAGAACCCGCAGGCCGGCGCGTGCCAGGGCGGTGCGGATGTCGGCGGCTCGCTGGGCGTCGGTGGGTCGCAGGCGTTCCACGTCGGAGAAGATGTAGGTCCCGGTTCGGAGCATGCGGCAGTGGAAGAGATCCTCGTAGACCAGCGGCGTGATCGCGCCCGCCAGGTCACGGCCCCACGAGTCGAGGTACTCGCGCATCGTGTTTCGGAAGCCGCCGGTGGCGAGATAGGCGATTACGCCGGGTGCGGGCGGCGAGGGCGTGGAAGGAGCGCGCCGATCGCGGATCGTTCCTGGACCCATCGGGGCGGAGTTTGGCGGAGGACCCCCGGAGGACGCAAACTGCTGGTCACCCCGAGATGGGCGTTGGGAAACCGTGCCGCCCCGTCGCCCCGTTGAATCGACTGTGGGGTGCGGATAAGTGTTCGATTCGGCGGCCCTATGCGCCGAAAGCTTGCCGGGACGGGGCGCGCCCCGCCTGCTATGGTAGCTGCCAGATCAAGCCGCCTCCGCCAGCCGGGGCGGCACGACCACGCGAGGAAGTGTCGATGACAATGACGACCACATGGAAAGAACGACTGGCGGACCAGCTGCCCGACGATCTCGGGGGAGAAATCGACGCCTTTCAGAGTCAGATCGACCTCAAAAAGCAGGGCAAGATTGACGAGAAGCTGTTCGCCGAGACGCGACTCCGTCGCGGCGTGTACGGTCAGCGGTACGACAACGGTCACCGGCACGACGGCGTGGCGGCCCAACAGATCGCGTTTCCTTCGGGCGAGCTGACCAAGGGGCCGGAGACGATGTGGGACGCGCCGGGGATGCAGCGCATCAAGATCCCGTTTGGCGGGCTTACCCCTGATCAGATGGACGTGCTGGCGGATGTCGCCGAGGAGTATTCCGACGCCATCTGTCACGTCACCACGCGGCAGGACTTCCAGTTTCATTTCATTCACATCGACGACACGCCCGATCTGATGCGTCGGCTCGGCGCGGTCGGGATCACGACCCGCGAAGCCTGTGGCAACACGGTACGGAATCTGACCGCCTGCCCACTCGCGGGTGTGTGTCGTGACGAGACGTTCGATGTCACACCGTACGCCAAGGCGACGATGCAGTTTCTGCTCGGCCACCCCGATGCGCAGGACTTTGGGCGCAAGTTCAAGGTGGCGTTCTCGGGTTGCGCGCAGCATGCGTGCGGACTCACTAGCCTGCACGACCTCGGCTTGATCGCGCGCACCCGCGTTGTGGATGGCAAGGAGCAACGCGGCTTCGAGATGTACGTGGGAGGCGGACTCGGAACCGTGCCGCATCAGGCCAAGCTGTTCGACGAGTTCGTAGCTGAGGACGAGATCCTCCCGCTGTCGCAGGCCATCGCGCGCGTCTTCGCGCGCCTCGGAGAGAAGCGCAATCGTGCCCGTGCGCGTGTCAAGTTTCTGCTAGCGAAACTCGGCATGGAAGAGTTCAAACGCCTGGTGCTGGAAGAGCGAGCCAAGCTCCCGCACGACGACGCGTGGGCGGGCTACATCCCGGAGCTGCCGAACTACAAAGAGGCGCCACTGAAGACCGGGGCCTCGCTGAACGGCGCGGCGGTCCCGGAAGGGTTCGAGGTGTGGCGCGGTACGAACGTCTACCAGCAGCGCCAGGACGGCTACGCGGTTGCGACGGTCGTGCTGCCACTCGGCGATCTCACGTCGTGGCAGATGCGGCGTCTGGCCGACATCGCGCGTCGATACTGTGGGGACAACGTGCGGACGACCGTCGAGCAGAACATCGTGCTCCGCTGGATCAGCCAGGCCGACCTGCCGGATCTTTATCGTGATCTCGATGCCGTCGGGCTCGGCACCTCGGGTGCGGGGACGATCGTCGACATCACGTCGTGCCCTGGCACCGATACCTGCAAGCTGGGGATCGCGTCGTCGCGCGGGCTTGCCGGCGAGTTGAGCGGGCGGCTCGCGGTCAAGGCGCACGAGCTCGACGAGGCGGTGCGCGATCTCCACATCAAGGTGAGCGGCTGCTTCAACTCGTGTGGGCAACACCACATCTCCGATCTCGGGTTCTACGGGGTCAGTCGGAAAGTCGGCGGTACGACCGTGCCGCACTTCCAGGTGATGCTGGGTGGGAAGTGGGAAGAGAACGGAGGTGCCTACGGCCTCGCCATCGGTGCGGTCCCATCCAAGCGCGTTCCCGACTTTGTCACGGCCATCACCGACAAGTACGTCCGCGAGCGCGAGAAGGGCGAGAGCTTCCAGGATTTCATTCGACGGGTCGGCAAGAAAGAGCTGAAGACGGTCGTCGAGCAGTTCACCACCGTGCCGCCGTACGAGGAGGATCGCACGCTCTACTCCGATTGGAATGATCCGCGCGAATTCACGATCAGCGATCTCGGGACGGGTGAGTGTGCCGGCGAGGTCGTCGAGCGGATCGACTTCGACCTTCAGGAAGCCGAGCGTCTCGCATTCGAGGCCCAGATCCTGCTCGACGACGGCGAGCATCAGAAGGCCGATGAGACGGCCTATCGCGCAATGTTGACGGCGGCGCACGGGTTGATCCGGACCCAGTATTACGACGTGCCTGACGAGCCCAACGCCATCATCAGCGAGTTCCGGACACGTTTTCACGACACGGCGCTGTTCCATGACAAGTATGCGGGCGGAAAGTTCGCGATGTATCTGTTCCATCGCTTCGAGGACACCAACCGCACGTTTACGCAGGAGGCCGCGCATCATCTGGCCGAGGAGGCCAATCTGTTCATCGAAGCGGCGCACGCGTGTCACGGGCGGATTCTCGAGCAGGGTGCAGTCGCGCCGCTGCCCGGCGCGCCGGCGGGTGCGTAGCGCGATGCGAATCGAACGACTCGGCGTCAAGTTTTTCTGCGAGGACGCCGGTGGTGTGGCGTTGCCGGAGTTCATTCCGATCTTCCATCGCTGGATCCAATCGAAGGTGATGCCCGAAACGCTGATCGATGTGGCCGACTACAGCCACGTCCCGTCCGGGCCAGGGATCATTCTGGTCGCGCACGAAGGGATCTTCGGCATCGACGAGACCGGCGGTCGGCGCGGTCTGGTGTACTATCTGCGGCGTCCCTTCGACGGCGAGCTCGCGGCCGGCGTGGCGGCGGTCACACGGACGGCCCTGCGTGCGTGCGAGCAGCTGACGAGCGAGCCCGAGTTGCAGGGCAGGGTGACCTTTCGCGCGCAGGAGATGCAGGTCTTTGCGCACGACCGCCTGAATGCCCCCAATACCGAGGCGACCGCGACTGCGTTTCAGCCGACGTTGACGGCGTTGCTTGCGACGCTCTACCCGGGCGTGGATTGTCGGTTGGCGCACGAGCTTGATCCGAAAGAGCGCTTCGCGATCACAGTGACCACGCCGGAACCGGTTACGACGGCGACGCTCCTCGAGCGACTCGCCGCCTGACATCGTCGCGGGTGTGGCGCGCGCCTCAGTTGCGTGTCGTACTCATCTGGGCGGTGGTGCGCCTCGGTCAGGTCCTGTACGCGCGCTTTGGCTGGGGGCACGATCCATACGCGTTCCTGGGCCATGTGCACCGCTGGGCCGAGGGGACCATCCCGTATCGGGACTCCACGCTCGAGTATCCCCCCGGGGCACTCCTCGCGTTCGTGCCGCCGTATCTTCTGAGCGGCAATGTCAGGCGTGCGTACATCCTGTGGTTCGAGCTCGAGATGATGGCGTTCGACCTCCTGTGCGTCATCGTCGTCGCCGCATGGGCGCGGTGCCTCTGGTCCGACGAGCCACGACGCCAATGGTTGGCGGTCGGAAGCTATCTGGGGATGACGGCCGCCCTCCACAACGTGCTCTACAGCCGTTTCGATGTCGTACCCGCGGCGCTGGCGGTGAGCGCGCTGTTCTGGATCGTGGCGCGCAGTGCGCCCGGTATCGGTGGTGTGCTTCTGGGTCTGGCGGTTGCGACCAAGCTCTGGCCGATCGTGTTGGTGCCGATCGCCTTTGTCGCGGCCTATCGGGCGCAGCACGTGCGCGGCGCCGCCCGCGTCGTCGCGGGCACCTCGATTGGCGTGGCACTGCCGTGGGTGCCGCTCCTCGTGGTGGCGGGGCCCGCCGCCGTGACCTGGATCGCGTACCACACCGAACGCAGTCTGCAGGTCGAGTCCGTGTGGGCGGGGGTGGTGTTCGTGCTCGATCGTGTCGGGTGGATCGTCAGTCAGAATAGCCACGATCATGGCAGCTGGCACCTCGTGGGCGTCGTGCCGGAGTGGCTCGCATCGTGGACGACGCCGGTTTCGGGGATGCTGATCCTGCTGCCCTGGATCGTCGCCTGGCGAACGGCCCGCGATGATCGGTTGCCGATGGGAAGCCCGGGGCTCGACGATCGGCGCGTGCTATCCGCGGCGGCCGCGACTGTCGTTGGCGTCCTCGTCGGCGCCAAGATTCTCTCCCCCCAGTTTCTCGTCTGGCCAGCGCCGTTGCTGGCGCTGGTCGTGCCTGCCCACGTGGGGACGCTCGTGGCGACAGCGGCAGTCTTTCTGCTCACCGCGCTGGTGTATCCGTTCGGGTACGATCAACTCGGCGCGCGCGGCGAGCACTTCGACACGGCACTCGCCATCCTGGTGGCGCGGAACGGCGCCTTGGTCTACCTGTACGTCCGGCTCGTGGCCGCCGTGCGCGGCCCGGCCCGGAAAGGAACGATCCATGGCACGTGAGACCATTCTCGAGGAGCGCCACGACGGCGTCCTCGTCCTGACCCTGAACCGTCCGCAGCAGAAGAACGCCTTCAACTATCGGATGTGGTGTGACGCGCGTGAGGCGCTGGCTGACGCGTACGCGGATGACGCCGTGCGGGTCGTCGTCGTGACCGGCGCTAGGGGCGCGTTCACCGCAGGTCAGGATCTCGTCGAGATGGGGGGACAGCGTCCTCCCGGGGTCGATGAGCGGGAGTTTGGTACCGCGTTCGATCGGTTCATGGACGCGCTGTGTGTGTTCGACAAGCCGTTGCTGGCGGCGGTGAACGGTGTCGGTGTCGGGATCGGGCTGACGCTGTTGCTCCACTGCGACTACGCTTTCATCGCGCGCGGAGCGCGCTTGCGCGCGCCGTTCGTCACGCTCGGCGTGGTGCCGGAGGCGGCGAGCAGCTATCTCCTGCCGGCCATCATCGGCTATCGTCAAGCCATCGACCTGCTGTTCGAGTCGGACTTCATCGATGCCGAGCGTGCGGTGGAACTCGGGCTGGCGACGACGCTCTGCGAGCCCGAGCAGCTGCTCGAGGCGACGATGGCACGGGCGCAGGCGCTGGCAGCGAAACCCCTGGGGTCGCTGCGCTACACGAAACGGCTCGTGCTCGAGACGCGGGCAGATCAGGTGCGCCTGGCGCGCGAGCGTGAGAACCAGGGTTTCGCGCGCCGCGTCGGCTCGCCCGAGAATATCGAGGCAGTCACCGCGTTCTTGGAGAAGCGTCCGGCAGATTTCTCGCGGGTGTCATCGCACGACCTCGACAAGCCGATCGGGTCGTAGTCGCCGACCGCACGGTCATCTTGGCTTCGCGGATGACTCTGCTACGACTGCACGGACCGAGAGGGGGAGACACGCATGGCCTATGATGTCATTCAATGGAGCACCGGGAACGTGGGTGCCTTCGCGCTCCGCTGCATCGTCAATCACCCCGAGCTGCGGCTTGCAGGCGTCGTGGCGCATGGTGCCTCGAAAGTGGGGAAGGACGCCGGTGAGCTGTGTGGCCTGCCCGCGACCGGCATCAAGGCGACGAACGATATCGACGCGATCCTGGCCTCGTCTGCCGACTGTGTCTGCTACACGGCGACGGCCGACGTGCGGCCGTTCGATGCGGTGGAGGACGTGTGTCGCATCCTCGAGGCGGGGAAGAACGTGGTCTCGAGCTCGATCGTTCCGCTCGTGCATCCCCTGACGTTGGGTCCGGAGATCAAGGCTCAGATCACCGCGGCGTGCGAAAAGGGTGGAGCGTCGTTCTTTACGTCGGGTATCGACCCGGGTTTCGCCAATGATGTCTTGCCGCTCACGCTGTCGGGTCTGTGCGAACGCTGGGAAGAGATTCGCATCCTCGAGGTGATCAACTACGCGACCTACGACCAGCCCGAGGTGCTCTTCGAGACCATGGGCTTCGGGAAGGCGATGGATCACGTGCCGCTCCTCCTGGCACCCGGGATGCTCTCGATGGGATGGGGCGGTACGATTCGGCTGCTGGCGGACGGACTCGGCGTCGAGCTCGACGAGATCAGTCAGGAATTCGAGCGCCTGCCCGCCACCAAAGAGATTCGGATTGGCGACCATGTCGTCGAGCCGGGGACGATGGCGGCGTTGCGTTTCGAGGTCCGGGGTGTCGTCGGCGGGAAGTCGGCACTCGTGGTGGAGCACGTCACGCGGCTCGACGACGACCTTGCGCCCGACTGGCCGACCGGGAACGGCAGCTATCGTGTCCTGATCAAGGGCGTGCCCGCGATGCAATGCGAGTTCGAGTTTCAGGACGAGCACGGTGATCATGCGGTGGGGGGCGTGCTCCTGACCGCCACGCGCATCGTGAACGCGATTCCAGCCGTGGTGGCGGCGCCGCCGGGGATGCTGACGTCGCTCGATCTGCCGCTCATCACCGGCAAGGGGTTACGCGCCGAATCCTGAGGACCCGCGGCGGTGGATTGGACTCCAGTAAACCCGCTGTTCATGTGGCTTCTGCGGTCGCCGCTCCATTGGGTGGTGAGTCCGGGGCTCGTCCTGCTGACTATCACCGGGCGGCGGACGGGGCGGGAGTACACCATTCCTGTCGGGTACCAGCGCGACGGCGAGCTGGTGATCGTGCTGGTCTCGGATGCGCCGGCCAAGCAATGGTGGCGGAACTTCCGCGAAGAGCGGCCGATTAGAATGCTGCTCCGTGGGCAGGAGGTCGAAGGCTTGGCGTTGCTCGTGCACCCTGCAAGCGAGGAGTTCCGTGGCTGGGCGGGGCAGACCTTTCAGCGCCTCCCATTCCTCGGCCGACAGTTCGGCATCCGCTACGACCGGCGGCGCGGGCTCACCGACGAGCAGGTTCGCCACCTTGGTGTAGAGGCAGCGATCGTGCGCATAGCACCCGCGCGGTAGCGACTACGCGCCGGGCCCGGGCGGTGGCTTGACGGCTGGCCACGAGCCCAGCACAATCAGGCGACAAACGATCGTTTGGCGAATCGCTCCGCAGTACGAAAGGAATCCATCCATGCGCACCGAACTCTGTAAGCGACTCGGCATCGAGTTCCCG
Source organism: Deltaproteobacteria bacterium (assembly GCA_029262315.1). Classification (GTDB taxonomy): domain Bacteria; phylum Desulfobacterota; class Binatia; order UTPRO1; family UTPRO1; genus JAJCZP01. The sequence continues at coordinate 28,537 of JAJCZP010000014.1, read as the reverse complement.
ATCTTTGCTTTCACGCACTGCCGCGACGTGGTCGTCGCGGTGAGCAAGGCAGGAGGGTTCGGCGTGCTGGGTGCGGTTGGATTCTCGGCCGAGCAGCTCGCGGTCGAGCTCGACTGGATTGACGAGCACATCGGCGACAAGCCGTATGGCGTCGATATCGTCATCCCCGGGAAGTACGAGGGCCAGGGCGAGATGGATGTCGAGAAGCTCGAGGCGATGCTGAAGGCCTCCATTCCGCAGGGGCATCGCGACTTCGCCAAGAAGGTCCTGGCCGAGCACGGAGTGCCGGAGCTCCCGGCCGACGAGAAGCCGCGGGAGTTGCTCGGCTGGACCGAGGCGACCGCCGGACTGCAGGTGAAGGAATCGCTCAAGCACGACAAGGTGAAGGTCATCGCCAATGCGCTCGGCACGCCGCCGGCGGACGTCATCAAAGAGATCCAGGATACGGGGCGGCTCGTCGGCGCTCTGTGTGGCAGCGTCAAGCACGCCCTCGGCCACAAAGAGGCCGGGGTCGACTTCGTGATCGCGCAGGGCACCGAGGGCGGTGGGCACACGGGTGAGATCGGCAGCATGGTGCTCTGGCCCGAGGTGATCGACGCGGTCGCGCCTATTCCGGTGCTGGCTGCAGGCGGAATCGGTACCGGGCGGCAGATGGCGGCAGCGCTCGCCGTGGGGGCGCAAGGCGTCTGGACCGGTTCGCTCTGGCTCACGGTTACCGAAGCGGAGGCTCCGCCCGAGCAGAAGGAGTCGTTCCTGAAAGCGACCAGTCGCGACACGGTGCGCTCGCGATCGTACACCGGGAAGCCGTGCCGCATGTTGAAGAACGAGTGGACGGAGGCTTGGGAGGATCCGGAAACCCCGAAGCCTCTCGGGATGCCGCTTCAGTTCATGGTGACGGCCGATGCTGTTTCCCGGGTGCATCAGTACGCGAGCAAGGCGCAGGCGGTCGCGTTCAATCCCGTCGGACAGATCGTCGGGCAGATGAACGCGGTACGTCCATCGCGCGACGTCATCTATGGAATGGTCCAGGAGTACCTGGACGCCGTGGAACGCCTCGATTCTCTTATGCCGAAAGAGGGCTGAGCAAGGGAGCCCCCGTTGCGCGCGGCGCTACGCGCCGGGTTACGACAACATCTGGTGGGCGCCCATCATGCGTTCGCGGATGGGGACATCGTGGGGGCAGGCGTCGGCGCAGGGCGCCGGGCAGCCGATGCAGACGTCGGCGTGCTTGTCGAGTGCCGCGTAGAGACGCATCGCTTCCTTTTCGTCGCCATAGTCCTCGAAGTACATACGGTAGCGGAGCACGTCGTTGATCGCGAGCTGCTCGGGGCAGGCGTCCAGGCACTCGCCGCAGTGCGGGAAGCAGTGCTTCCCGGCAATCAGTTCGTCGTAGCGGTCCAGAACGGCGAGGTCCTGATCGGAAAGCTGTTTTCCGGAGGCGTAGAGATACTCGTCGACGTGCTGCGGCTCGAAGAACGAGATGACGAGACAGCCGACGGACGGATTGCCGAGTACCCACTTGAACGCCGCCTGCGTGTACGAGTCGGCCTCGGGGCGGAAATCGAGCAGCCCGCGATGCTTGGCGCCCTTGAGGGTTTTCATTGCGACGACGCCGATGTCTTTCTCGGCGGCGCGATCGATCAAGGCCGCGAGCTTCGGCCACGCGCCGTGGTGGTAGGCCAGCATCATGACGTCGAATCGCCCATCGGCAATGGCGGCCTCGGTGACGGCTTCGAGGTTCGGTGTGTGACTCGAGAATCCGAGGAAGCGGGCCTTCCCCTGTTCTTTCAAGCGCGCGAATGCCTCGTGCAGATTCGGGTCGAGGAGCCGCTCGACGGTGTCGCACGCATGCACGTGCACCAGATCGACATAGTTCGTCTGGAGACGTTTCAGACTGCCCTCGACCACGTCGATGTACTCCTGGACCGAGCTGCCGGGCTGCAGGTGTCCTGTCGGCGTGCAGAACTTGGTGGCCAGGAACATCTTGTCCCGATGGCCTTGCATCGCGCGCCCGAGGGCGAGCTCGGAGCCGGCAGCGGAGTAGTCGGGCGCCGTGTCGAAGTAGTTGATGCCGCGCGCAATGGCCTCGCGCGCAATCTCTTCGCCCCGGTCTCCCTTGAGCCGTCCAGAGCCCAGAGAGATGTCGGACACCTCGAAGTTGGTGCGGCCGAGCCGTCGGTACGATTGGACGCGTGCGCCCTCCCACTCGCTCCGTGGTTCGGGAGCCGAGGTCGGGGCCTCGGGGGTAATCGCCGGGCTGACGACGTTGAGCCACCCGCGCGGCCGCACCAGTGCCGCCGCCGCCGTGGCTATGAGGCCGCCCGTCGCGGTCGCCGCGCCGAGGAGGAAGCGTCGGCGTCCACTCACCGTGCGTGAGCCGTCGGCCGACACGTTCCCGAGGCGCCGCGCCCAGGCTACGGTCGCTGTGATCGATACGATCAGCGCGAGGACGGCGAGGGCGGCCATTCCAACGGAGATTTTGGCGAAGAGGAGGCCCGTGATCGACTCGTCGAGGAATCGACCGATCCCGACGAGACTCAACGCGACGGTGCCGATCCACAACACGAGCACCATCCTGCCGTTTGCCAAGCGCATATGCTTCCCCCCCGGTGGGTGAAGGTCGCACACCTCCAGCGGCCGAGCAACTATGGGGAAAGACTCGGTTCTAGGCAGCGGTGGCTGCGTGCTCAGGGCGAGCGCCTGGTCCGAGTTGGCACGGCTCGGCGTGCGCGCTAAGCGACTGAGATCGATTTAGGGGGTGCCTCATGCCAGCCGTACGACGGACGAAGTTGATGGAGTTCGTGTGGAAGATCCACCCGTGGATCTATCGAACGAGTGGGGGCCGCTTGCTCGGCTCGATGATGGGAATGCCTGTACTGCTCCTGACGACCAAGGGGCGGAAGACCGGCGAGCAGCGGACGCGCGCGTTGATGTATCTCCCGAAAGGGGACGCGTGCGTGGTCATTGCGTCGTTCGCGGGGGAGCCGAAGCATCCCGCGTGGTGGCTCAATCTGCAGGCCGATCCCCACGCAACCGTCGAGCGTCGCGGCGTCGTGACCCGCGTCGTTGCGCGCGAGGCCGAGGGGGACGAGCGTGAGACGCTCTGGCGGGAGGCTGTGGCGGCCGAGGGCGGTTACGCGACGTATGCGGAACGAACGACCCGCCAGATCCCGGTTGTCGTGCTCGATCCAGCGGCCAGCTGAGTCCGGAGACGCGGTTCTCGTTCGCCGCGGAGCGGTCGGCTTCGGACGACATGGCGGACACTGTGTCGTCCGCCATGTCGCGATCCGTGTCGTGATCTTAAATGGAGCAGTCTCGCATCTATCCACTGGAAATCATGTGTGAATTTGCTTGACCATTACTAAGTGGATCGCTATATGAATTTCGCTACACCATTCCTACACAGGGTTGTGTGAATGGGTCAGGATACCCGCCGCGGCGTCGCGAAGGGTATCGGGATTTGGTGTTGGGGTGATGCCGGTGTGACGACGTTCCGACGTCGGGATCGACACCGGCTGAACGATGGTTTGCGGAGCCGCCTCATCGCGGTTGTGGCGGTTGCTGGGAGGTGGACGATATGTGCGGCCGAGCTCCTCTTGCTCTGACAAGATCTTTCCTGGTTCTCTCGCTTGCGGTCGGCGTGACCGCCACTCCCGGGCTCGCTGCGGCGCTCGACAGCAACAATCCGCTGACGTGTACCGAGGTGTCGGTCGCATTGACGTTGACCGAACTCCGCGACCTGGTGAATGACGACCAGATCGGTGAAACGCCGGTCGTGGGTCCCAAGATCGCTGGCGAGACCATCTACTATCGGGCCACCCTGGGCTTCACGACTGTTCCCGATGCCTGTGGCTACCAAGGTGGTAGCGTGTGCATCGATGTGCCCGGGGCGGGGCCGTGCCCCGCCATGCATCCAGCCGTCGGGCCGCCGGTCTTCGCCAATCAGTGTTGTGACGTGACGCCGCTCGGAGGTATTCCACTCGTTTGTCCCGGCGGTGTCGGCTGCAATCCCGTGGGTGTGGATTTCCTGCGCTCCGATCAGATCCCCTACACAGTCTCCTTCGCGGACGTGACGGACCAGCTGTGCACCAAACCTGGGAGTGTCCGAGCCGTCGCGCGCTATTTCGACGGCACGAGCTTTCGGGATGTGACTCCGGATGGGAGTACTCAGTTCCCGATCGATGCGGACGTGCCGATCTGCAATCTCGTCGTGACGCCGACCCCGACTCCAACGCCGACGGTGACGCCCACGCCCACGCCGACGGTGACCCCGACGGTCACGCCGACGCCAACGGTGACCCCGACGGTCACACCGACGCCAACGGTGACCCCGACGGTCACGCCGACGCCAACGGGGACGCCGACGGTCACGCCAACGCCGACGGCTACCGCGACCGTCACGCAGACTGCGACGCCGACGCCGGTCTCGACGCCTACCGGGCAGCTGACGCCGGGGATTCCGCCGCTACCGCATTTCCAGTGCTACGAGTTGTCTCGAAAGCCCTACACGCGTGTGACGGGCCTGACGCTCGACGACCAGTTCGGCCCTGGTGTCGTCGATTTGAAGCGTCCGAAGCGGATCTGCAACCCGGCGAGCAAGAACAACGAGAACCCGAACGCGATCAATCTCTCGGCGCATCTCATCAGCTACGAGGCGAAGCAGACGAACGTACGCTTCGCGCGGGTGAAGAACGTGGAGGTCACCAATCAGTTCGGGACGGTCACTGTCGATATGGTTCGGCCTGATCGACTGATGGCCCCGAGTGCCAAGAGCCTCACCGATCCGGCGCCGCCACTCGGGATGACGATGCTCGATCACTACAAGTGCTACCGTGTGGTTCGCGCAAAGACGCGCGTGAAGGGTCTTGCGGTCACCGATCAGTTCGGCTCATTGTCCGTTGACGTCAAGCGACCCCGCCGCCTCTGTATCGCCGCCGACAAGAACGCCGAAGGTATAAACGACCCGACCGCACACCTGATGTGCTACTCGGTGAAGACGCGGCCGCAGCGGACCAGTTTCCGTGGGCCGATCTTCGTCGACAATCAGTTCGGTCCGGAAGAGTACAACTTCACGCGGCCGACGGAGCTGTGCGTGCCCTCGGCGGTTCAGGCGCCATAGGTCGGGGGGGGACGGGCCGCGCTTCGCGAGGACGGAGCGCGGCCCGAGCGGTACTAGGCCCGGTCCGTCAGGTGTCGACCGGGGCTGTCCGCACTGGCGTCAGAGGCTGCGGGCGATGGTGTGCCCGAGCCAGATGGCGGCGAAACAGGCGCAGGTCGTGGCGAGGACGTTGGCGAACGCGAGGACGGCCTGTCCGTCGCGCAAGAGCACGACCGTCTCGTGGCTGAAGGTCGACATGGTGGTGAAGCCGCCGCACACGCCGATCGTCAGGAAGGTCCGCGCATGCGCACCGATGAATTCACGCTCGAGCGCCAGCACCATCACCAGGCCGAGTACGAAGCTGCCAATCACGTTGACGGCCAGCGTGCCGAGCGGGAAGGGCGACCCGTGCAGCCGCGTCGTGAGGCCCACCAGCCAATAGCGTGCGACCGAGCCAAGGAGTCCGCCGAGCGCAACCAGCGCCGTGTGCGTCATGCGTCGGTGCGGGCGCTACTTGCTGATGCGGTCAAGGTAGGCGCCGTAGCCTTCCTTCTCGAGATCCGCCTTGGGGATGAAACGTAGGGATGCGCTATTGATGCAGTAGCGCTGACCCGTCGGAGCGGGACCATCCGGAAAAACATGTCCGAGGTGGCTGTCGCCCGTCTTGCTCCGGACTTCGGTGCGCTTCATGAAGAGCGATCCATCGACGTGTTCGACGACGTTCTCTGGTTCGATCGGTCGCGTAAAGCTCGGCCAGCCCGTGCCGCTGTCGAATTTGTCCGTTGAGGTGAACAAGGGCTCGCCGCTGACGACGTCGACATAGAGCCCCTCCTCTTTGTTGTCCCAGAACGCGTTCGCAAACGGTCGCTCGGTCTGATCTTCCTGGGTGACGTCGTACTGCAGCGGGGTGAGTTGTGCCCGGAGCTTCTCCTCACTCGGTTTCTGATATTCGCGTGCCTGCTCGTCTTTCATGGTGCCCCAGACCTCCTTTAGGTACTCGTCCCGTCCCGAACGATAGCGATAGTATTTGTAGCGAACCGGGTTCTTCGTGCCGTAGTCCTGATGATACTCCTCGGCCCGATAGAAGGTCGAGGCCGCCTCGATGCCCGTCACGATGGGCTTGCCGTACCGACCGCTATCCGCGAGGGCCTGCCTGGATTCCTCCGCCAGTCGGCGCTGCGCATCGTCGTGGACGAAGATGCCGGTGCGGTATTGTGTGCCCCGATCGACGAACTGCCCGCCCGCGTCCGTGGGGTCGACTTGGCGCCAGAAGACGTCGAGCAGGGTTTCGTAGGTGACCTGGCGCGGGTCGTAGTGCACCTCCACGGCTTCGGCGTGGCCGGTGATACCCGCCGACACCTGATCGTACGTCGGCTTTGGGGTTTGTCCACCGGTGTAGCCGGAGATGACCTCGGAGACGCCGGGAAGCTTCTCGAACGGCTGCTCCATGCACCAGAAACACCCGCCCGCGAACGTAGCAATCTTCGAGGCTTGCCCGGTCTTCTCCGTCGTGGCGTCAACCTTGGGCGTGGTTCCCGCGTTGGCGAGTAGGGTCACGAGCCCGAGCCCCGCGGCGAGCCCGAGTGCGATCATGCGGGCGGAGCCGCGCGCGGGCGTCGTGCGTGGCGTGTCAGGTTCGATGTCCATTGGGTTCTCCTCTACCAGGAGCATCGGGGCCGGACGCTGCCGAAGTTACACTGATACCCGATCTGGTTGACTTCATGGGCCTTGTCTTGTCTCGTAGACAGCTGATGTCTGCTCCCATTAACGCGAACGCGCATCAGGGTACCAGCAGGTTCGGCCGCGGGCTGGGAGCGTTGTTTCTCCGGAGCCTGGGATGGACCCTCGAGGGGAAGCTCCCGGAGGGGACGAAGGCCGTCGTTATTGCGGCGCCCCACACCACGAACTGGGATATGCCGATCATGCTCGCGGTGGCCTACGCGCACGGTATCAATCCGTCGTGGCTCGGCAAGAAGGAACTTTTCCGCTGGCCCTTCGGTGGCTTCATGCGGTGGTTGGGTGGTTTGCCCATCGACCGCGGCTCGCGTCACAACATCGTGCAACAGGTCGTCGATGTGTACCGATCCACCGATCGGTTGTACGTCGTGATTCCGCCATCCGCGACTCGGGGCCGGGCAAAACATTGGAAGTCAGGATTCTACCACATCGCTCGCGGTGCCGGGGTGCCGGTGATGGCTACTGCGCTCGACTACCGCCGCAAGGTCGGCAGCATCGGCCCCGCCTTCCATCCCACCGGCAACATGAAAGCCGACATGGATATCCTTCGGGCTTTTTACTCGAAGGTGGTTGGGAAGTTCCCGGAGCTGGTGACGCCTGTTCTGCTCGCCGAGGAGGCGGACGGCGCGGCGCCCGCCGACCCGGTTGCGGGCGTCGACGCGGGTATGGACGAATCCCCGGCGACGCCCCCGATCAACGACTAGCCGTTTCGCCGAGTATCTGGACGCGTGCCCAATCCCGACGACCCTTCATCCTACTGGCTCGAACCCCCGCAGGAACTCCGCGACCTTGCTGCGGCCGTGCGGGTGCTCATGGAGCGTATGGTCGTGATCGACGAGCCCCACGCGGAGCTTCGGGACGCCCGCGTGGCTGTCCACGACATTGCGACCCGTCTCGAAGCCATTGGGCGGCGCGGGGCGACTCCGCGATTCACCGCGGAAGTCGGACCAGACGATGCGCGTCCGTTCTATGGCGGAAATGCGCGCGCGTGGGACTTCAATCCCATCAATCCTCCGCTTGCGATCGAGCGCGACGGCGGCTCCCTGACGGCGCGTGTGACGTTGGGCCTTGCCTACGAAGGACCCCCCGGGTGCGTGCACGGCGGTATCGTTGCGCATCTGTTCGACCAGGTGCTTGGGTACGCGACCGTGATGCAGGGGATCGGTGCGGTGACCGGCTCGTTGACGGTGCGCTATCGTCGTCCGACACCGCTCGAAACCGAGCTCCGATTTGACGTCGCCCCTCCCACGGTGACCGGTCGGAAGGCCGTGACACGCGCCACATTGACGGCCGACGGGGAGGTGACGGCCGAAGGGCAGGGCCTCTTCGTCGTGCCGGAGCCAGGTTGGCGCACTGGATGACGTTGCCGTTGCGGGTCGGACTTGGACCGCCGCAACGGTTCCATGTTACGCCGGACGCCATGATCGAGGCGCCCGAGATCCGCTGCCGCATCGGTGAGTTCGCGCGCCCAGCACTGGGAGGCGCGTATGGCTGAAGGACCGCTCGCTGGGCTCAAGGTCGTCGAACTGGGGATATGGGTCGCGGCGCCGGCGGCGGGCGCTGTGCTTGCCGACTGGGGAGCCGACGTCGTGAAGCTCGAGGATCCCAAGCGTGGCGATCCGCTCCGTGGGCTGGCAGCGACGGGGTTGATGCGCGGCGACCTCGAGGTCAATCCGGTGTTCCTGCTCGACAATCGCGGCAAGCGAAGTCTCGCGCTCGATGTCACGCAGCCCGGTGCCGCGGATGTCGTGCGTCGCCTGATTGCGGGCGCGGATGTGTTCGTCACCAATCTGCGGACGCAGGTGTTGGCGCGGGTCGGGCTCACCTACGCCAAGCTCCGGGAGGCGAATCCACGCCTGATCTACGCCGCGTTGACCGGCTACGGCCCAACCGGTCCGGAGGCCGAGCGTGCGGCATTCGACTACGCGGCGTTCTGGGGACGTGGCGGGATCATGGCGTCGATTGGCGAGCCGGATCAGCCGCCGCCGAACCAACGCCCGGGCATGGGAGATCACGCCACCGCGCTGGCGATGGCGGGTGCGATCTCGGCGGCGCTCGTTGCGCGTGAGAGGACCGGCAACGGGCAAGAGTTGACGTTCTCACTCCTGCGCACTGGGGTGTGGTTCCACAGCGCCGATCTGCAGATCTGTCTCAACACTGGTTTCGCCTATCGGCCGCCCGGCCGCCGCCGGGCGCCCAATCCACTCTTCAACCACTATCAGACCGGCGACGGCCGGTGGGTGCAGCTGATCATGCTGCAACCGGATCGACATTGGCCGGGATTCTGCAAAGCGATCACGCGCGAAGATTTGTTGGACGATCCGCGCTTCGCGACTGTCGCCGACCGGCTCGAGCATCACACGGAGTTGATCGCCATCCTGGATGAGGTTCTCGCAACCCGGAGCGAGGCCGAGTGGCATGTCCGTTTCGATGCCAACGACGTCTACTGGGGGCGGGTACAAAGCGTGGCGGAGGTCGTCGCGGATGAACAGGTCCGCGCCGTCGGGGGCTTTCAACCGGTGACCCTTCCGAACGGCGAGCCCGCGGAGGTGGTGGCAAGCCCGGCGGATTTTGGCGATACGCCCTCGCAGGTACGCGGCGCGGCACCAGAGCTCGGCCAACACACCGAGGAAGTTCTCTTGGAACTCGGCTACGAATGGGAAGAGATCGCGACCCTCAAGTCGGCGCAGGTGATCGGATGACCACGGTCATTACGGGATCGGCCTCGGGTATCGGGGCCGCGGTTCGGCGTCGGATGGAGGGGGAGGATCGGATTCTGGGTGTGGACCTGCGCGACGCCGAAGTGACAGCCGACCTCGCCTCGCCGGAAGGTCGCGCAGCGGCGATCACGGACATTCGCGAGCAGGCCGGTCCTCGCATCGATCGATTGGTGCTCTGCGCAGGGCTCGGGCCGCACGTCGATCCGCCGTCACGCGTGGCCGCCGTCAACTACTTCGGAGTGGTGGATCTGCTCGACGGACTGTTCGATCTTCTGCGGGCGGGGACAGAGGCCGCGGTGGTCGTCATGTGCTCGAACTCGGCGCAGATGCTTCCTCTCGACGATGATCCGTTCGTCCAAGCGCTCTTGGCGCACGATGAGGCCGAGGCCGCTCGCATCATCGACGCGAGCAATCCTGCGCACGCGTACATGGGTTCGAAACATGCGGTGGGTCGTGCGGTGCGGCGGCGCGCGGGCGAGTGGGGCCGGGCAGGCGTGCGCTTGAACGCCGTTGCTCCGGGACCGGTGGAGACCCCGCTGCTCGCGGGTGGTCGGGAGGATCCACGCATCGGCAACGCGATACGCGATCTCTCGGTGCCGCTCGGCCGGACCGGGCGTCCGGAGGAGATCGCGACGCTCGTTACGTTTCTGCTTGGGAGCGACGCCTCCTGGATCCACGGTGCCGTCTACTACATCGACGGCGGCAACGACGCCGAAATCCGCCCCGACAAATTCTGACCGTCCGGGTCCGCCGCCTCCCCGTCCCGCCGGGGAGCAACCGTGGCTTTGCCACGGTTCGCGACGCCCATCGGAGCACGAGCGCGTAGCGCTCGCGCGCACGGGGGCTCTTACAAGTGCCGCGCGACGCGGTCGAGTTCGTTCGGATCGAGTGTCGTCGGGACGAGAATCAGCTCATCGCAGCCGAGGCTGGCGATGTCGGCCACCGTCTCTCGCAGTCGCGCCGCGGATACGACCGAGCAGGTGGGTGCGATCTGCTCGGCGACTCCAGGGCCGAGGAAGTTCAGATAGCGTTCGATGTAGCCGTCCATTTGGGTGCGGGCCTCGCTGCCCAACGCGAACCAGCAGCTGGTGACGAGTCGCGGGGGCTCGGTGCGTCCGGCGTTTCGCCACGCGGCGCGAGCGGCGTCGAAGGACTGCTGGATCTCATCGCACGAGGGGCCGAAGCTGAAACCGCAGAGGCCGTCCGCCCAGCGGGCGGCCCGGCGAATCGACGGCAGGGCGAGGGAGCCGGCCAGAATGGGAGGGCCGCCGGGTTGTACCGGGAGCGGCTCGATGGGTTGGTCGCCAGGGAAGAGAGGCGCGCCCGACCACGCCCGGCGCAGCTCACCGACCTGGGCCTCGAGGCGGCGGAGCTTCGGCTGTTCGAACGGGATCTCCATGGCGCGGTAGTCCTCCGCACGTGCGCCGACGCCGACTCCCAGTGTGACGCGGCCGTTCGACACGACATCGAGCGTCGCGATCTGCTTGGCCACGAGTCCCGCCGGGTGCATTGGCAATACGACGACCGTGGGGACAATGCGTACCCGCTCGGTGACCGCGGCGGCCGTCGCGAGGGTGACGATGATTTCCGGATTCGGGAAGGTAATCCGCTCGCCGGCCGCCAGGCTGGAGAAGGGGCCACCGTCGATCCGTCGCGACCATTCGATGATCAGATCCCGCGTCAGGCCCGGGACCATGACGGGAAGGTTCATGCCGATCTGCATCGGGAGCGCACTACGCGGACGCCGGAGGCGCTTGTCAAGCGCCCGGAGTGCTTTTCAGGGATCCCTTGTCTGGGTACACTGCGGTATTCCGCGTCGGAGGGACTCCATGTTCGAGATGATCAACACGATCCAAACCGCACCGTTCGTTACGCTGGGACTACTCGTCATCGGCGTGGCGCTGGGCCTCATCGCCGGCATCTTCGTCCTGCCGGCTGCCGGGCGTGCGCGCCGTCTGCAGGCGGAGATCGAGGCGCTGCGGGGAGACCACGATCGATACCAGCGCAGCGTCACAGACCATTTTCAGACGACGGCGGTCTTGGTTGGCGATTTGACGTCCAGCTACAAGGCCGTCTACGAGCATCTCGCCTCGGGTGCGCGAACGTTGAGCGACCCGGCCCTCACCTCGCATGGATTCGGTGCGCCGCGCTTGATCGTCGATGGCGCCGAGCAGGATCGGTTGCCACAGGATCCCATCGCGCACGATACCGACCCCATGTCGGAGCCGAACCCCGTTGAGGCCCCCGCCTCTCAGGAACCCGGGGGCGAGGCCAGTGCGGATGAGGCCGGAGGAGGGGCGGTCAGCGAGGGCCTACCCGAGGCGTCGGGTATTGGCGGTCCGGAGACGTCGGCCCCGACGGCAGCCGGTGATGAGACGACGCCGGCAGCCGGCGATGAGACGACGACGGCGTTCGCCGATGGCGGCGGAGCTGATCGACCCGGGCCCGGCGCCGCACCTCAGTAGGCGGGCTCGGGGGGAACCCGCGCCGCGACGTCGTCAAAGAACCAGGACCTGAGGACCTGATTCTCGGGTTCGTCGGTGGCGGTCGTGCCGAGGACGTCGCCCCGCGAGTTGAGGCGCGTGGTCGTGAAGGTCGCTTTGACGTAGCAGCAGTCTTCCCAGGTCGAGCCGGCAATGCGGATCACTGCCGCCTGCACAGCCCACACCGGGCTGGTACTCGTGCGGGGCGACCCGAGGCGCTGGCGTCGTTCCGCGTGGACCTCACCACCGCGCGTCGACGTGCCCGAGCTCAGGACGTGGAAGTCTGCCCCTTCGAGTGCATCCTCGACGGCGTCGAGCACGATCCACGTCCGCCCGGCGGCGTAGTACCGTTCCCCGGGGGATGTCGCGCCTCCCCGGCGCGGCGGTGCCGCGCCGGAGGTGACCGTCGCCTCCGTGGCGGGCGCGACGGCGGCAGGGGGCGCGGGAGCAGGCGCGGCGGGATCAGCGGTGAGATCATCAGGGGGAGCCGCGGGGAGAGTTGACGGCCGGGGCACGGGCGCGTGCACGGGCACACTCGCGTGGGGGTCGGCGTGGGGGGATGCGTGCGGAGCCGCGTGCTCGTCGTAGGGCGGCGTTCTCTCTGACCCACTGCCCGGTCCGCCGTTGAGGTAGACTTGGCAGCCCGCGCTCAGTCCGCAGAGGAGGCCCATGATCCCGACGGCTGGTGCTCGAAGCGATCGCATGTCGTCGCGACTAGCGCAGGCGTTTCCGAGCCGCAAGCTGGTGTCCGAGGATTGACCCGTTGCGCCTGGTCGGGGACATGGGGGCATGCGCTCCGAGAGCACGTTGACCGCGGCGATCTTCGTGCGGGTACTCGGTCTCGTCTACGTGCTCGCCGTGGGCTCGCTGTGGTGGCAAGTCGACGGCTTGATCGGAAGCGAGGGGATTCTGCCCGCCGCGGACTATCTGGAGCGGGTCGCGAGTCGGTTGGGCAACGCTGCGACGTGGGTCGCGCCAACGCTCCTCTGGCTCGCCCCCGGCGACGCGATGCTGCACGGTTTGTGCGCGCTGGGTGTCCTGATGGGCGGCGTGTTGCTGACGGGGTTCGTGCCCGTCGTTGCCCTCGCTGCGGCGTGGGTGGTCTATCTCTCTCTGACGGTTGCTGGGCAGACGTTCCTCGGCTTTCAGTGGGACAATCTGTTGCTCGAGGTCGGGTTCCTGGCGATCCTCCTCGTAGCCCCGGGGTGGCGGCTCGGGCGCGGCACGGGGCTGCCGGTGTCACGGTTTGGCGTGTTCCTTTTTCGCTGGTTGGTATTTCGACTGATGCTCGGGTCGGGTCTCGTCAAGCTGGCGAGCGGCGATCCCGCATGGTGGCCTGACCTGACGGCGCTTGCGTACCACTACGAGACCACGTGCCTTCCAGTGTGGGTCGGATGGTACCTGCACCGTGCCCCGATGTGGGTGCACCAGGGCTCGTGCTTTCTCGTCTTGTTCAGCGAGTTGGTCGTGCCGTTCTTCGTGTTCGGCCCGGTGCGGTTGCGTCGGCTGGCCTTCTGGGTGTTTCTCGCACAGCAACTGGGGATCGCCGCCACCGGCAACTACGGATTCTTCAACCTGTTGACGGTTACCGCCTGTCTCCTCCTGCTCGACGACGACGCATGGCCACGAGCGCGGCGTCATCACGCGGTGACATTGCAGAGGCCCCGTGTGCCGCGGCTGGCGCGTGCCTGGTTCGGGGTGGTTGCGATGCCGGTCGGTACACTCGTGCTGCTCGTGAGTACAGTGATCTTGGCAGGGCAGGTCGATCGGGCGCTCGGCCGCTTCGGTGGCGGCCTCGACATTGGCTGGCCTGCCTCGGTCGAACGGCTGGCAGCAGCGGTGCGTCCGTTCCGCAGCGTGAACGCCTATGGGCTCTTCGCGCGCATGACGAAGTCACGTCCGGAGATCGTCGTCGAGGGGACGGCGGATGGTCGGACGTGGAAGCCCTACACGTTTCGTTGGAAGCCCGGCGCTGTGGATCAGCGGCCGCGCTTCGTGGCGCCGTATCAGCCAAGGCTCGACTGGCAGCTGTGGTTTGCGGCGCTCGGTACCGAAGGATCCACCCCGTGGTTCAGGCCCTTTCTGTCTCGTCTCCTGACCGGTACGCCCGCCGTGCTGGGGCTGCTCGCGTCGAATCCGTTCCCCGACGCACCGCCCCGTGCAGTGCGTGCGGTGCGCTACGTCTATCGATACAGCGTGGAGGGCGATGACTGGTGGCGTCGCGAGTGGATCGGCCCCTACGCCGGACCTCTTGAAGTCCGGCCATCGCTTGACCGTCGTTCTCGGCGCCGCTAGCGCACGGCTCGCATGTTGTTTCTGCTCTTTCTGGGTGTCGCCGTTGCCGTACTCGGCGTCGTGGCCGCGCTGAGTGTGCTCGATAGTCGACATCCAGAGCTGCGTTGGCAATGGGACCAGATCGATCTCGGGCGCACGTCGCTTCCTCCGGATTTTCTGTGGGGCACGGCAACCGCGGCACATCAGGTCGAAGGCGGATGTGATGGAAACAACTGGTCGCGCTGGGAGCAATCCGCTGATGTTCACGGGCGACCCCGTATCCGGCGCGGGCAGCGCTCCGGGGCAGCCTGTGAGCACTGGAGCAGGTTTCGCGAGGATATCGAGTGCATGCGTGCACTCGGCGTGCGCTCGTACCGGTTCTCGCTCGAGTGGAGCAAGATCGAGCCCGAGCCGGGGCGCATCGATCGTGAGGCGGTCGCGCACTATCACGAGGTGATCGACGCGCTGCGCTCGGCCGGCATGCGGCCGATGGTGACGCTGCATCACTTTACGCATCCGCTCTGGTTCGAGGATCTCGGGGCTTTCGAGCGCGCCGCCAACATCGAGCACTTCGTGGCGTTCGGTGAGCGCATGTTTCGCGAGTACGCCGACGGGGTCGACTTGTGGTGTACGATCAACGAGCCCGGGGTGTGCGTGACAATGGGGTACGTGCTGGGACGTTTTCCGCCCGGCCGCGCCGACCCTGCCACGGCGGCAACGGTGCTCCGGAACATGCTGGTCGCGCACGCACGTGTCTATCGGCGACTCAAGGCGCTGCCGAAGGGGGAAGGCGCGGAGATTGGTCTCGTCAAGAACGTCCTGCAGTTCGATCCGTATCGCCGCTGGCATCCGCTCGACTGGCTCGTCGCTCGCTTGCTCGATGCCGCGTACAATCGCTCGATCCTCGGTTTCCTGGAGGATGGCGAGTTTCGGATGTACGTGCCGGGGCGGGTGCGTAGGGTGGAGTCCTATCCGGACGGCCAGGGAGCAACCGATTTCATCGGCCTCAACTACTATTCGCACACGTACATCAAGACCCGCTTCGACCCGAGATGGCCCCTCGAGCGGATGCTTCGCGCCGACGATGTCATCACCGACATGCCGTATCCGATCTACGCTGAAGGGCTCTATCGAGCGTTGCGTCGCGTGTCCCGTCTCGGGAAGCCGATCATCGTGACCGAGAACGGGATCGCCGACGCCCGGGATGATCGGCGCGAGACGTTCATTCGCCGCTATCTCTACGCGCTGTCGGTTGCCCATCGTGAAGGCGTCGATGTGCGCGGCTACTACTATTGGTCATTGCTGGACAACTTCGAGTGGGCGGAGGGGTTCGACATGCGCTTCGGCCTCTATGCCGTGGATTTCGCCACGCAGGAGCGCCGATTGCGTGCCGGGTCGCGAGCCTTTGTCGAGCGCGTACGTGGCGAGGGCGGGTGACGCTGGCCGGCCTTGACCAAGTGCCCGCAACTGCGTAGGCGAGGCGGATGCCTGTAACGCAAGGACCGTTCGGTTGGATACGTGGCGCCGTGTGCGCCGTGCTGCTGAGTGTCGGGGCCCAGGGGTGCATTCTGGTGACGGTTGGTGGACCGACCAGTCTCTTCTCCGGCAGCGAGGGATTGGAAGAGGTCGTCGTTTCGGGTGCTGGTCGGGAGAAGGTTCTGCTCATCGACGTCTCGGGGGTACTGACCGACGCGCCCGGGCGGCGCGCGTTCGGTCTCCTCGAGGAAGAGAGCAGTCTCGCACGTCTCGAGGCCGAGCTCGCACGGGCGACGGAAGACGATCGCATTCGTGCGGTCGTGCTGCGGATCAATACGCCGGGCGGCGGGGTGACGGCGAGCGATGCGATGTACGAGACGCTCATGCGTTTCAAGGAGGATCGTGGACTGCCGATCATCGCTTCGCTTGGGGACCGCGCCACTTCGGGCGGGTACTACGTCGCCTGTGCCGCGGATGTCGTCATCGCGCGCCCGACGACGGTGACCGGCTCGATCGGTGTCATCCTCATGAGCCTCGATCTCACGGAGCTTCTCGCGAAGATCGGCGTGCGGAACCAGACATTCCGGGCGGGTGAGTATAAGGACCTACTCTCACCTCTGCGTGGGGTGACGCGCGAAGAGCGGAAGATGGTGCAGCAGATTCTCGATCATCTGCACGCGCGGTTCATTAGTATCGTCCACGCCAGTCGACCGGCGATGAGCGAGGCCGCTCTTGCGGAAGCGACCGACGGTCGCGTCATCGTCGCGGCGCGGGCGCGAGAGCTCGGCCTGGTGGACGCGATCGGCGGTCTGCGTGTCGCGATCGCCGAGGCAGGTGCGCGTGCCGATCTCGAGGAGCCGCGGGTCGTCATGTATAGCCGGGGATCCGAGACGCGCGAGACGATTTACTCGCGGCCGCCGGGCGGATCGCCGCAGGTGAACGTCTTGCCCATCGATCTCGGTGCCATGCCGGGCGTGTCGCCGCGATTCATGTACCTGTGGGCTCCCGGCCTGGTTCCCTGACCCGCGCGTGAGTTGCGGTTCCGCTAGCCAGCGTCCACGTCGTCCTCGGCGGGTTCCGAATCGTCGGGGCTCGTGGAGGACGGGGCTGGAGGGATGAGGTCACGCACGGGTGGGGTGGGCACCCCTTCGGCCAAGGTGTCGTGAATTCCTTCGTAGGGCGCCTCGGGGCGCGCGGTCGCGGCGCGTGTGATCAGGTCGATCGTCCTTGGGAGGTCGCGGGTCCGCGCGTGGACCGCTTCGAAGAGATCGAACCCGCTCGTTCGGTGGAGGGCGTAGAGGAGCGCCGCGTTGTTCCCGGGTGAGCGGAAGCGGGGAATGCCAAGCGACTCGTAGTGCTCGGAGAGAGTGTCCAGGTCGAGCTGGGCGGCCTCCAGTAGGCGTGATTTGGCTTCCACCGCAGCGTCCTCGTCGGCCGCCGCGTGATAGGCGCCTTCCAGGTCGCTGGCGAGTCGTTGGAGGTACGCACCGTAGCGGCGCTCGGCTTTCCATCCCACCCGCGCGAGGCGTACGAGATCGCTGTCCGGGGCGTGCTCCTTGAAGAAGGCGATCGCGCCGCGGTAGGCGACGAAGGCGGCGAAGGACTCGTTGAAGGGGAGGGCCCGGGCCCCGGGTAGCGCCACGGCGTCGCGTTGAATCTCTCGTAGGACCAGTCGCGTCAGGGCCACATCGTCGCGCTCGAGGTGCTGGTCGAGCAGTGGCGTGGCGAGCCAGCCGAAGCTCCGAAAGGTGCTGGCGATGCGGATGTACGTGTCGTAGCCACGCGCTTCGAGCAGTGAAGCTTCATCGCGCGCCTGCCGAAGCTCGACAAAACCCTTGTACGGGACGGCGTCGACGGGGGGTGCCCACCACGTGTACGCCTGCAAGCTGGCACGTGGGCATGCGGAGAGCACGTATCCTGGATGGTCGAGATGTAGCCGGGTGAACGTCGCGAAGGCGTCACCTGGGTCGAGGCCAAGCCGCGTGGCGAAGCGGCGGACGGCGATGACGAGCTCGATCTTTCTTCGCCACTCGGCGGAGAGCTCTTCGTCGACCGCTGCCTCGGCGAGCGCGACCCGGTGCCAGCGGACCTTGAGCCCCTCGAAGCCGAAGCGCGCGCGGTCGACCGGCGAACATCCAATGAGGATCACGCCGAGCAGCATGGCTTGCCAGCGCTGCGTGGTCCGATACGCCCCGCGCTCCCCGAGACCCATGCCGACATCGTACACCTTTGCCGGGCGGGAGGTAGGGCCGCTCCGCGGCGGTCTCATCCGGGCCGGAATACGATGTCGACGAGGGGCTTGGCCAGGTCGCGACGATGGTTTAGTTCCCGCGTATGGAGACGAGCACTGCGAGCTTTGCCGTTGGGCAGCTCATCGAACATCAGTTGTTTGGTTACCGGGGAGTCATCATCGATGTCGATCCGGACTTCGGGTTGAGTGCCGAATGGTACGAGGAAGTCGCCCGGAGCCACCCGCCCAAGGATCAGCCCTGGTATCACGTGCTGGTGCACGACTCCGACAGTGTCACGTACGTTGCGGAGCGGAACCTCGCGGCGAGCGACAGCGCCGAGCCGATTCGTCATCCGCTGCTCACGGAGTACTTCGAGGAATTCACGGATGGGCGCTACCGTTCGGCTGGGGTGCTCAATTGAAGGCCTGGGCATCCGTCGTCGCGCTGGCGACGATGCTGATGGGCGCGGTTAGTGTGCAGGCTGGAGAAAAACGCATCGACGCGCCAACCGCGGCCGAGGTGGAAAAGACCTTGCCTGCCGGCGAGTCGCTCACGGGCAAGGAGATCTACGATCGTTTCTTGCGCAATCGGCGGAAGCTACGGACCGCGTCGCAAGAGGGGCGAATCTTGTCTCGCGACGGCGCGGGGAATCCACAAGAGACGCGGTTCAAGCAGCACGCCAAGGACTACCGTGATGCCGACGAGAATCCGGTGGACGGTCTCTATTCGAAGACCGTGATCCAGCTCGTGGGGCCGTACGAGATCCGATGGTCCGGCTATCTGTACGTGCATCGGTCCGATCGGGCCGACGACCAGTTCAGCTACGCGCCCAGTCGGCGCCGCGTGTCGCGGATCTCCCTCAAGGGGCAGAGTCTTGCTGGTACCGACTTCAGCTTCGACGATTTCCTGGTCAGCGTCGATGATATCGAGGACGCCGACTACAACCGACTGCCCGACGAGGTAATCGACGGCACGCCTGTGTACGTCGTCACCGCGACGATGAAACCGGATGCGAGTTCTCAGTACAGCAAGACCGTCAGCTACATCGAAAAGGAGCGTTACGTGCCCTTGCGGACGCGCTACTGGGACGATGGCGTGGAGGTGAAGGAGCTCGTCTCTCCGGAATCGAAGATCAAGGACTTCGACGGCGCGTGGGTTCCGACCGAGTCCCGGATGACCGACCTCCGGGAAGAGACCGCCTCGACCATGCACCTCGACGAACTCGATCCGAATCCGTCTCTCCGCGATCGCGACTTCAGTTTGTCGGTGCTGCTCGAGGGCCGGAGCTAGCCCGCGCGCGTATGCCGCCTGCGGCGGCCGTCTGGCTGGCGGTGCGTCTACGGATGGCGGAAGTCGCAGACGCGGTGCGTCGGAAAGGTCCGTGCACGCCCATTCGTCTCCTGATTCATGCCGTGGAATGGGGGCCATGCCGGATGCCTAGGCAGACGCCACAGGAAACGGAATATGTTCGCATGTGGAAGGGTGTATAGAAAAATGGGTTCCTTCCGCTCGTGGCCCGGGAGTATAGTCGGAACGTAACGGATCTCTCTCCGTGAAGGGAACGTCGCTATGCGCGCCCCCATTGCCTTGATCGTGTTCGCCTCAATATCGATGGCGAGCCCTGTCCTGGCGCGGGCGGAAGAGGCGCGACGCCAGATCCATCTCAACACGCACGAGATCATGCGAACGATCGAGTCGTTCCCGAAGCGGCACCCGCTCGCACCGGAGCGCTTTCTCAATCAGCTCGTCGACTACCTTGAGCACGAGGAACTCGGTGTCGGTTCACTGTTCACATTGCTGCCCGCGGAGGCGCCCGAGATCGGCGCGCCGACCCAGATCGAGCCGCCGCGCTTCGCGTTTGTCGCCCGTGCCGGCGGGCGGACACTCGTATCGTTGACCAAAATGGGGAGCACCGCGGACCAGGAGGACCGGGTGTTGCACCAGCGGTGGCTGATCTCCGACTTGCTCAAGAGTCAACGCTATTCGCTGACGGTCTACAACGAGCACAGCCTCGACAAGGGCGCGCTGCGCTTCCTGGGTGTCGGGACTCGGCTGATGTTGCGTCCCAAGATCGAGCTCGCGGGGTGGCGTTTCGGGTTCGAGATGTACGGCTCGTATCACCCGGACTATCAGGCGACGGCGTACTTCGCCCTGACCGGGAAAACCATCGCGCCGGCCGTGCAGCCGCTGGCAGGTGCGGCCGCCCGTGCGGTCAAACGCCGCGGCCCGCTGATCCCTCTCCGCTGGTGAGGGAAGAGCATCCGGGTCTCGTAGACTGGGCGGCTGGCTGCGCCGCCGTCGCTACGCGAAGCCCAGCTCGCGATCCTGAGCCTCGGGGTCGGCGTTCTCGTATTCGAGCAGATCGAGCTTGGCGAAGGCCTCGCGCACCCGTGGGCTGAGGAGGCCGAGGCGCTTCAAGTTCGGTACGACCCGGGCAAACAGTGCGCGGCGAAAGGCTTGGCCCGTTGCTGACTCGAGCACACACTGCTTGACCTCTGCGTGGTTCCAGCCCATCGCCCGCGAGATCTGATCGCCGACCAGGCGGTTCCGCATCAGCTCGCAGGCGTAGATCACGAAGTCCTCACGATCGCGCAACTCGTTGTCGGGCATTGCCTCGTAGTAGCCGGTCAGGGAAACCACGCCGAAGGCCACGTGACGAGATTCGTCGCGCATCACGTAGTGAATGAGCTCTTTCAGGAGCGGCTCGTTGGTGAGCTGGTAGAGGTTGCCGAACGCCGCCATCGCCAGTCCCTCGATGATGATTTGCATTCCGAGATACTTGAAATCCCAGCGGCCATCTTTGATCGTGGCGTCGAGGAGTTCTTTCAGATTGTCGTTGACCGGCCACTGCCATTCGAGCTTCTCGTCGACGTAGCGGCTGAAGACCTCGACATGACGGGCCTCGTCCAGCGTCTGGGTGCCGGCGTAGTACTTGGCGTCCATCCACGGCACGGCGCCCACGAGCTGCGACGCGACGATCAGCGCGCCCTGTTCCCCGTGCAGAAACTGCGAGAGCTGGAGCGCGATTTGGCCGTGACGGACGTGGCTCTTCTCCTTCTCGGTCAGGCGATCGAAGGGTGCGTACCCGACCAGCGGGTTGGCGATGTCGGGGAGGATGCCGCGCTCGGGGTCGACATCGGTATCCCAGGCGAGTTGGGTCGTGCCGTTCCACTGATCGCGTTTGGCTTTCTCGTAGAGGTCGCGCAGGCCCTCTTTGACGCTGCGATAGTTCCACGCGTAGGCGGTATCGAACGACGTCAGAACGGTCTCGAGATCCCGATCGAGCCTCTCGAGCTGGTTCACCGATTCGGCGTTGGGCATCGACATGCGGCGTCCTCCTGGGCGCGTTCTGTATCAGTCGCTACCAGCTGTAGCCAACGCACGTCTGGGCCTGGCCCGCGGTCTCGTGCGCGGGTGCGGGATCCTGTCGACCTCGCGCAGCAGCGCGGCACGAGCTGACCTGGCGTGCGCCATGGCTCGTGCGCGTGCGTCGTTCCCGATGCTCCCCTTCGGGGAACGTGCAGAGGCCGTGGGTGCGGAGCCGTCGGCATTCGGGGGCTCGATCGTCGACGATCCCAAGGGATGAGGGCGCCTGGCACGCAGTTCGCTCCCGTTTCGGATGCGGTTCGCCGTGCTTTGCCGACGACCCTGCGCCTGCCCGCACCCAACTCCATGAGGATTCCCATGCGCGTTCGCCATTGCATTCTCTCGTTCACGCTCGTCGCCCTGGCGACGGTGGCGCATGCCGAGCCGATTCGGCTCTCGACCGCCGGCGCATCGAGCCTCGGTGGCCTCGATGTGCATCGGGGCGCCGTGGCGGAGCTGCAATCCAGTCGGGCCTTCGCGCGACTCTTCTTTGACGAGCGGAGCTTTCCGAATGCGGAGGATGTCGATGCGGTGCATGTGCTCACCAACGGACTGATCGTGCT
The DNA here is from genome assembly GCA_029262315.1 of Deltaproteobacteria bacterium. Taxonomy (GTDB): domain Bacteria; phylum Desulfobacterota; class Binatia; order UTPRO1; family UTPRO1; genus JAJCZP01. Next base: position 6,589 of record JAJCZP010000014.1, on the reverse strand, counting down.
CTCGACCGCGGCGGCGGCCACGCTCGGGTCACCGCCGCTGACGTTTCGAGACGGGGACCTCGTGGCCTACGACCCGCTGCACGATACCGCCAGCGTGATTTTCAGCGAGTCCGCGCACTTCACTGGAAACCAAGACATCGATGCGGTGTTCGTCCGGGCGAACGGAACGCTCGTGCTGTCTACGCGCGATGCGGCGTCGCTCGGCGACCCGCCGGTCGCATTCACGGGCGGCGACCTCGTGGCGTACGATCCCGTCCTTCGTGACGCGTCGATCCTCGTGCCGTCCGGTCGTTTCGTCGACGGCGGCGAGAACGTGGATGCGGTCCATCTGCTGCCCGACGGCCGTGTGGCCTTGTCAGTGGAACGCGACGTTGGTGCCGGGTTGGGCGGAATCACGTTTCGCGACGGCGACATCGTGCTCTACGACCCCGTGACCGACGAGGCGTCGTTGTTTCTGGCGGAGAGTGCGTTTTCCGACGACGAAGATGTGGATGCGCTCCACCTCGGCTGTGGCAACGGTCTGGTCGAGAGCGACGAAGAGTGCGACGAGGCCGGCGAGACCATTGCCTGCCATGCGGATTGCACGATTCCCACGTGTGGTGACGGGGTCCTCGATCCCGCCCTCGGTGAACAATGCGACGATCAGGGCGAATCCGCGATCTGTGATCGCGACTGTACGACGGTAGCCTGTGGCGATGGTGTCACCAACGCGACGGCCGGCGAGGGGTGTGACGATGGCGGTGAGTCGGCCCTGTGCGATACCGATTGCACGCCCGCGGCCTGCGGTGATGGGACGATCAACAGTAGTGCGGGCGAGGCGTGCGATGCGGCCGGCGAGTCGGTGGCGTGTGATGCCGATTGCACCACGGCGGTGTGCGGCGACGCGACGCTCAACGCGACGCGGGGCGAGTCCTGTGACGATGGCGGAACGCTCGACGGTGATTGCTGCTCAGCATCGTGTCTCCTGGATCTCGCGGGGACGCCATGTCCGGACGATGGCAACGCCTGCACCACCATCGACGCGTGCGATGGGGCCGGGAGTTGCGAGCATCGCGCCGTGCCGGCCCCCGACTGTCGTCGGCCGACCGTGGCGGGCAAAGCCACCCTGATGATCAAGGACAAGCCCGTCGATGAGAAAGACAAGCTGGTGTGGAAGTGGACGCGCGGTCCGGTGACGTTGCTCGAGGATTTCGGGAGTCCCGAGACGACCGACGATTACACTCTCTGCCTCTATGAGGACGGGCAGGCGAGCAGCGCGCTTCGTGCGCGCGTTCGCATTCCGGCTGGCGAGACCTGCCGTGGCCGTGCGTGTTGGCGTCTTCGTCGATCCGGGCTCAAGTACCTGGACAAGGATCTCACGCCCGATGGCGCGTTGAAGCTTGATTTGAAGGAGGGGGCCGTGTCCGGGAAGGCGAAGATCACGATGCAGGCGCGGGGGGAGCAGCTCACGCTGCCTGCACTGCCACTCGCGCCTCCGTTCAGGGTCCAACTGCTCGCCGACAACGGCATCTGTTGGGAGGCGCGGTACGACGCCGCTGGTATTCGGACCAACGACGAGACGCTGCTCCGCGCCCGTTCCGAGTAGCGCCGCCCGCCGCGCCGCTACGGGCATGCCCTCTGGCCGCCGCTACTCGCGTGCCATCTGAATGATGTCCCGCACCGTGCCCGAGATTGGCACGCTCTTCGGCTCCGGAGCGGTGCGGAAGATCTGATCCCCGAGCGTCATGCTCACCCCGAAAAAGAAGTGCTCGTTCTTGAAATGATGCAGGCGATGATTCCGCACGACCCGGGCGTAGTACGCGGTCTGCGGCGTGTAGCGGGTGTGCGCGAGGAAGTGGACCCATTCGTAGTGTAGCGCCATCGCGACGTAGAACGTGACCGCCGTGGCCGCGAGTGCCCAGGTGGGTGTGAGCAACCAGGCGGTCGCGACGAGCAGTGGCAGCGAGTAGGTGAACGAGTGGATGGGGATGAAGAGGATGCCGAGATTCCAGGGGTCGGCGTGATGGGCGCGATGGCTGCGTGGAACACGAAAGTCGACCGTATGGCCCCAGAGTCGAAACGGCCGGAAGTGGAGGATGAACACGTGGATCAGCCATTCGTTGATCGGCCAGTATGCGAGTACGGCGAGCGGAGGCAGGAGATCCCATTGCGTCCAGTCACCGAGCGAGAGTCGCACGCTCGCGGCGATCGCGAAGCTGACGAGGAGGATGCGCGGGCTCGTTTGGCGGAGGAAAAACGCTCCCGCTGCGCCGAGTGTCTCAGGGCCCGCGGGGTGTGCCGTCGTCGATGCTGTCATGCGCGGCGCCGAGCGCGGCGGGCTTTCGGGGCCAAGCGCTGCGCCCAGCCATCCAGCCGCCGGAGGATTTGCGATAGCGAGCGCCCTGAGGCGGTGAGGCCATAGCGCCCCTCGTCGTCGCGATCGATCGTGCCGAGCTCGAGCCCTTCCCGCAGGCGTTGGCTGAGGACGCTCGGGGAGACGTCGTCGCAGGCGCGTTGCAGGTCGTTGAAGCTGAGTGCCTCACTGCGGAGCTCCCATCCGATGCGAAGGGCCCAACGCCTGCCGAGGATGTCGAGTACCTGCATGACGGGACGCCCCGTGCGTGAGCCCCGCGCGGAGGGCCTTGTACGTGTAGGCGTGGCGGCGGTCTTGCGCCGGGTCTTCGGGGGCGAGCGGGGCATCGCAAATGACTACGATCTCCGAAGTTATCTCGCAACTGCCAAACGCGAAACCGCCCGCAATCCTTTGCGTCGTGTGCACGTCGCCGCTAGGCTAATTGGCCATGGCCGACGCGCCGCCTCTCAAGCCGGCCACGCTGGCGGCCCAGGCTCTCGGGTGGACGGAACCGTCCGTCCATGCCGTTGTCCCGCCCATTCATCCGTCGGCGGCGTATACCCGCACGTCCGACGGTCGCTACCCCGGTGGCCATAGCTACACCCGGGATCAGAATCCGACCTACGATCAGGTCGAGGCGCTGCTGACCCGCCTCGAAGGAGGGTGCGAGGCGTTGCTGTTCGGTTCGGGAATGGCCGCAGCGACGACAGTGTTCGAGACCCTGGCACCGGGCGCGCACGTCGTCGCCCCGGCGATGATGTACTGGACGTTGCGGTTGTGGCTCCGGGATCTCGCTGCGCGTGGACGGATCGTGCTGGACGAGGTGCCGACCGACGATCTCGACGCCCTGCGGGCGGCGATGCTGCCTGGGCGTACCGCGGTCGTGTGGATCGAGACGCCGTCGAATCCGACTGGCGTGATCACCGACATTGCCGCGGTCTCAGAGATCGCGCACGCGGCGGGCGCGATGGTCGTGGCGGATGGTACCCTGGCGACGCCCGTTTTGTGCCGGCCGCTTGCGCTGGGCGCCGATCTCGTCATGCATTCCGCGACCAAGCAGCTGAACGGCCACACCGACGTGTTGGCGGGTGCGCTCATCACGGCGGCCACAGGTCCGCATTGGGATCGGATTCGGTTCGAGCGTGGCTATCGCGGTGCGGTTCTCGGCCCGTTCGAGGCGTGGCTGCTCCAGCGCGGGCTGCGCACGCTCTATCTGCGTGTCGCGGCGAGTGCGTCCGGTGCGCAACGCGTGGCGGAGGTGCTCGCCGAACATCCAGCCGTTGCAGCGGTCTTTTATCCCGGACTCCCGGACCATCCTGGGCACGGAATCGCGGCACGACAAATGACCGGTGGTTTCGGCTCGGTGGTGTCGTTCCGGCCGCACGGCGGGCGGGAGGCGGCGCGGGCAGTTTCGGCCGCGCTCCGCGTGTTTCGTCAAGCGAGTTCTCTTGGGGGTGTGGAGAGCCTGGTCGAGCACCGCGCGAGCGTGGAAGGCGAGGGGACTCCCGTGCCAGACGATCTCTTACGGCTCTCGATCGGTATCGAAGATCCGGACGATCTAATCGCCGATCTCGAGTACGCGTTGGCGAAGGCGAAGCGATGAGCGACACGACCAAATCGGCCTACGACCAGTTTCCCGGCTACCGCGTGGATCTCGACCACATTGCCGGTGTGGTTCGCGCGCGGTGCCGCGGCCTCGTGGTTGCCGAGAGTGCCGCTGCCCTGCGGGTGCTCGAGACGAAGCACGAGGCGCAGATCTATTTCCCCCGCTGCGATGTACGGATGGAGCATCTCGAGCCCGTCGATCACACGACCTACTGCCCGTTCAAAGGTCACGCGCGCTACTGGCACGTGCGCATCGCGAATCGGACGAGTACCAACACTGCCTGGTCCTACGAGGATCCCATGGCCGAGGTCGCGGGGCTCAGAGACTATATTGCGTTCTACGGTGAACTCCTCGGCGATCTCGTGGAGATCCGCGTCGATCCGTGAGGTGTTTCTTGGCGCGGCGCTAGCCTGCCGGTTCTGCCGCTTCTTTCGTGCAGTGATGCACGGCTCGAGTGGCGGGATTGTTGCCCAAGTCAGTTGACACACTTCCGGCTGATTCGGTATCTTTCGCTTGCGAAATCCACAACATGAACCGGAGCCTCCTGAGCCTCTCGCATCCCCCCAGGGGAAGTTTCCCTTTCGAAGCAACTCGTGGCGGTGAGTGTCGAAGGGCGTCGAGGTTTGTCTACTCCGGCTGGAGAACCACGCGCATATGACGACGAGAGCGGTAAGCATCATCGCGGCTGTTGCCCTGGTTCTAGGCAGTGCCGGGTACTCGCAGGCCGCCCAGGCGCTGAGTTGTAGCGGGCTCACCGCGCTACAGGCGACGGATGCTCTGTGCGCGATATCGAACGTCACGTGCGACGCCTTCATGGTCGAAGTCGACAACAGCATCGACGTCACCGACGGTGTCGGATGTCAGTTCGATCTCGGTGGGCGCGACATCACCTTCAAGAAGACGCTGAACGTCACGGGCCGGTTCGGTCTCTTCAATGGATTCATCTCGGTCATCAATGCCGATGACATCACGATTACCAGCACCGGGAAGCTGAAAGCGCGTGGAGACTTCGTCAAGCCGGCGGGCTTCATCATCGGTGGTGGCATGATCTCCTTGAACGCTGCCGGGAACGTGAGTCACGACGGCTTGCTCGACGTGACCGGTGACAGCGCGGGGGACATCTCGATCACCGCCGGAGGCGACGTCACTCTCGAGAACGGCTCGACCGTGATGGGGAACGGCGTCAGCTCGTTCTTGGACGAGGGTGAGCGCTTCGCCGACGCCGGTTCGTTCGACGTTACCGCGAACAGTGGGACCATCCAGATCTCTGGCAGCGTGACTATGACCGGCCAGAGCCTCGGAGAGGGCGGACAGGTCACACTCGACGCGAACAAAGACGTCAACTTCGATGGCAAGGTCGACTTGACCGGCGGAGGGAGCGACGGCGGTACGCTCGAGGTGTTCGCTGGCGACCACATCACCGTCACCAAGGCGATCGATCTCGATAGCGCCGGCGGTGGCGGATTTGGCGGCACCCTCGAGATGTCGGCCGGCGAGGATCCGGGCGGCGATGCCGTTCCGGGTGGCAACATCACGGTCACCAACATCACCATTGCCAGCCGCGGGAGTTCCACCGATGAATTCGGCGGGGATGGTGGCGAGTCCACCTATACCGCGTTGGGCACCATCAATTTCGACGACGTGATCCTGCGCAACGATGCCGCCACCAACTTCGATGGATCCGGTGGTGTCGTTACGATGGAGACAGGCGACAACCAGCCCGCCGTGCTCGGGCCATTGGATGGCGATATCGTTTTCGACGGTCTGTTTTCGGCCCGCGGCGGTGACATCGACAGCGACGGTGGCGAACTCGTCATGAGCGCCGGCCGAGACATCAATCTCACTGCCGACGTCGTTCTCATCGGGCAGGCCATCGCAGGGACGATCGAGGGTGACGCGGGGCGGGCAATTATCCTTAACGGAGTGATTACGGCCGAAGCCGGCAATTCGGAAGGTGAGGGTGGCTTCATTGATTTCCTCGCCGGACTGGCGACGGACGAGGCTGGCAGCGGCAATATCTTTCTCCGGAAGAACATCCTCGGTGTTGGCGGGCTGATGAGCGGTGACGGGCAGAACATCGCCTTGACGGCATGTCAGGTCGTCGTCGAGGGGGCCAAGATCGACGGCCGCCACGGAGTCAGCGCGAACATGATCAACGGTGGCTCCGACATCGAGTTGAGTTCGCGGCGTTCGATGGACCTGCAGACCGGCTCGCAGTTCTTCGCAGGACCAGGCGGCGATATCATGCTCCGGCACCCAGCTGGCCAGCCTCCAATCATCGCGGGTGGCGTCTCTTTCGATACGGGCCCGACGCTCATCGTCTCCCCGAACGGTTTCCCCAATTGCCCGGTGTGCGGTGATTCCATCTTGCAGACAGGTGAGGTGTGCGATCCGGGCCTCGATGTCTGTTGCAACACGACTTGCGACGGCTATATGTGCGCCACGCCGACTGCGACGGTGACGCCCACCGTGACCGCGACTCCGACGGTCACGGCGACGGCTACTCCCACGGTGACACCGACTGCTACGGTTACCCCGACCGTCACACCGACCGCGACCGTCACCGCCACGCCGACCGTGACGCCGACGGCGACGGTGACCCCGACCGTAACGGCCACGGCGACGGTGACGCCGACCGTGACGGCCACGCC
>JAJCZP010000013.1 GCA_029262315.1 Deltaproteobacteria bacterium | reverse complement strand
GCAGATCGAAGGGCGTATCGTGCAGGCCGCGTACACTCGTTACCCCGCGCGCCGTCGCGCGCGCGGCGATGCGTTCGGCCAGCAGGCCGAAGATCTCCCACTCGCTCTTCGACTCGCCGAGTGGCGGCGTCGCCTGGTCGGACAGCACGAGGTACGGGAGATAGCTCTGCGCGTATTTGATTCCGTGCTTCTCGTAGTACCCGGCAGCGGGCAGGACGTAGTCTGCCTGCAGGGCCGAGGTGCTCATGCGGAAGTTCACGGCGACGATGAGATCGAGCTTCGGCCACAGATGCTTGCGCGCGTGCTGGGGCGCCGGCCAGCGGCGCAGGGGATTCGACCCCGTGAAGATGTAGGCGCGCGGCTGTCGATCCTCAGGCGGGTGGATGCGCGTCCAGCCGCGGTCGATGGCCTGGCGCATGTAGTCGTCCATGCCTTGAGGCAGCGCAGGATCGGCGAGGTCGGGACGCGACCACATCTCGCGGTAGCCCCCATGGACGTACAGAAACGGCATGAGGGGCGTAATCGCGCGTGCCTGGCTGTAGCGTGTGAAGATTTCCTCGTAGTCGCGCGTGGTGAGCCCGCGAATGGCCTTGGGGATGATGCGGAGAATCTCCCCCCAGGGCATGGGGCGGGCCTCGACCTTCTCGAGGCCGTCGATGCCCCACCAGGCGGCGACACGCATGCCACCCCCGGAGCGACCTTGGTTCCCCGTCAAGACCATCAGCAGGATCATCGCGCGTTGGAAGAGGTCGCTGTGGTGGTGTTTGCACGCGCCCCAGGACGCGAAGATCATTGCCGACGGCGCTTGCGCCATCTCGCGCGCGAAGCGCTCGACGACCGCCGATGGCACGCCGGTGATCTTTGCTGCTTCAGCCGGTGCGTAGTCGGCCAGATGCGCACGCAGCCGCTCGAAGACCGGTCGCACGGAGATCGTGCCTCCGTCCGCGACGCGGACCTGGAAGGTTCCCGTAAGCGCGGGCCGGAGCTTGCCGAGTGCCAGCGACCGCCGTCGGTCTCCCTGGCAGCCCGGGGCGATGGCCGGACGACTGGTGGCTTCGTCCCAGAGGTAGAAGCGGTCGTTCTTGCCGCCGGCCACGACGTCGGCCTCGCGCAGGAACCGGCCGTCGTCCTCACGGACCAAGAATGGGAGATCGCTCTGCTCGCGCACGTAGTCGGCGTTGTACAGATTTTCCTCGAGCATCACGTGGGCGGCGGCCAGCGCGAGCGCGGCGTCGCTCTCGGGGCGGGGGTTGATCCACATATCGGCGTGGATGGCGGTGGCATTGTAGTCGGGCGCGATGACGATGAGCTTCGCGCCGCGGTAACGTGCCTCGTGCATGAAGTGTACGTCGGGGATCCGCGTGTAGACGGGATTCCCGATCCATACGACGATGTAGTCCGAGCGGAACCAATCATCGGCGGTGCCTTCGCAGTTGTACATGCCCCAGGTCTGCACGGCCCCCATGGGCATGTCGCCGACGCCCGACCAGGAATCGAGGATCGTCGCTCCGACGGCCTCGGCAAATCGCATCTCGCCGCTGGTCTCCGGACCGTAGCCGGCGTTGGTCGTGCCGTGGTCGTAGATGATCGACTCGGTACCGTCGGCGATGGCGGCGTCGATCAGCTTGTCGGCGACGTCGTCCAGGGCCTCGTCCCAGGACACGCGCTTCCATTGCCCGCCGCCGCGCTCCCCGACGCGTTTGAGCGGGTGCAGGACGCGCGACGGCGCCGCTTGCAGGTCGCCGTAGCAGGCGCCCTTCTGGCAGCCGCGTGGGTTCAAGTCGGGGACGTCCGTGCGTGGACGCTCGTAGATGGCGTTCTGCTCCTCGCGCCAGACGAGGCCATCCTTGACGAAGACATTCCACGAGCACGCCGCAATGCAGTTCGCGCGCGTGTGGGTGCCCTTGGCGACGCGATCCCAGGTCCAGCGCTCGCGCCAGACGTCCGTGAAGTCGCCGTACGAGATGGGCTTGCGCGGCGTCGTGCCCGTCGTGTGAGAGAAGGGCGGGGTGCCCGCGGGATCGTCCTTCCAGCGTAGATGGTAGAGGCCGACGCCGAGCGCGGTCGCTCCCACGCCGGCACCGACGAGAAACGCGCGTCGGGAGAGTGTCGACGATGATTGCTCGCTCATGCGCCGACGCGCTCCACTTCGAGGCGGGTGCCGCGGTCGTTGAAGCCGGGCTCCCCGAAGATCATCGACGGTTGGATGTGTCCGTAACCGCCGGCGAGCTGGATCGGATTCATCGGCGACGGGATGGCGACCTGATGCGAGCGCCACTCCTTGAACTGGAACGGCTCCCAGGCGTGGTACACGACCACCTGGCCCGGCCGCACCGCGGGGGACACTTTGGCCTGGAGCTCGAAGCTGCCGACGTCGTTGTGGGCCCGCACCTGCTCGCCGTCCTCGATCCCTCGGGCCTCGGCGTCCTGACGGCTCATGAAGATGACCGGCTCGCCACGCTGCAGGCGGAGCAGGTGCGGCGAGGCGCGCCAGGAGGCGTGAATGGACCAGCGGGTGTGGCCGCCGGTCATCTGCAATGGATACTGGCCACCGATGGCGGGGTCGTCCTTGTGGACGGGAAGCTCCTCGCCGAGCTCGAAGTAGAGATCGTGATCGATGTAGAACTGCATCCGACGCGTCAGCGTCGGCCAGGGCTGTTTCTTTTCGGTGTGCCAGGTGTTGGCGGTGATGGTCTCGTCGGGCGCGATGTCGGTCGCATTGCCGATGTTGACGGGACTCATCCCGAGCGAGGTGAAGCGCGCGAAGCCGTCGCGTTTCAGGCTCTTCCAGGTGGTGCCCTTCAGGTTGGTGTTGACCTCGAGCAGGGCCTCGAGAAAGTCCTCCCCATTTTCCTCAGTGTAGCGATTGCCGAAGGTGAAGCGGTCGTACACGTCGTCGAGCCTGCGCGTCTCGCCGGCGCGATCGGTGAACGTCTTCACGCCCCGCGCGCGGGCGCGCTCCTGGAGCTTTTTCATCAGGAGGCAGTGAAACACCCAGTCGGGCTTGGATTCTGCGAGGGGCTCGGTCGCCGCGGTCGTTGCCTGCGCGAACGGTGCGATCGGTGTCGCCCACGTGATGTCGTCGCGTTCGTACCAGGCCGCGGCCGGGAAGACATAGTCACTATGGAGTGCCGTGGCGCTCAAGCGCCAGTCGACCGTGACTAGCAGGGGCAGCTTCGGGAGCAGATTGTCGATGGCGCGGTCGTAGCCCCGCCACCGGCGGAGGAAGTTGCCCCCGACCTCGAAGAGGATCTCCGGTGCGACCTTGGGGACGAGCTGCCACCCTTTCTCTTCCGCCTCGCGAAGGTGGGCGTCGAAGTCGCGCTTCAGGGTCGGGTCCCACTGCTTGGCGCTGCCGGTGATCGACGACAGTCCTCCGAGTTGATGCGCGAACAACGTCGAGGAGATGAAGCCACCTTTCGCATACTCCTCGCGCGCCGCGCGTCCGAGAAACATCTCGGTCGTCTCGCCCTTCCACTTCGACTTCAAGAGCCCGGGCGCTGCCTGGGCCCCGAGCGTGATCATCGCGAGCTTGAGCGGCATGGACGGCGCCACGCCCGCGGCCTCGCTGGCCTCGATGGTGAGCCAGGGGAAGGCGTTGAAGCCGCTGCCCTTGCGCCCGAACTGACCACAGAGAGCGAGCACCAAGATTTGAACGCGCTCCATCTCGACGCCGTGGTAGAATTTGGAGAAGTTCGATTGCGTCAGGATCGTGGCGGCGCGTGCGCCCGCAATCTGGCGTGCCAGGCGCCGCACCAGCTTCGGCGGCACGCCGGTGAGCTCGGCCGTACTTTCGGGTGTGTACTTTTCGAGATGCGTACGTAGCAGGGTGAACACGGGTGTGACCGTCACGGGTCCGTCTTTCGTGTCGACGGTATACTCGCCGTCGAGGGCCGGACGCAGCTTCTCGAGGGCAAGGGTGGTGCGTGGGGCGGGGCGCACGCGCTTGCTCGCGGTGTCGTAGACGAAGAATTCGTCCTCGGCGCCCTTGGCGCCGAGATCGCTCGCTCGCAGGAAACGACGCGTGTCGCGGCGCAACAGAAACGGCATGTCGGTCTGCTCGCGGATGAACTCCTCGTTGTGCAGGCCCTCGCTGACCATTACCTGCGCCATGGCCAGTCCCAGCGCCGCGTCGGTGCCGACGTTGACTGGGAGCCAGAGGTCCGCATGCACGGTCGACGCGTTGTAGTCCGGGGCGATGGTAACGATCTGGGCGCCGTTGTAACGGGACTCGTTGAAGAAGTGGGCGTTCGGGATCTGGGTGTAGACCGGATTGCCGCCCCAGATCAGGATCAGGTCGGAGTAGAAGCAGTCGTCCGCCGAGCTTGCGAAGCAGATCTTGCCGCAGGTGACCGCCGCGCCGGGGTGATGGTCGCCGATCTCGGAGTTGGCGTCGAGCGTGATGGTGTCGAGGATGTGACTCGAGCGCATCAGACCGACGCCGTGCCCACCGTTGGTGAGTGCGGTGCCGAACTCCCAATAGATCGAGCCGGGACCCTTGGTCGTGAGGGTGTCGATCATGCGATCGGCAATGTCGGTGAGAGCTTCGTCCCAACTCACGCGGCTCCACTTGCCCTCGCCCCGATTGCCGGCGCGCTTGAGTGGGTAGTGGAGTCGATCTGGGTCGTACATGCGGTGGCTGTAGCAGGCACCCTTCTGACAGCCGCGTGGGTTGTAGTCGGGGACGGAGGAGTTCGTCTGCGGATACGTGGAAGCTTGCTCCTCGCGAAAGACCAGCCCCTCTTTGACATAGACGTTCCAGTTGCAGGTGCGCTGGTACCAGCAGTTGACGAGGTGCGTGCCCTTCGCGACGCGGTCCCACGTCCAGCGTTGGTGATAGAGATCCTCCCACCCGCGGTACTCCGGCAATGCGGGAGCAGCGCCCGTTTCGGGCGCGGTCGCGACCGTCGTCTCGGGAGATTGGCAGCCGAGGTGGAGTTGGCTCAGGGAGAGCGTGAGCGCTCCCGCGCCTGCCCCGAGGAGAAACGTACGCCGTGAAATCGTCCGATTCATGAGCCTCCCTGCCGGCCTTGCTCAAATTCGCCGGACACCCAGTGACCAAACAAACGTTCGTTTTGGTCGTTGTAGCACTCATGAGGGCGAGCTGCCCTGAAAACGAGCTGACCGAGAGTCGGACTCGACATGAGGCCTGGCAGTTCGAAAGCTGCGCTTCGTCATGTCGGCTACGCCGGCAGCCGCCGACGAGGGGCGACGCAAATCATGTCGCCGAATGACCTATGACATTCGGCCCATCCGACCGTTCGGTAGATTGCGCGCATGCGTCCGCAGGGACCGCGCAACACGCGACAACGGATTCTCGAGGCCGCGGAGACGGCTTTCGGGAACGAAGGCTACAGCGGGACGCGCCTGCACCACATCGCGGAGCGAGTCGGTGTCCAGAAGGCGTCCTTGTTCCACTACTTTACGAGCAAGGAACATCTGTATTGCGCGGTCCTCGACGAGGGGGCGGGCCAGGCGGAGGAGATCGTGAAGCATGTGCTCGAGAGCGAGGGCGAGCCAATCGACAAGATTCGGGCTCTCTTGCGTGTGTGCATCGACATGGTCGTGACGTACCCGGAACGGACCAAGATTCAACTTCGGCAGTCGCTCGGCGACGCGCCCCCCGGCTTCCAGCCGACGGACGCCTCGGAGCGAATGCTGTGCCTGGTGGCGGATCTCGTTGCCAGCGACGAGCTAGCGAAGTCCCTGTCGCCCATCGATCCGTTCGCGTTCGTTCTTGGTCTGATGGGAATGGTCGCGTTCTTTTTCACCTCGGGGCCGGTGGTTGCGCCGAGCTGGTTCGGGCAGCAGGACGCGGCGAGCGTGCGAGATCGGATCGAGCGCCACGTCAACGAGGTCATGGAGCGCTGCCTCGACGGACAGAGCCATGCTGCAAAGTCGTCGGCGGTGCTGTGATGGAGCCGGGATCGAATACGCCGGTGCCGCCGCCATCGCCGCTTGCTCGTCCCCTGTTGCACACTGTCCATCTGTTGACGTTTGTCGTCCTGCTCGCGACCGGACTCCTGCTCCTCGTTCCCGATCTGCGCGCGCTTGCCACGGGGGGCTACTCCCTTCTGATCAAGGAGGTGCACCGCTGGGGAGGAATTGCGTTCTTGGCGCTCCCGGTGGTGGTCGTGCTGCGCAACGGACTCGGAAGTATCGTCGTGCGCCCCGCGCGCCATACCGTACGCACCGTGTGGCAGGCCATGCACGTCGGCATCACAGTGATCATGAGCGCGCTGCTCATCGGATCGGGCTTCCTGATCTGGGGCAAGGCGGCGCTGCCGGAGACGATTCTCGACGCGTCGATATGGGTGCACGACACCTTCACGTACGTCGCGCTCGTCCTGCTGGGGATGCACTTGGTCGAGGTCGCTGTCGCTGCGTTGCTGGCGCGGGTCGGAGTGTTGACGGATTGACGGTTGCCCCGAAACTGGGGGCGAGGAGGAGCGAGCACATGCAATGCATAAGAGTCCCAACCGCGCGTGATCGGTTACTCGATCCGATGGCCTCCGAATGGAGCGGCGTGGCTGGCGAGGCGATCGCGCTCGGCGCCACACCACTTGCCAACCAGCCGTCAGAGTATGTCAAGGCGAGTCGTAACGAGGATGACGTCGGCAAGGTGCGCAACGTGATGGTGCAGACGGCGCACGACGGCAACGAGATCTTCATTCGCCTCTCGTGGGAGGACGCGCAGAAGAACGTCGAAGTGACCGAGACCAACATGTTTCCCGATGCGTGCGGCGTGCTCATGCCACTGAACGGCGACGATGCGCCGATCGACGAGATGGGGAGTCAGGGTGCGCCGGTCAACGCCTGGTACTGGCGCGCAGGCGCCGAGGACGAGGCCCACAACATGGTCGCCCATGGGCTGGGAACCACACGCCCGGCGGCCTCGGCGACCATCGAGGCTCGATCGGTGTGGGGCCACGGTGCCTGGTCCGTCGTCTTCGCGCGGGCGCTGGCGGGCGAGCCGGAGGCGGCGGTCGACCTCGCGCCCGGCCGGAGCGTGCGCATCGGCTTCGCGGTGTGGGAAGGTAGCAACGGCGAGCGCGCCGGTATCAAGTCGTTTTCCAAGGAGTGGCGCGAGCTCGCGCTGCAACCATGATCAGGGAGGTGAGTAGTGGCTGAATCGAGCAAGCGCGGCGATGGCATCGAGTACGCGACCAAGGCCGAGCTCAAGCAGGCGCAACGTCAGGTCGCCATGGTGTTCGATCTCAACAAGTGTCTCGGCTGTCAGACCTGCGTCGTGGCGTGCAAGACGCTGTGGACCCGCGACGAAGGCATGGAGTACATGTGGTGGGCCACCGTCAACACCAAGCCTGGGAAGGGGACCCCGCGTGACTGGGAGCAGATGGGCGGGGGCTTCGAGGATGGCGTGCCGCGTGCTGGCCAGCTGCCCACCCGTCGCGATTTTGGCGATGCCTGGGAGTTCAACCACGAGGAGGTGTTCTTCGGTGGCAAGGGGAAGGACGCCCATCTCAAGCCATCGGGCGAGCCCGATTGGGGCCCGAACTGGGACGAGGATCAGGGCGGCGGTCAGTACCCGAACAGCTTCTACTTCTATCTCCCACGCATCTGTAACCACTGCACGAACCCGGCCTGTCTCGAGGCGTGCCCGCGCAACGCCATCTACAAGCGTGAGGAAGACGGCATCGTTCTCATCAGCGAGGATCGCTGTAAGGGCTATCGCTTCTGCATGGAGGCTTGTCCCTACAAGAAGATCTACTTCAATCACGCGCGGCAGATGTCGCAGAAATGCATCTTCTGCTTCCCGCGTGTCGAGCAGGGGGTAGCGCCGGCATGTGCCCGCCAGTGTCCGGGGCGCCTGCGGTTCGTCGGCTACCTCGATGACGAGGATGGCCCGATCTACAAACTGGTCAACAAGTGGAAGGTGGCGCTGCCATTGCATCCCGAGTACGGCACCCAGCCGAACATTTACTACGTGCCGCCGATCTCGCCACCACGCTTCGACGCGAGCGGCAACCTCGACGAATCGAAGCCCCGTATTCCAACGGAGTACCTGCGCTATCTCTTCGGCGACAAGGTCGACGGTGCTCTTGCGACGCTGCAGGCCGAGATGGCCAAGACCAAGGCCGGCGGCAAGTCGGAGCTGCTCGATACGCTGATCGTCTACGAGTGGAAGAACCTCTTCGGGCCGTTCACGCAGGATCCGGCAGAGCTCGAGCCACGGAAGGCGTGAGGTGAGTATGCCACAAACTGGTTCGGAGGGAGCCCAGGGCGCCGGCGCGCGCTCGCGGCTCTACGCCGTGCTCGCGAGTGTCTTCGCCTTCCCAGATCAAGAGCTGCACTCGGCGGTACGCGATGGCGCCCTCTCTCGCAGCCTTGCGGAAGTGTGTGCCGTGTTGCCCTACGACCTGCCGGCCGGGGCGACGGCCGGCTTGGCCGACGCCGGTGCGTCGTACGCCGACTTCGAGTCCGAGTACATCCGACTTTTCGACGTCGGAGCCGGGGGCCCGCCCTGTCCACTTTACGGCGGCGTATATCAGGGCGACCGCATGAAGGTGATGGAGGACGCCACTCGCTTCTACAACTTCTTCGAGCTGCACGTGTCGGCCGACATGCGAGAGCTGCCGGACCACATCACGACCGAGCTCGAGTTCCTGCACTACCTGACGTTCCGTGAGTCGGAGCTGCCCCCGGACGGACCCGAGACTGCCTGGCTGCGGCGGGCCGAGCGCGACTTTCTCGAGCGGCACCTGTGCCGCTGGGTTCCCAAGCTGGCTGAGCGTTTGGCGAAGCAGCAGACCTGCGCTTTCTATCCGGCGTTGGTCGAGTTCGCGCAGGCGTTCTTCACGGCCGATCGGGCCTACGCAAAGGCGATCGGCGACGGCTGACGGTGCGCGCGGGTGCGCCAGGCGGTGCGGGGTGTACTCTTAGGTGGATCATGACGGTGAGTTCCGGGCCTCGACGATGTGGCCCCAGACGGCGAGGTGGAGAAAGCGCAGGGGAAATCGTCCGAACGTGATGTTCTGGAAGCCCGCGTGACGGAACGCGTCTTCGAGCTCGGTCGATGTGTAGATGTTGGCATCCCACCAACGAGCGATGAGCGGCTGCATCAGAATGTTGCGGCGTGTGATGAAGAGAACGAAGCGTCCATTCTCGTGCAAGCGTGCGCGAATGCCACGGAGCGCGTCGACGAAGCGGTCGCGGGGGACATATTCGAGCATGGAGGCGGAGACGATCAGGTCGTACTCACGCCAAGGGCTCGGAAGGCTTTCCAATTGAAGGACATCGGCCTGTCTCACCTCGATGTCGTCGATGGCCTGCGCTCGGAGCGTGTCACGGAATGCCTCGAGCATCGCCGGGGTGAGATCGAACCCTTGTAACGTGCGGGGTGGGAGGCCGCGTTTCGACAACGCCGCCCGCAAGGCCAGTGTGACGATGCCGGTTCCACAGCCGACATCGAGCACGCGGAGACCCGGGCGGAGGATCGGGGATGCCTCGAAGTACGCGCGTAGTCCCTGCGGATAGCCGAAACAGCGGACAAAACGGAGATAGCTTCCGATTCTCTCGGTGTAGAGTTGCACTGGATCACTCGCGACCGATTGGGCTTGCAGGCTCGTCACTCATCTCATTGTACCGTCGGCGCTGTTTCAATGGGCATGACGAGAGTCATTTCCGGGCTGGCATAGGTCATCGAAATTTCTGACAGCGATCATTTGATCCGTCCTACCGGTCGGTAGGCTCCCGAGCTGGGACCGGTGATGGGGATCAGAAGGACGACGATCGCTCTGCTGACCGTGTTGGGCATTGGTGGTGCCGCGCACGTGTGGGCGGAGGACCATATTGTCGGTCTCGGGGCGCTCGGTCCGCCTCTGACCGCGGTCGGTACGAAGATTCGCGATCCGAACTGGCTGGTGGCGTACCTGCTCGAGCCGTCGCGGATGACACCGGGAACGTCGATGCCTGATTTCGGTTTCGAGCCGGCCGAAGCGCTCGCGATTGCCGCGGCGCTGCTTGCCGATGGCAGCGACTCCGCTGGAAAGACGGGGGCCTGGAAGGGCGGCAACCCGCGCACGGGCGAGCGGCTCTTCGTCGCGCGCGGCTGTCGCGGCTGCCACGCGGTACGCCCCGGCGAGCACGGTGTTTCGGAGCGCGTGCCCAGCCTGGCGGGCGCGGGTCTCAAGCTCCGTGGGGCGTGGATCGCGGCATGGCTCGCGTCACCACGGGCGTATCATTCCCGAACGGCCATGCCCCGCATCGCGCTTACAGACGACGAAATCCGTCATCTCGTCGCCTTCGTGTTGGAGCAGCGCGCGGGCGAAGAGGCCGTGGCAGAGGCGCCGCGCTTCGATCCCGCAGCCGACCGGGCCCGGGGCGTGGAGTTGCTCGAGCACTACGAGTGCTCGACGTGTCATACGTTGCGCGGGCTGCCGGCGGCGGCCCCGCCGTACGAGCTGACGACCGCGGATGGCACGGGCGATCGCGATGCCCTCCTGCACGACGGCAGGATGCTGGTCGCCTACTACAACTGTCGGGGCTGTCACAGCATTGAAGGGCGTGGGGGCGCGATCGGCGAGCATCTCGAGCGTAAGACGCTTGCCCCGCCGACGCTCACGGGCGAGGGCGCACGGGTGCAGCCCTCCTGGCTACGATCGTTCCTGCAGCACCCGGTGACGCTCCGGCCATGGCTCGAGATACGGATGCCGGACTACGAACTCTCGGAGAGCGAGGCTTCGGTGCTGGCGCGCTACTTTGCTGCCGCCGCCGACGTCGAGGCTACCGACGAGCCGCTCCCTGCGGCATCCGAGGAAAGTGTGAGGCGCGGTTTGCGGCGCTTTGCCCACTTTAAGTGCGTGCAGTGTCACCGGACCGAGCGCGGCGCCACACCGCCTGTCGGGGCCGACGCTGCGGACCTGGCCATTGACCTCAGCCTTGCCAAGAAGCGTTTGCGGCCGTCATGGATGCGTCGGTTCCTCGCGCGTCCCAAGGAGATCGCGGGCACGGCGACGCGCATGCCGGCCGTCTTCTACACCAGCGAGGGGTCGCCCAGGGTCGATGATCCGGAGGGGGACATCGATGCGATCACGACCTTCGTGATGCGGATGTCGGCGTCACCGGAGACGCTCCTCGCGGAGCTCGGCAAAGAGCGCGAGGAGAAGGACGGCGCTGGGGATATCGATTGGAGCACGTACGAGTACTAAGGCCGACGAGGTCGATCGGATGCTCGCCTTTGGGAGGCTGAGATGGAACTCACACGACGAGGCTTTCTCCGCGGTGCCGGCGCGGCCGCGATTACATTGACGCTGTCGAATCTCCAGCTCGCCTGCCGACGCGACGGTGAGCCGCTTCCGGATTCGGCGCCGGGGCTCCGAGGGCCAGGGTCGGCGGTGCCGGCCTATCGCGGCTGGGAGGACGTCTATCGGGGTCAATGGCAGTGGGACAAAGTTGTCCGCAGTTCCCACTTCGTGAACTGCTGGTATCAGGCGCACTGCGCCTGGGACGTGTTCGTCAAGGACGGCATCGTGTGGCGTGAGGAGCAAGCCGCCGACTACCCGGCGGTACGCCCGGACGTGCCCGACTTCAATCCCCGTGGCTGCCAGAAGGGTGCCTGCTACAGCTCGCGCATGTACGACCCGACGCGCGTCAAGTATCCATTGAAGCGCGTTGGCGAGCGTGGCTCGGGGCAATGGGAGCGCATCTCGTGGAAGCAGGCGCTCGACGAAATCGCCGACGAGATGCTCGATACGATTACGGAGGAGGGGTCCGACCGCATCATCTGGTCACTCGGTCCGCTCTACACCTTCGGCCCGTTCGCGGCGGGGCAGATCCGCCTGTCCCAGCTCCTCGACAGCTGCTCGCTCGATATGAATACCGAGATCGGCGACGGACACCCCGGCGCCGCGGTGACGTTCGGGAAGATCGTCGCCGAGCGCTCGGCGGACGACTACTTCTTTTCGGAGCTCATCCTCGTCTGGGGATGCAATCCGCTCTACACGCAGATTCCGAACGCTCATTTCTGGACCGAGGCGCGCTACCGCGGCGTCGAGATCGTCGCCATCGCGCCCGACTACAACGCCTCGTCGATCCACGCCGACCAGTGGATCCCGGTCAATCCCGGGAGCGATGCGGCTTTTGCGCTCTCGATGGCGCAGGTCATCGTCAGCGAAGGGCTTTACGACGACGCCTTCGTGCGCGAGCAGACTGACCTGCCATGCTTGGTGCGGGTCGACGATGGGCGCTTCCTGCGTGCGAGTGATCTCGTGGCGGGGGGTGACACCGAGGTCCTGTACGTCTACGACGAAGCGACCAAGCGCGTCGTCGAGGTGCCGCGTGACACGCTCGCCCTCGGCGACATCGTGCCGGCGATCGAGGGGACCTACGAGGTCGAGACGAAGAGCGGCCGGGTGTCGGTGCGGCCGGTCTTCGAGTTGCTGCGCGAGCAACTCGATCGTGAGTACGCGCCGGAGCAGACGGTCGCCGTCACGGGCGTCGAGGCCAAGGTCACACGAGATCTGGGTCGGCGCATCGCACGGGCCAAAGCTGTCTCGAACGTCACGTCCAGCAACTTCGCCAAGTTCTATCACGGCAATCTCATGGAGCGGACGCAGATTCTGGTCTTCGCGTTGTGCGGACACATGGGGAAGCGGGGCAGTGGGTTCAGTGCTTTTCCCATGCTTACCCAGGATGGATACGAGAAGTTCGGGTTTCTCAAGCACCCCGGGATGCTCGGCAAGCTTCGGCTCGCGGCCGAGGCCTGGCCATACATTCGGCAGTTCAAAAAGCCCGGCATGACCGAAGAGATGATTCGGTACGAGATCGGACACGATCAGTTCCGACGCGGAACACAGGTCTCGGGCGTCATCTTCTGGAACGTGCATGGCGGCCTCCTCGAGGTGAGTGGGCGCTCGCAGGAGTGGGATCCGCACCTGAAGCGGTCAGTACAGTCCTATCTCGACGAGGCGCTGAGCAAGGGCTACCAGTACGTCTGGCCGAAGCCAGGCAACGATCCGCGCATCATCTTCGAGTACGGAGGCAACCTGTTGCGACGGCTGCGCGGCTATCCGTTCGTCCAGAAGACGCTGTATCCCAAGCTGAAGGCGTTCGTCACCATCGACTGGCGGATGACGTC
>JAJCZP010000012.1 GCA_029262315.1 Deltaproteobacteria bacterium | reverse complement strand
ACGAAGAAGGTCTCTTCGGGTGCGGCCGGTGAGCCCGCAAGGAGGGCGGCGATGCCGTCGGTGATGCGCTTGCGCTCCGCATCGTCGCCGGAGACCGCGGCTTCGATCGGAGTCCGGACCGCTTCGGCCGACGCACCGGCTTCGATGCCGAGCAGTTTGCTGATCGCATCGGCAAGCGGCGCGAAGGTGGCGCCGCCCGCGGCGTCGCAGTGTGCCGATACTACCGTCGCGGTCTCGCTGGTGCGGCGTGCGAATTCGTCGATGAGACGCGACTTGCCGAGTCCTGGCGACCCGACGAGCACGGCGAGGCAGGCGGCAGGCGTCGCCACTGCCTTGTCGAAGACCGCGGTGATACGCGCCAGCTCGTCGTCGCGTCCGACGAAGGCCGCCGTCGTCGCGTCAGCGGGTGCGTCGAGTGACACCACGCGGTACGCTTTGACCTGTTCCGCGCGGCCCTTCAGCGCGAAGGATCCCAGCAGTTCGAGCGTCATTTGCGTGGAGACGAGGCGGTGCGTCGACTCGCCGATGACGACGTCGCCGTCGCGTCCCTGCTCCTGCAAGCGCGCCGCCACGTTTACGGGATCACCGATGATCTCGGTCTCGCCTTTGGCCACGACCTCGCCGGTATTGACCGCGACGCGGAGGCCCGTTGCGCCTACCGCGCCGCGCTGCTGCTCGGCGAGGGCGCGGAATGCCTCCTGCATTGCGACCGCGGCTCGCACGGCGCGAAGCGCATCGTCCTCGGCAACGCGTGGAATGCCGAAGACGGCCTTTACGCCGTCGCCGAGAAGCTGCGTGACCTTGCCGCCGTGCTGCTCGACCGCTTCACGCGTCGCCGCGTAGTAGCTCTCCATGAAGCGGCGCGCGGATTCTGGATCGAGTCGTTCGTGGAGCGCCGTCGAGCCGACCAAATCGGCGAATACGATGGTAACGATCTTGCGCGCACTGTCGGGGGTGGCGCGTGTGGGTTCCGCAGGCGGCGGCGCGGCTTGGTGTACGGCCGGGGCTCTGCCCGGGACCGGTGTGGCGCACTCGTCGCAGAACTTCGCGGCCGGGCGGAGTTCCGATCCACAGCTCTCGCAGGCGCGCTTCAGCGGCGCAGCGCACTCCTCGCAGAACTTCGCGCCGGGGCGGTTCTCGTGCGTGCAGGATGGGCAGTTCATCGGGATTGGCCAGCGCCGCGCTGACGGCGCGGCACCATCTCACCCTGAGTTGCACAGTCGCGCGGACAGGTCATCGACACACGGGTATGAGTACTCTTTCGCACAGCGGAGCCGGCAACCATATAGAGCGGCAGATTGGGCGCCAAGGGTGCCAAGGGGGTAGTTGACTGAGGTGGCTTCTGGAAGCTACCTTGATGCCGTGCGGTCCGTTGGCCTGAAGATTCTCAAGAACAAACTGAGCGAATACGTGCGACTAGCGGCGGCAGGCGAGCGGGTGCTCATTGCAGACCGCGACCGGGTCGTTGCCGAGTTGGTCCCTCCCGCCGAGACGCGCAGTCGCGATCTTCCCGATGCGTTGCTTGCCGCCGCAGTACGCGAAGGGCTGATCACCCCGGCGGTCGTTCCTCCGGGCCCGCCCGCGGAGGTGGCGCCTGTCGCCCCGCTCGATGAGATCCTCGGCGAGTTGGGCGCTGACCGGGTCGAGCGTTGATCTACCTCGACACGTCGGTCGTCCTCGCGCAGCTTCTGGCCGAGGATCGCAAGCCGCCGGCGTCGCTGTGGTCCGAATCTTTGATTGCCAGCCGACTCCTCGAGTACGAAACGTGGACGCGTATTCATGCACGGCGCCTGGCAGAGACCCACGGTGACGCCGCACGCGCGTTGCTCGCACGGATCTCATTCCTCGAGTTGTCGCCACTCGTCCTGGCGCGTGCGCTCGAGCCGTTCCCGGAGTCGGTGCGGACTCTCGACGCGCTCCATGTAGCGTCGCTGGTGTTTTTGCAGTCGCGCGGGCTTGCGCCGCGCCTCGCTACGTACGACGAGCGCTTCGCGCGTTTGGCCGCACGGCTCGACGTGCCGACCGTCGATCTGCAACCCTAGAGACTTCGTGGGCGACGTTCCAAATTACACGAGATCGAGGAACTCCAAGAGGGCCTTCCGCACCTCATCCTGGAGCGCGTCAGGGATGACCCCGAGGTCACGACCGAAGAGCTCATTGTCCCAGGCGAGGATCTGGTCGACGAGGACGTCGCTGTCTCGGGTCAGTCCACAGGCGTTTCTCGGGATCCTCACGCGGAGCGGATAGGCATCGCCGCGCGTCGTCTTCGTCGTGAGCGGGAGCACGACCGTGCTCAGGAGCCCCGCGTCCCCGAACTCGGATGGCTGAACGACGAGGCAGGGTCGCTGCTTTCCAGGTTTGGTTCCTACCCTTGGCTCGAGATCGACGACGTAGACGTGCCAGCGCTCTGGAGCCACCGGAGGCGTTGCCTGGGTCAATCGACGCGCCGCAGGCGACTGTTCGGTCGAAACTCTCGGAGGACCGCTCGACTCTCCTTCGCGACTGCTTTCGCCGCTTTCCGCCAGCGGGTGACCCGCTCGGCGCGTTCCGCGTCGCGCTCGAGAAGATCAAGGGCCGAGCGCACTACGTCGATCTTGGTACGGGCGCCAAGGCGCTCCTTGAGTGACTCGATCCGCTCGGCGTCGTCCTCCTGAAGCATCATCGGCTTACCCATCGTGTCGAACCTCTCTGACTACATCTACGGGTATATCTATAGATATACTCTCGGCGGACTCGCCAAACAAGGCTATTCGTCGCCGTTCAGCAGCGATGTCGTTCGAGATCTGAGGGGGGCGCGGCGTGCCGGGGCGTTGCCCCGCCTACGCGGGCCGCGAGACCCGATACTCCACGCCGAGTCCGGGGAGGATGTGCCCCTCGCCGACGAAGAAGGTCGTGTTGAGCCACGCGTAGCGCTCGTCGCCGGTTTCTATGCGCGGGTTCGTGAAGAAGTAGTGATCACCGTAGTCGGTGCCGGTACCGTGTTCGAGCGCGCCTTGCACGGCGTCGTTCAACTCGAGCAGGCCGAAGTACTGGATGTAGAGGAGAGCGCCGTCGTGGGTTTCGACCTGCAGCCGCACATCGACGCGCAAGAAGCCGTCCGGGCCGATGAGGGCCCATTCTCCACCACCGAGCAGCTTCCCGTGGAGGCGCTCGCCGGTGAGCGTTCCCCCGGTGACCTCGTAATACATCCGGGTGCCGATCGGGCCGGCCCCGATGGGAAGCGGCGGCTTCAGCGTAGCAGCAACAGTGAACTCTTCGACGAAATTCATGAAAGCCTCCGTGGTGATGAGTGGCTCGGTGATTTACGACTTCAGCTCCGTCGCCAGCCGGGCGGCGTGGCCGGGCGCGCCTATCGCTTCATAGCCGTGCTGCGCCTCTCGCTGCAGTCGACGCTGCGCCGCCTCGTCGCCGAGCGTTGCCGCCAGCTCGGCGCGCCATTCGCAGAGTGCCGGTGCGAGGGTGCGGGCGCCGGTGCGTTCGATGAGTGCCGCAGCGTCGGTGAGCGCGGACTCGGCAGCTCTGCGCGCCGAGGTTCCATCACTGCGCAGCAGCGCACGTGCCATGACACCGTGGGCGGCGGCTTCGTATACGGCGCGGCGCGAGCGACGGCAGAGCGCGATCGCTTCCTCGGCCGCGGCCTGCGCGGCCGCTCGATCGCCTGCCTGCAGCAGCGCCTCAGCAAGATAGCTCGCGGCCTTGCCCGCGTACGCCTTGTCGACTCGTCGATGGTAGTCGAGTGCCGTTCGGAACGACGCGGCGGCCTCTGCCGCTCGCCCGGCCGCGAGGTGTGCGAAGCCGAACGCGAACGAGGTATGCGCGCGCAGGCCGAGATGCTCGGGGCGCGCGTCGCTGACCGTTTGGACCTGCCGAGCGTTCTCGAGCGCCCGGTTGGCGTCACCGGCCTGATAGTTGGCTTCGGCGGTGTAGACGAATGCGTAGCCGGCAATCTCCGGCGTTCGGTCCTCCTCGGCGAGGCGGAGAACCTCGCGCAGTTCGTCGAATGCTTCTGGCAGGCGACCCACCCACGTCAGGCCGAACGCGTGAATGATTCGGATGATCGTGTAGTGACTGAAGCCCCACAACCACTCGTCCCGGGGCGTGCGGCGGGGGATACGCGCACGCTCGGACTCAGCCACCCGCAGCAGTTCTGGGAGCGCGCCGCTGACGTTGAGCGCATCGACCAGAAACGTGGCAGCATTCGCTTGCACGAGGACGTCGTCGATCTCGAGTGCGGCTCGCTGATTCTCGACTGCCAGCTCGAGATTCCCCGCGACGTCGCCGTCGCCGCCAAGCACTCGACTGTAGATCATCGACAGGTAGAGAAAGTCTCGTCGATTCTCGATCTCGTTCGCGAGCGCTTGCCCCTCCTCCAGGAGCGCACGCGCATCCTCGAGATTCACGGCGACGCGAAAGCTCATGTTCTGTAGCAAGTGTCTGCACGCTGCGACGCCGAGCGCGGCGGCCTCGTGGTCATCGGGTGCCTGGCGCCGCAACATACGCACGCTTTCCCAATGGCGCGTCGCGGCTGAGAGATCGGTGCGTCCCACCCATTCCGCTGCGCGGCGGTGCCACCGTGCCGCAACCAACGCCTCGCCCGCCTCCTCCCAGTGCTGAGCGAGCAGTGCGGCTTTTTCATCGAGCTGTTGCGCGTAGTGGTGTTCGAGGGCGGTGGCGACCCGCACATGCAGATCGGTGCGACGTCCCTTGAGTTGAGATGCGTACGCGACGTCCTGAATCAGCGCATGCTTGAACGCGTACTCGACCTCCGGATAGACGGATTCCTCGTACACCAATTCGGAGTCTGCGAGTGTGGAGAGCGCATCGTCGACGCCGGCGTCCTGTACCACCGCGGTGAGGATGTCGCGCGAGAACACCCGGCCGATGACGGAGGCCGTCTGCAGGACGTGTTTCTCCCGTTCGTCGAGTCGGTCGATGCGCGCGGCGAGGACCGACTGCACGGTGCTCGGCAAGGGGATGTCCTGCACCGGTCGCGTCAGGCGATACGCGCCGCGCTCGCCCTCGAGGTATCCAGATTCGGCGAGCGACTGGATCATTTCCTCGACGAAGAACGGTGTGCCGCCGCAGCGGTCCTGGAGGAGTTGCGCCAGTTCGGAGTCCGCAAGCTCGGATCCGAGCAGGGTGCCGATCAAGGTGCCGGCCGCCGCCCCGGTCAACGTCGGAAGCGGCAATTGTCGGTAGTACGATTTCGACACCCATGGCGGTGAGTATTCCGGACGGTACGTGCAGAGAAACATATGACGATACGAAGGGGTGATTGCTACTATGGATTCGATGATCGCCTCGGAGGCCGCATCGATCCAATGCAGGTCCTCCACCAATACGACGACGCAACTGTTGCGGGTCTCTGCAATCGCACCATGGGAGCGCTTCTCCCAGTCGATGAGAAGACGGTGCCGCTCTTCCGGGCTCATCGGAGGGACAGGATGGTCGGGGTCGGGGGTTCCGAACAGGTCGCACCAGAGAGGGACGTACTCCCGGAGCTCCGGATACATGTCGTCGAAGCGCGCTTTGATCTTGCGGCGCACCGCGACAGGGTCGTCCCGGTCCTCGAGGTCGAAGAGCTCGCGGCGCCCTTGCAGGTAGGACAGCAAGGGGACGTTGCGCCCATGGGAGGCGCAATGACTTTCCGCGACAGTCGCTCCCGCTGTTCGGGCGTGGTTCGCAAACTCTCGCAGCAGGCGGCTCTTGCCGACGCCGGGGCCGGCGACGAGGCCAACCACCTGTCCCCGCCCCGAGTCGGCTTCGTTGAAGGTCGATATTAAGGATGCGAGCTCCTCGTCGCGGCCGACGAACCGCGAGAGACCCGTTCTGCCCACGAGGTCGACGCGGCTCCTGGCTGTCCCCGTTCGGAGGAGTGCGAAGACCCGGACGGGCGTGCTGGCTCCCTTGATGTTGAGCTCTCCTTGATCGTCGAGCTCGAAGAAGCCGTCGACGAGCTTGGCGGTGGCTTCGGTGAGGTAGGGTTTCCCGTCCTCCGCTAGGGCCTCCATGCGTTGGGCGAGCCCAACGGTGTGGCCTTGTGCGGTGTAGTCCATGCGGAGGTCGTCGCCGATCCTGCCGACCACTACCTCGCCCGAATGCAGCCCAATGCGCGCCGCGAAGCGAACGCCGTGCTCTCGTTTGAGGGACGTCGCGTAGCGGGCGATCTCGTCCCGCAGATGCAGCGCGGCGTAGCAGGCGCGTTGCGCATGGTCCTCGTGCGCGATTGGCGCGCCGAAGAGCGCCATGATGCCGTCGCCCGTGTATTGGTTCACCGTGCCCTCGAAGCGGTGTACGCCCTTGGTCAGAATCTGGAAGAAGCGATCGAGAATCTGGTGCCACTCTTCCGGATCGAGACCCTCGGCCAGATCCATCGAGCCCTTCACGTCGGCGAAGAGCACCGTCACCTGCTTGCGCTCGCCTTCGAGCGCCGACTTCGATTGCAGGATCTTGTCGGCGAGATGCTTCGGCGTGTAGGCGCGGGGATCCCGTTCGGGCGGCGCCTGAGCCGGGTGTCCTGCGGGTGTGCCGCAGCTCGGACAGAATTTGGCGGCTGCCTTGAGCTCGGTGCCGCAGCGCGTGCAGGTCGGTGCGTCCAGTGTCGCGCCGCACGCTTCGCAGAAGCGTGCGGTGGTGTCGTTCTGGTGCTGGCAGTGGAGGCACTTCATCGTTGATCGGGCCGCTCGCTTGGACGGTCCTAGCGTTCCTGTCACAACGGAGCAATGAGCCGCCGCTACTCGTAGCGTTGCTGCACCGCGGGCGCTGCTGCTATGCATGGAGCCATGGCCGCGGGCATCTACGAAGCAGTCAAGGAAGCGATGCAAGACTTGGTCGCGCCACAGCTTGCGTCCGTCAATGGCGCCATCACGGCAATGCGGGGCGAGATGAACGGCCTCCGTGGCGAGATGGCCGGGCTTCGTGGGGAGCTGAAGGGCGAGATCGCGGCTGTGCGTAGCGAAGTGCACGCACTCGACGAGCGCCTGACGATTGCGCTCGATCTCCGCGAGCGCATCGTCGCCATCGAAGCGAAGTTGCAGAGCTGAGCCAGGGCTTTAGGAATCCAGCTCCTTTGTCAGTCGGTCCGTCTGCGCGGTCGCGCCCATCTCGGCGTATAGACGACGGGCCTCCTCGCGCTCGTGCCGCGCCACCTGCTCGTCACCGCGCAGGTGCGCCAGGCCGGCACGGCATTCGTGCAGCTCGGGCTGGAATGCGTGTGCGCCGGTTTCATCGATCAGTTCCTGGGCACGGATCAGTGACTGGTCGGCGCGCATCAGTGCCGGCGCGTCGGCGCGGTGGATCTGGGTGCGGGCAAGCGTGAGATGGGCCCGCACCTCATCGCTTCTGGAGTGCTGCGCCTGCGCAACCGTGATCGCCGTTTGCGCTTCCTGTGCTGCTCGATCCTGCTCCCCGTTTCCGAGCAACGCCGTGGCCAACTCGGCGCGGGCCCGTCCTTCGAAGCCGCGATTGGCGCCGCCGATGGCTGCGGGCACTGCGTCTTCCAGCACCGCTACGGATTCGTTCCACTTTCGATTGAGTCGATGCGCGACCCCGAGTGCGAGCAGTCCGACCATGCGGGCCTGCGGCGTGGCGGCTTTCTCGCCTGTCTCGATCGCCAGGCGAGCGTGCTTGTGGGCGGCGGTGGGGTTGGCGCACGTGATGTCTAGTTCGAGGCGTGGGAGCTGAAGCCAGGTGAGCACTTCGCGGTCTCCATGGGCGCGCGCGAGCTCTACCCCGCGTTCGCAGACCGCCGTCGCATCGTCGAGGCGTCCCATGCGGGCGAGCATCCACGCGTGCGCCATGAGGATGCCGAGGAAGGGGCTATACCCGGTGAACTCCGCACCGAGGGCGGGATCCGCTGGCAGTTGTTGGCAGGCGCGATCGCAGACCTCGACCCCTTCGGTGAGGCGGCCCGCGAACAGGCAGCCGAACGCCCAGAACGCGCGCATGCCGAGCTGCAGACCTTGGTCCGTGGTCTGGTCGGCGAGTCGCGCCGCTTCGCGGGCATAACGCGCGTACTCGTCCGAAGCGCCGGCCACCAGGCCGAGCACGCACCCATAGACTCCGTGGAGGGCGGCCAGAGCGCTTACATCGCCGGCCTCTTCGGCCAGCTGCCGGCCTTCTTCGAACACGATCGCTGCTTCGGTTTCCGGCGTTCCGAGTCGCCAACCAAGGGCGAGAATCCCGAGGCATGCCGTGATGCCGAGCTGCAGGGTTTCCCCGGTACGTGGCAGCGTTTGCACCAGGCCGCGCACGCGCTCCCAATGCCGAGCGCCCTCGGCGGCGTCGTTGAGCCCGGCCCACTCCGCCGCGCGCTGGTGCCAGAGCGCGGCTTCCCAGACCTCACCGGCATGCTCGTAGTGATGTGCCAGCAGCGCGGCCTTCTCATCGAGCTTCTCGGCGTAGAGTTCCAGGGTCGCTCGTGCGACGGCCGCATGCACACGCGCCCGGCGCTCCCGAAGCAGCGTGTCGTACGCGACCTGCTGGGTCAGCGGGTGCTTGAACGTGTACTCCGCGACTGGATAGAGCGCTCGCTCGTGGACGAACTCGGCGTGGGCAAGCGTCCGTAGTCCCGCGGCGACGTCCGCCGCCGTCGCATCTCGTGGGGCGACGGCGGCAAGCACCTGGGTCAACACCGGTTCGCTGAATTCCTTGCCGATCACCGCCGCTGTCTGCAGTAACTGTTTGTCGTATTCTGCCAATCGATCGATGCGCGCTGCCAGCACGGCATGGACGCTGGCGGGGACATCGAGTGTCTCGACCGGCGCGATCAGCTGGTAGCCGCCCTTAGTGTCCTCGAGCTTGCCCGATTCGATCAGCGATCGCACGACCTCTTCGATGAAGAACGGATTGCCACTCGTGCGAGCATGGATCGGCGCCGCGAGTGCGGCGATGCTGGGATCGGCACCGAGGAGATCCGCCAGCAACTCGGCGATGGCTTCGTGTCCGAGTGGGGTGAGCGGGATCTGGCGGTACCACGACTGCTGCATCCAGTCGGCGTGGTACTCGGGCCGGAAGTTCAGCAGCAGTAGATTGCGGCTCTCGACGCGTGCGTCGACCATGCGCGCGAGGAACTCCCCGCTCGCGGCGTCCATCCAATGCAGATCCTCGATCAACGTGATCGTTGGCCGCTCCGTGCTGACGCTTTGGATGACCTGGCGTAGCACGGCGAGGAGTTGGCGCTGGCGCACTTCCGGATCGAGCCGAGGCGCCGGGCGTTCCGGGTCGGTGACCCCGAGGAAATCGAAGAGCAAGGGGAGGGCCTCCGCGAAGGCAGGGGCCAGCAATCCCCGCTGAGTGGAGATCTTCTCGCGCGCCCTGCGGTCGTCGTCCTCGCGGGAGATGCCAAGATAGGCGCGAAAGATCTCGAGGATCGGCAGGAAGGGGATGTTCCGGCCGTGGGCGACCGCGCGACCTTCGAAGACGTGCATGCCGCGGGCGCGGCAGCGCTCGAGGAACTCGAAACATAGGCGACTCTTCCCGGTGCCCGCCTCGGCCACGACCCCCACCACCTGGCCGTTCCCCGCCGCCGTCTGCGCCGTCGCATCGTCGAGAGTGCGAAGATCCGCGGCGCGCCCGACGAAACGCGAGAGGCCTCGGGCGCGCGCAATGTCGAAGCGGGTGCGCGACGCGCCTGCGCCAGCGAGGCGATGGACGCGCACGGGATCGGCGACGCCCTTCACCCGGAACTCGCCGAGATCCTCGAGCGCGAAATAGCCGCCGACGAGCGCCGCCGTCGGCGCGGTGAGGTAGCAGGAGTCGGGTGAGGCGAGTGCCTCCATGCGTTGTGCGAGACCAACCGTGTGGCCCTGTGCCGTGTAGTCCATGCGGAGATCATCGCCGATCTTGCCCACCACGACCTCGCCGGCGTTGATCCCCATGCGCGTCGAGAAGCCGACCCCGTGCTCGCGGCTCACCTCCGTGGCGTAGCGGGCGATCTCGCCTTGCAAATGCAGCGCCGCATGGCACGCACGTTGCGCGTGGTCCTCGTGCGCGATCGGCGCGCCGAAGAGGGCCATGATGCCGTCGCCCGTGTATTGATTCACCGTACCCTCGAACCGATGCACGCCCTCGGTGAGGATCTGAAAGAAACGTTCCAGGATGCGATGCCACTCCTCCGGGTCGAGCTGCGCCGCCAACTCCATCGAGCCCTGCACGTCGGCGAAGAGTACCGTCACCTGCTTGCGCTCGCCTTCAAGCGCGGATTTCGACTGGAGGATCTTGTCGGCGAGGTGCTTGGGTGTGTAGGCGCGGGGATCGCGTGCGGGGGGCGGCTCGCTCGCGAGCGACTGCCCGCATGCGTCGCAGAACTTCTGGCCTCCCGGGTTGGGGGTGCCGCACGCCCCGCATGCGATCTCGATCGCGAGGGAACCCCCGCACGCACCACAGAAGCGGGCAACCTCGCGATTCTCGTGTTGGCAGTGGGGGCAGTTCATGGCTGGTCGAGGGGCGCGCTCGGTAGCGTCCTATCGTTCGCGCGACAGCGAGGTCAACGCGAGCGACGTCCGGTCGTGGCGTTGCCCGTCACCCGAGTCGCCTGATAGGCACCAGGCTACCGAGGGGGCGTCGTGCCACCCGCAAACCGAGGAGGTCGTGCATGTTTCGATGGAGCGTCGTGTTGACCGGGCTGTTGGTGGGCCTCGCGTGTCCTTTTTCTCCAGCCGTCGCCGATGACGGGGCGACGATCATGGAGCTCGAGCGTGAGTGGTCCCGGAAGTTCGGGGAGAAGGACGTCGCCTGGATCGTGGGGATCCATCTCCTCGACGCGCGTCAGTTTCCACCGAACGCGGCGCCCGCGGTTGGAACCGAGGCCATTCGCGCCGCGTGGCAAGCGATGGCAGACACCGAAGGGATGAAGCTCGAGTGGGAGCCGATCGCTGTGAAGGTATCGAGCGGCGGCGACATGGCCTACGACTACGGGCGGGGAACGCTGACGACGCCCGACGGCAAGGCCGGTCCCGTGAAGTACGTCGTCATCTGGGAGCGTCACGAAGGGACGTGGAAGGTGGCGGTCGACATGTTCAGCCCCGACGAGTAGGCGTCGGGGCGCTCACAGTCCGAGTTCTTTCGCCAGACGCGCGGCGTGGCCGGTGGCGCCGAACTCGAGGTAGAGCCCGTGCGCAACGCGGAGTTCGACGAGGGTGCTCGCGTGGTCGTCACGGACCCGGGCCAACTCGGCCCGCGCTTCGTGAAGATCGGGTAGACACCCCCGACGGTCGAACGCGTCAATGGCGGCGCGTGCCTGCGCGAGCGCGTGCTCAATGTCGCGTGCGCGGAGCGCGTCCCCGCAGCGGAGCAGTGCCCGCGCGCGTGTGATCCACAGGCCGGCCTCGGCGAAACGGACGCCGTACTGACGCGCGAGCGCATCGTCGATCGTTCGTAGTGCATCCTCCGGACGACCCAACCCGAGTTGGGCGCGTGCCTGGATGTCGAGGGCCTGATTCACGAACGGGCGACCCCCCGCCGCGAAAGTCCCGGTGGAGACTTCCGTCGACGCCCGGATGGCGTCGTGCCATGCCTCATGTGCGAGGTGGCTCCACCCGAGCATGGTTGCGGCCCAGCTCTGCACCAACGCGCCGCCGCGCCGTTCGGCGAGTTCTACTGATCGGCGCGCGTGGCGCATGGCGTCGGCCGGAACACCCTTCCGGTAGCCGTGCAAGGAGCAGATAGTTTCTGCCAGGCATTCCAGTTCACCTTCGCCGTGGCGGCGTGCGAGCCGCAGTGTTTCAGCGAGCTCCTTCTGCGCCTCATCGAGGCGTCCCAGCTCGATGAGATACCAGCCGCGCCAGAGGCGTCGTCCGATGTGGGCGCTGAAGCCGAGCACGTCGACACCGACTTCCGGAGCCGACGGGACGTCGGCGCCGGGTGGGTCCACCAGGCGTAACGCCGCGGTAAAATTTTCCTGTTGTCCGACCGAGACCGAAAGGTCGACCTGCAGCACCCACACGAGGACCGGATCGCCAAGCGTCTCCGCAACGGTGACGGCTTTTCGCGCGTGATCGAGGTACGTGTCGTGGTCTCCTGAGCTATTCCCGTGCACATTGCCGTAGAGATTCCACAGAATCGCGAGTGAGCGGCGATCGTTGGCGCGCTCGCACAGTCGCCGGGTCTGCTCGAAGATTTCCTCGAAGTCGGTGGAGCCGCCGCCCCGCCACCCGGCGTTCAGGATACCCCGGCCCGCCTCGATCCCGAGACGCACAGCTTCCTCCGCGTCTCCCGCCCCTGCGAGCAACCGCCGCACCTGCTCCCAGAGCCGCAGAGACTCGACGGCATCCTTCGTGCCGGTCCATCGCGCGGCGCGGGCGTACCATCGGGCGGCCTCGATCGGCTCGCCCGCATGCTCCCAGTGGTACGCGACCAGTGCCGCGTCCTCATCGTCGTTCTTCGGATGAAGCGTAGGGTGGGCGTGTGCCACGGCGGCGTGGACCGATCGACGGCGCGCGCCGAGCTGGGATCCAAGCGCGACCTCTTGGGTGAGCGGATGCTTGAAGGCGTAGATCACCGCTGGGTAGAGCGACTGCTCATACATGAACTCGCTGGCAACCAGCCCGGCCAGTGCCGCGTCGAGCTCATGTGCGGTGATCTCGGGCAGCACCGCTGTGAGCATGGGCCGCGCGACTTCTTTCCCGATCACGGCCGCGGTCTGCAGTACGCGCTTCTCGCGATCGGGTAGGCGGTCGATACGTCCCGCCAGCAGCGGTTGTACCGTCGCCGGGACCTCGAGTTGTTCGACTGGGGTCGCCAGCCGGTAGTGGCCGCGCGTGCCCTCGAGGTTGCCCGACTCGATCAGCGACTGCAGCACCTCTTCGGTGAAGAACGGATTGCCGGCGGTACGGGCGTGGATGGTCTCGGCGAGACCGGCGAGCGTCGGGTCGTTCCCGAGCAGATCCTCGAGCAGCTCGCGTACGGCATCGCGGCCAAGCGGTTGCAGCGCGATCTGCTGATAGTGCGACATCCCCGTCCATTCGGCGTGGAACTCGGGTCGGAAGTTTACCAGCAGCAGCTGGTGTCGTCCCAGCACCGAACGGACGAGCTCCCGTATCCAGGCCTCGCTCGCGCCGTCGAGCCAATGCAGGTCCTCGACGAGCGTGATGTCGGTCTGCTCCCGCGTGTCGGCTTCTTGCAGCTCGTGCAGCACTGCGAAGAGCTGGCGCTGCTTCGCGTCTGGGTCGTTGGTCGACGTCTGATGTACGGCGTCGGCGACACCCAGGAACTCGAACATGACTGGGAGTGTCTCTTCAAAGGTGCGATCGAGCAGCAGGAGCTTGCCCGCGACCTTCTCGCGCACCGTCCGATCGTCCTCGCCTTCCGCGAAGCCGAAATAGGCTCGCACGATCTGAAGCACTGGCAATAATGGAATGTGTTTGCCATGCGCAACAGCGTGCCCCTCAATGACGCGATGACCGCGCGCGCGGCACTGCTCGAGAAACTCGAAGCAGAGCCGGCTCTTCCCGGTTCCCGCCTCCGCCACGATGCCAACGACCTGCCCTCGCCCTTCGCTGGCGTGCGCCAGCGCCGTTTCCAGCGTTTGCAGATCGTCGTTGCGTCCGACGAAGCGGCTGAGTCCACGCGCCCGCGAGGCGTCGAAGCGCGTACGGACCGCGCCCACGTCCTGCAGTGCATAGACGGCGACCGGGTCGCGCACTCCCTTGAAGCGTGTTTCGCCGAGATCGCGCAGGGTGAAGTACCCCGTGACGAGGCGTGCGGTGGCGGCGCTGAGTGACGCCGTGTTCGCCGCCGTGATCCCTTCGATGCGTGATGCGAGTCCGACGGTGTGTCCCTGCGCGGTGTAGTCCATGCGCAAATCGTCCCCGATGCGACCGACGACGACCTCGCCCGAGTTGATCCCGATGCGGGTCGAGAAGTCGAGCCCGCGCTCCATGCGCAAGGTGTCGGCGTAGGCTTTGAGCGTGTCGCGCACATGTACCGCGGTGTAGCAGGCCCGCTGGGCGTGATCTTCATGCGCGATCGGCGCACCGAAGAGCGCCATGATGCCGTCCCCGGTGTACTGGTTCACCGTCCCCTCGAAGCGGTGTACGCCCTCGGTCAGGATCTCGAAGAAGCGTTCCAAGATGGCGTGCCATTGCTCGGGATCGAGCTGCTCGGCCAGCTCCATGGAGCCCTTCACATCGGCGAAGAGGACGGTGACCTGCTTGCGCTCGCCTTCGAGCGCAGACTTCGACCGGAGGATCTTGTCGGCGAGATGCTTCGGCGTATAGGAGCGCGGGTCGCGCGTGGGCGCAGCGGTGGCCGCTGGTGCCGCCGGTGTGCCGCAGCTTGGACAAAACTTGGCGGATGGCTTGATCTCAGCGCTGCAGCTCAAGCACGTGCGCGCACCGAGAGTAGCCCCGCACTCCTCGCAGAAGCGAGCGCTGGCGTCGTTCTCGTGCTGGCAGCGGAGGCAGGTCATTGTGGGCCGAGCGGCGTGCTCGGTAGGGTCCTATCGTTCGAGTAAGCGAGGGGTCAACGCGCTGCCGCCGGTCGTGATGGCGCCTGCCCGGGTAGGGTCTCGCTAGCCGGCTCTGCGCGGCCTGCGAGCCTCGCCACAAATGTCTTGCAGGCTGTCCCAGCCTATCGCGCTGTCGCCGTCGGCGGCAGACGCGGGACGAGATCCAGAATCCGCGGGCGGTAAGCTGCATTGAGGGCGACCTTGGCGATCACCTCGCCGCTCTGTGCGATTCGGAGCGGACTTGTCTCGGAGACGTAGAATCGTTCGATGCCGTAGGAGTGCGTGCGGACGGTCGATCGTTCGGTCGTGCCGACGATCCACCGGTCGCTGGTCGTCGCGGGTGGGGGATCGGTCCGGCACATGCCTGCCTCCCAGATCTCCACCAGCCCCTCGCCGCTCGCCACGGTTCTGCCGCTCGGGACGAGCTGGACATAGACGGCTTCTCGCGGGGCCGCGGCACGTACGGCGCATCCGTCGCCGGCCGGCCGGCCGATCGGGAAACGCAATGCCACGTAGTGCCCGCTCAGGAAGTCGCGCGGGTCGACCGGCTCGGTCTCCAACCACACGCTATCGGCGCCGTGGTGCGATGTGAGGAGCTGCCCGCCCCACCCCGTGAAGAAGAGGAGCTGTGTCGCGAGCGCCAGGCGGAGCCAGCCCGTCATTGCGACGCCTCCGCTGGAACGTGGATGAGGCGCCGCCGCGTTCGTTCGAGCGCCCACGCGAGCGCGGCGAGGGCGATCCCGGCTGCGATGAAGCCGATGCCGCTTCGCAGCATGCTGCCGAAGAGGTCGAGAAACCGTGTCACGAGAAGGGCGACTACGATGACGACTCCGGCGTTGATCTGTGCGACCTCGCGCAGGAGCGATCCATGCCACATGAGACCGACGCCGACGGCCAGCAGCAGGGCATTCATTAACACGGCGATGGCCCACCACAGCTCGATGCGCCCGGAGACTAGCACTGCCGCACTCGCGAGCGGCACGAGCAGGACGAGTTTCGCAAGCCTGGCCCAGCCCGTACTCGGGCTGAGTCGCGCGAGAGGCACCGATAAGACGACCACGACCGCGACCAACCCCGCGACGATAGTCACCGCAATCCCTCCTACGGTGACATCACCGTTCGACGCAGAAGGTACATGCCAGAGGAAGGTCATGGCGTAGACTCCACCGATCCATGCGCTTGCGCTCGATCGGCGCTCCACCATCGACGTATCGAGCGCGAGGTGCAGTGCAAGGCAGAGGACGATCAGGGCGGCGGCGGCGAGTGCCAGCCACGCCGGGTTCTCGAGCCGTAGCGGGTTGCATACTGCCAAGACGGTGAAGAGCCAGAGCGCGCACACGCCGAAGAAGTGATGGCGATGCCCCTCGGGCAGCAGACGCAGGCTCTGCACGACCATCGCGCCAAGCAGTAGCGCGGAGAGTCCCCATGCCGTCACGGTCGGTGCGTTCCCGACGAGCGCCATGGTGTTTCCCACGCTCGGCGCCCCGGCGACCGATCCCACCATCGCGTCAACTACGAAATTGCCTGCAAACAGGACCAGCACCATTGCCAATGTGTGTAGCGTCGCCGCTACCGGACGGGCGCTCAGCCACGCGAGCGGGGCAGTGAGCAGGAGCCAGGCAAGCAAGGGGAGAATCGTGTCCCCCGAAAGCTGAAAGGTCTGACCATAGAGTCCGATCCCGAGCAGCGGGAGGAGGAGCCACAGCAGCTCGAGGGGCAGCGCCACGGCCGCTGTGCGCCCGGAGCAACGGATGGCCGCCTCTCCAACGGCGAGTAGGGCCGCCAGAAATACCGCGACCCGAACGAGTGGTCCGAACATCTCCCAGTTACGAGCGATGAGGAGCGACACGCCCGCGGCGACGAACAGTCCAGCTACGATCGCCAGCCACGTGGCCCCGAGACGGCGCCCCGAAGACTGCTCGGCCGCGTGGGCGAGCAACTGCTCGCGCTGCGATCCGCTGATGATCCCCGCCGCCTCCCCGCTGGCGAGGGTCAGCGCGAGCGCTTGCCTGTCGCTGCGCCACCACTTGGGGCCGCGCATCACGTAGGCGACGAGAAGCAAGCAGAGCAGGCCACCGATCATCGGCATCCAGCATAGCGGACGCGCCCACTCCGCTCAGCCCCCGAAATGCGCACGATGGCGATGCCAAAACCGGCCCGCCGCGGGGTACGCTGCGGTTCCAGTGCGAAACGCTCGAGTTGCTCCACGCGCTCGGTCCAACGGTCTTTTACGTCGAGGGAACGCAGCTGCCGGAGCTCTTCATTGTCGCTACGACCTCAATTCCCTTGCCAGCCGCTCTGCGTGACCCGTTGCGCCAATCTCGATGTAGAGGGCGTGGGCGCGTCGCAGAGTTTCCGCACCGTCGTCGCCCTGTAGCGTCACGAGGCGTCCGCGCTCTTCAATGATCTGCGGCTCGAGCGCGCGTCCTCCTGTTTCCTCGACCAGCGCGAGCGCACGCGCGAGGCAGGCCTCGATCTCCTTCGCCGCGCCGCTGCCAGCATCGGCTCGCAGAGCTTGTGCCAGCACGAGTTGGCCCTGGCACTCGAAGAAGCGTGCTTCCTGCCGCTCTGCGCACGCGATCGCCTGCTCGGCTGTCGCCCGTGCCCGTGGCGCATCTCTCTCGCCAAGGTACGCGCGTGCCAGATACGCGAGCATCGCGGCCTCGCGCTCCAGGCCGTTGTGCTGCGCATGTGCCGCCTCAAGCGCTTCCTCCAACGCGTTCACAGCCTCGGCCCAATCTTCGTGGAGCAGGTGGACGCCTAGCGACATCTTCGTGAAGACACGCATGAAGTTGCCGCCGTGCTGTTCGGCGATTTGGACCGCTTCGACGGCGAACTGTCGTGCCTCGTCTGCCTCCCGGCTCGGCGCGAGGTGCCCCGACCAGTCGGCGATCTCGGCCGTGAGGGAGAGCGTCCAGATGAGTGGCTGGCGCATCTCGTACTTGCGCGCGAGTTCGAGCGCCTCACGATGCATTGTGCGTGCCTCATCGAGGCGACCAAGCGCCGCGGAGGCCCGTGCCTGCATCCAGAGGCTCCAACCCCAGGCGCTGAGGCCGATGTTCTCGGCGCCGATACTGGCGTCGCCTTTCGCTAGCTGCTGCGCGTGCTGTCCGAACTCGTGGGCGTTGGTGAGGCGTCCGAGACAGAACGAGCTGTAGCCAGAGGCGACGAGTACGGTGGCGACCGAGCCGTCGCCTACCGAGTCGTTGATCAGTGCGGCTGCCTTGCGTGCCCCATCGTAGTACGCCCGGATGTCGCCCGCGAATCCCATGGCGATGCTATGGCCGACGTGGAGGTCGACGGTGCAGTTGACGTCGCCGGCGGCGAGCGCCAGGCCTTCGCTGAGGATGGCGTCCATTGCGTTCCGGGTGAGGCCGATGCTCCACCCCCCGACGCTGAGAATGCGCTGGCATGCCTCGAGTCTGAGTGCGTCCCGTTCGTTCGATGGCTCGGCGTCCTCCGTGAGCTCGAGCACCCGCTGCATATGTTGGACGCTCTGGACGATATCGCTCCGCCCAACCCACTCGCTCGCCCGAGCCTGCCAGCGCGCAGCGATGGAGCCGTCGCCGCCTTGCTCCCAGTGTCGCGCGATCAGCGCGGCCTTCTCCCCGAGTCGGTCGGCGTAGCGATGCTCGAGTAGGCGAGCCACGTCGCCGTGCGTGCGTCGCCGTCTATCGCGGAGCTGCGTCTCGTACGCCACCTGTTGCGTGAGGGGATGCTTGAAGGCGTACTCGATCTCAGGATACGCGCTCGTCTGGAAGACGAATTCGGCCAGCGCCAGCTCGTGAAGTACGGCATCCAGCTCGCTCGGGTCGATCCCGGCGGCAGCCTCGACCAGCGGGGAAGGAAATTCGAGGCCGATGACGGAGGCGACCTGCAGCACGGACTTTGCGCGCTCGGCCAGCCGGTCGATGCGTGCGGAGAGGACTGCGTGGACGGAGTCTGGAACGTCGATCGCGTCGACCTCTCGCGTTACACGGTAGGCACCGCGCGTGCCTTCCAGGCAGCCCGATTCCGCAAGCGACTGCACGATTTCCTCGACGAAGAACGGATTGCCCGCGGCGCGTGCCCCCACGAGGGTTTCTAGTCCGCAACCGCTTGCGTTGGGGCCGAGCAGGCTCGTCAGGAGTTCGGCGGTACTCTCCTCCGTCAAGGGTCGTAGGCGGAGTTCTTCGTAGTTTGGCCACCCGGCTTGTGGCGGTCGGTACTCCGGCCGGAAGGTCAGGACATTGATGACGGGCAGGTTCATGTCCAGGCGGGTCGTGCCGAGGTAGATGGCCTCGCTCGCGGGGTCGATCCAGTGCATGTCTTCCATCAGACCGACTTCGACTTCATCCCCATCGAAGTTGCGCTCGTTGATGTGACTGACGAGTTCCAGAAACGCGCGCTGTCGTGATTCGGCGTTGAGTCCAAGGTCCGGCGCACCTGGCAGTGCAATGCCCAGGAACTCGAAGAGGAAGGGCAAGTCGGCGTCGAGGCCCCATTCCGACATTCGTGCTGAGATCTTTGCGCGTGCTGTTTCGGCGCTGTCCTGCTCGAGGACGCCAAGGTAGCTTCGCATGCCGCTCAATTGGAACGCCAGTGGCGTCGTCCTGCCGTGCGACCGGCAGTTCCCTATATAGACTCGAGTGGTACGCGAGCGACAGTGCTCGGCGAATTCGTGGAGCAGCCGGCTCTTGCCGGTTCCAGCTTCGGCCACGACGCCTACGAGTTGCAGTTTGCCCGCGCGTGCGCGTTCGAACGCTGCATCTAGCTGCGCCATCTCGCGCTCGCGCCCGACGAACTTCGTCAGCCCACGCGCCCGTGACACATCGAAGCGACTCTGGTGCTCCCCGGTCGTTTCCAGCTCGTAGACACCGATGGGCACCCGCGCGCCCTTGACTGGTGTCGCTCCGAGGTCGCGCAGCGCAAAGTAGCCCGGAACGCGGTTGGCCGTGTGCTGCGTCAGGTAGATGCGGCCGGACTCGGCGAGCTGTTCCATCCGTTGCGCGAGGTGCACGACGCTGCCCTGGGCCGTGTAGTCCATACGGAGATCGTCGCCGATGCTGCCGACGACGACCTCGCCGCTGTTGAGGCCGATCCGCGTCGAAAACGTCAGCCCGTGTGTAAGGCGGACCTCGTCGGCGTACCGGCGGAGGTTGTCCCGCAGGTGCAGCGCGCCATAGCAGGCGCGCTGCGCGTGATCCTCATGGGCGATCGGCGCACCGAAGAGCGCCATGATGCCGTCCCCGGTGTATTGGTTCACGGTGCCCTCGAAGCGATGCACGCCTTCGGTCAGGATCGCGAAGAAGCGGTTTAGGATCGTGTGCCAATCCTCGGGGTCGACCTGCTCGGCGAGCGCCGTCGAGCCCTGTACGTCGGCGAAGAGGACGGTGACCTGTTTCCGTTCGCCCTCGAGCGCCGACTTCGACTGCAAGATCTTGTCCGCGAGGTGCTTGGGCGTGTAGGCGCGAGGTTCACGTTCGGGGAGTGTTGCGGCTTCTCCGAGGCGCGCGCCGCATCCATGACAGAACTTCTGTTCGCCTGGGCTGGACCGGCCACAGCTCGCGCACGTGATCTCTTTCGCGAGTCCAGCGCCACATTCACCGCAGAAGCTGGCGTCGTCGGGATTCTCGTGCTGGCAGTTGGGGCAGTTCATCTGGGTACTCGGAGCGTTGTTTGGGTGGTAGCGAGCCTGCTATTCAATGGTTATGGCCAGCAACGTCTATCAGGCGGTCAAAGACGCAATGCAAGACCTCATTGCCCCGCAGCTCGAGTCGGTCAAGGGTGAGATCGGTGCGCTCAGGGGAGAGATCAATGGTCTCCATGGTGAGGTCAACGGTCTCCGTGGCGAGGTGAAGGCCGAGATCAGTGGTTTGAGGGGCGAGGTAAAGGCCGAGATCACTGGTCTGAGGGGCGAGGTGAAGGCCGAGATCGGCGGCCTGCGGGCGCAGATGACCGCGAACATGGCCCGACTGGACGAACGGCTCACGATGGCGCTCGACGTCCGGGAGCGCATCGTCGCCATTGAGGCGAAGCTCCGGAACTGACGGCTTCGTCCTCCCGTCGTACGACCGGTCAGCCCTTGCTCGCTACGCGCCCGTATGCCGCCACGACTTTCGCGAGATCGAAGATGCCCTCGTAGTCGACGATCCGACCCTCTGCATCGAAGGTGAACGTCGACATGCCACGGTAGATGTCGTCAGCCGGCGAGTCGTAGTGCCGTTCGTTCCATCCGATCGCGAAACGTCCGCCATCGATCGTGCGCCATTCCTCGATGTTGACCACGCGGGGCCAGGTCTTCGCATGCGCGCGGATCGCTTCTTTTCCTTCCACGGGTGTGGACAGCGCCGAGTTCATGAAACGACCGTCGTCGGCGAAGCAGTCGACGAACGTGTCCCAATCGCCCCGATCGGTTGCGACACGCGTGGCGGCGATCGTCTGTTCGATCAGTGAGCGTGGGATATCGGATGCTGGCTTTGACATGCGGACCTCCGGTTCGAGTGTGCGAGTCGTCCGGTAGGGTCCTACCGTTCGAGCGGCAGCGGGGTCAATGCGTTGGAACGAGAGGAGCCACCGAGAATGTTCGTGCCCGGGCCTGTCGGGTGAGTCATCGCGGGTTGTTGATCACGCGCCGATGCGCCATATCAGCCCCGAGGAGGTCCCAATGAAGGAGAATGCTCCCGAGCAACTGTCGCTATGTGCTCGAGCATCTACCCGAACGCGAGATCCACTTTCTCGCTTGCCGGCAGCGCCGCCAGAGAGACGAGGCATCCCGTGGACGCGAACGCCGCACTCGATCCTGACGCGCTGATTGCCGCCGCGCGCGCGAGCACTAGTCTCCACGAGCTCGGGGCGGGCCCGTGGCGTGAAGGGCTCGTGCGCTTGATCGAAGCCGCGCGCGGGGAAGCGAGGCTGGACAACCGAGGGGTCTCGATACTCCGCGCCGAGATGCTGGCGCAGCTCCGCAATCGGCTCGAAATCCACGAATGGGTTGGTCGTCATCCGGAGGTCCGCGCGTTGCCTCTCGACGAGCCCATCGTGCTCGCTACCCTGCCGCGCACTGGGCAAACGGCCGCCGGCTGGCTCCTTGATCGCGACCGCAGCAACCGTGCGCTGCTCACGTGGATGGCGAAGCGTCCGGTGCCACCCCCGCTTCCGGGAGATAACGCCGATGACCCGCGCGTCGTGCAGGCCCGCGCCGCCGTCGACGCGCTGCCCGAGAAGCTTCGTGCCATGCACCTCACGGGTGTCGACGAGCCGGACGAGTGCCACTGGCTCATCAGCAACGCCTTCCGAGGCGCGCACCAGATCTACAGCATGCAGGTACCGAGCTTCTATTCTTGGTCGGTGGACGATGCAGGGATGACAGACGCCTACGCGTACTACCGTCTGCAGCTCCAGATTCTACAGGCGAAGACTCCTGGTCGGCGGTGGGTGCTCAAGAATTCTCCGCACCTGTTGCATCTGAACGCGCTCCACACGGCGCTTCCCGATGCCCACTACGTGCAGTTTCACCGCGACCCGGTCGCGGTGCTGGCCTCCAACTGCCGGCTGTCGATGTTTCTGCGCGGGATGCGTAGCGCGCGGGTCGAGGCGCACGAGGTCGGA
Organism: Deltaproteobacteria bacterium; assembly: GCA_029262315.1. GTDB lineage: Bacteria > Desulfobacterota > Binatia > UTPRO1 > UTPRO1 > JAJCZP01. The sequence continues at coordinate 503 of JAJCZP010000012.1, read as the reverse complement.
GCCAGCATGCTCCGTCTCTTGACGGACTACGTGGAGCGTACGCTCGCCTTTCGCGACGCGGCAGTGACTAGACGATGGATCGATGTCCACTTCGACCGATTCGTCGCGAACCCAGTTGCCGCCGTCGAACGCATCTACGCCGCCGTCGGCATCGATCTCTCGAACGAGACACGGGCCGCCATGGAACGCTGGGTGGCCGCAAATCCGCGCGAGGAGCGGCGTCCGAAGATCGACCTGTCTCCCTTTGGGCTCGATGTCGTGGAAGTTCGGAAGCGCTTCGCGCCCTACGCCGCGCGGTTTCAGGTTCCGGCAGAGGGCGCCGAGGGCTGAAAGCCGACGGTCCGACGCCTACTCCAACCGTGGCCCCGGTCGTTCCCAGCCTGCTATGCGAATACTCGTTGACGCGCGTTGGCTGCCGGGCCTACTTTACGGGTATGGGCCTGACTGCGCTGATGCTCGAGGTTGCTGGTCCGCACGCACCCGAGCGGCGCGAGACCGTCGAC
>JAJCZP010000011.1 GCA_029262315.1 Deltaproteobacteria bacterium | reverse complement strand
GCGGCGCAGTCGGCAAGGGCGTCCGTACTTGCCGAGTCGGCGCACTCCCCCGGAAACAGGACATCGAGCGGGCGCTCGGTGTCGGTGCACGACCGTCGCGTCGACGTGGTGACGCGGGTGAGGGCGCGTTCGATCCGTCGTGCCGCGTCGAGATCGAGCGCCCGCAGAATTTCGGCCCCGAGTTCGTCGGCGGAGGCGACCGCGGCCCGGGTCGAGGGGGCGAGCCGTGCTTTGCCGCGGAGGACGTCCTTCGTAGTTTGGAGTGTCGTCCGCCAGAGCGTCTCCAACACGCGATTGGTGCGCGCCAGGACCGTTGCTTGGCAGCGGTGGGCCCGCGGCGTCTCGCCGCGGTTGGCGATGGCGTCGTCGGGGGTGGTGCCGAAGAGGCCGGCGGCGAGATCCAGAGGGGCGGCAAGACTTGCGGCGACGAGGGACGCGGCGTCTGGATGCGCGAAACTCGGACGGCGGGCCGCGGCGCACAAGACGGCCTCCTTGGTCTGCAGCGCCTGCACGCGTCGCGCGACGCGTCCTTTGGCGTCGCCGGGCATGCAGGCCGTGCCCGCACTCGTGGCTGGTGTCCGCAGACAGGCGAGGTTCCACGCGTTCTGCGTCCGGAGGACGCGTACGGCGAGCATGCCGGTGCCGTTCAGGCAGCGCTGCTGGTCGCGCGTCATCTCGGCGGCAGCCGGCGTGTACAAGAAGAGCACCGCCAGGGCACCCAGGGCGAATCGCCGGCTGATGCTGATTGGTCTCATGGCGTCACCGTCAGGGTCAGGGCACCGCCGGTGTCGACCGCGGTGACGCCGCCGGCGGTCGCCGAGATGATCGTGGTTCCCGGGGAGATCGCACGGGCGCTGCCGCGGAAGGTTCCGGCGTAGACGGTGGCGACGTCCGGGTCGCTCGATGTCAGGGCGACCTGTCTCGGGTCGAGACGGCGGGTGGAACCATCCGCGAAATGCGCGTCGATCGTGATGAAGACTCCGCGGTCGACCGCCAATGAGAACTCGGCGGGAGAGAGGATCAGCGCAGCGATCGGGAGGACCTCGAGCGTTGCGTCGTCTCCCGAGTCGGTCGACGTGATTCCGCTTGGCAGATGGTGTGCCGCGATCGTGAGCGTGCCTGGCTCGAGGCCGAACACCCGATTGGCGTCGACGGTCACTTTCTCCGGGTCGCTGACCACGAAGTCGGACGGCGCCGTCAGGTTGCGGGTGCTCCCGTCCGAGAAGTGTCCGATGGCGGCGAACCCGATCCAGCGGAGGGCTTCGACGGACGCGTTTGCCGGGGTCACCTCGATGCGCTCGAGGGTCGCGACCTCGACGGTGGCATTCCCGCCACCCGTGCTCGAGTCGACGCCCGTGAGTGGGTCGGCAGCCGAAATGGTTGCTGTCCCCGGCGCGATCGCCGTGACGACCTGCTTCGTGCCCGCCGTGTTCGGGGCGGCCACGACCGATGGGGTGCTCGAGCGATAGTTCACCCGATGGGTGAGGTCGAGGGTGCCCCCGCCGAGATAGTGGCCGGTCGCCGTCAAGGAGAGCGTTTCGCCGGCTGCGAGCGCGCTCGAAGTTGGCGCCAGCGCGATGCGCTCGAGTGGGCCGAAGACGACCAGGGTGACATCGTCGCCACTGTCTGTCGTGCTCACGCCCGTGGCGGCATGATGCGCGGAGATGACGCTGGTCCCCGCGGCCGCGGTGTCGACACGCGAGCGATCACCCGCCGGGTGCGTTACCACGCCGACGCTTGGGTCGCTCGACCGGTACTCGACGCCCTGGGTCAGGTTGACGAGCGCACCGTCGGCGAGATGACCAATCGTCGTGAATCGGATCATCTTCCCCATTTCACGCATGACGTCCTTGGGAAGCATTTCGAGCCGCGCCAGGGTCGACACGTCCGGTGTGGCGAGGGGCGTGGCCGTGCGCGTCGCGGTCGGCGTCCGGGTTGGCGTCGGTGTTGCACTGGTCGGTGTCGGCCTTGGTGTGGGCAAGAGCGCGCGTGCTTTGAAGCGCCGGGTGTCGTTGTGTTGCGTGCCCGCGGCGTCGAACGCCGTCTCCCAGCACTCGCCGCCGCGACCGTGCAACTGCACTCGCGCCGGCAGGGGCAGTGGCAATGGCGGGAGGACGAGAAGCGGTCCCTTGCCCGTGGCGCGCATCTTGGCTTGTCGGTCTTTGCCCGCTCGCAGGTCGAGCCGATCGATGCCGTCGGGCGTCCGCGCCCCGTTGCGGTAGCGGAAGCCGGTGTCGCGGTTCGCGCGCCAGCACGCGCCGCGGCCGCACACGCCGCCCGCGGGCGCGGTGGCCGACAGTAACAAGAGCCCGGGGTCGGTCGAGGCATCGTAGAGGCAGAGGCGGTACCCATCGCGCGCGATCGGGTCGCCGAGCGCCGCGAGCGTCGTGGCTTCGCCGCGGGTCCATTTCCACGTCAGAAGGTCCCGGCTGTTCCGGCTCTCGTCGCGGATGAGCAGTCGTCCGCTACCGCCCGGGACGAGTTCGTGGCACGCCGGGGCGGGTTGTGGCGGGCATTGAATCTCACACAGCGGCGAGCAGTCGTCGTTGCTGTCGAGGTTGCCGTCGTCGCAGCTCTCGCCCGGCTCGATCACGCCGTTGCCGCATTGGGGATTCGGGCATTCGAGGAGGACAATGTTGGGATCCGGGTTGTCGACGGGTGCGGGGTCGAACTCGACAGCAGTGCCGAGCGTAGGGACGACGCCTGGCGAATGGGTGAGGGTGATCGCGCCGCCTGGCCCCGCGAGTAAGCGCGCGTCATCGCCGATCTCCAGGCGATGCCGCCAGGCGAGGGTCATCTCGCTTCCTCCGACACGGCCGTCGGCGTCGATTCCACCGCGACCGTCGATCAGGACGTCGGGCCGGATGTCGATAGCGCAGCTACTGATCTCGATAGATTCCGCATCGCCCTCGCGACCGCCGGAGCCGTCGATCGTGGCGGCAATCGTCAAGGTCGCATTCGCACTTTGGCTCCCCAGCAACTGTATCTCCCCGCCAAACCCCTCGGCATCGGACGCCGTTGCGCTGAGGGGGGCGCTGATCGTCATCGCGCCGCCGGCCTCAGCGAGTATCGTGCCGCCGAAGCCCGATCCGGTCGAAACGATCGGGCCCGCGAGCACGAGATTGCGTCCCGCAAAGAACGCGATATCGAACGCCCCCGATGAGCCCGGGCTGCTTCCGCCTCGCGTCGAGATGAGTCCTTCCAGAATGATGTCGCCCTCGTCAGCCTCGATCTCGTCATCCAAGAAACCGGTCTCGATCAAGACGCTTCCTCCATCGCCGTCGAGCTGCGTCCCGGCGTCGGCGCGGACCACGGTGCGTGGTCCGAGTCGGATCGTGCCCGGGGCCAGGAGCTGGAACTCTCCACCGCTGCCGCCAGATTCGTCAGCGGAGCTGCCACGCAGATCGAACAGCGCGTCGTCCGCGGTGATCGAGCCCGGGCCGCGATCGCCGGCCTGAATATCGATGAACCCACCGAAATCGCCGCCGACACGACTGCTGGCGTTGATGGAGCCACGCAGCGTCGCGCTGGTTCCCACCGTGGCGATACAGTCGCCGCCGCCACCGCTACCACCACTGACGTCGATGCTCCCATCGAACGTCCATGCGCGCACTGTCTCGAAGTTGACGCTGCCGCCGCTGCCGTCGGCCTGTCCGCGGAGACTGGCCTCACCACGGATCTCGATCGCACCGTCGGTGGAGTGTGCGTCGAAAGAGCCCCCGTCGCCGATGCGCTCGCCGTCGTCGAGGCCGGCCGAGAGTCCGTCGCCCCGGATCAGCGACCCCGCCGTGAGCACGATGTCGCCGTCGGTCTCCATCTCCACCGAGCCGGCGGAATCGCCGGAGACATCGAGCAAGCCGAGATGAGTGATCGCGTCTGTACATCTGAATCGGATGGCGCCGCCTCGGTCGATGTCATCCTGCGGCTCGCGGAAATCGCCGCGCGCTTTGACCTTACCGGTCGGGGTGATCATCAGCGTCGCGCAGCGATCGAAGATCAGGCTGCCCTTCGCCTCGATGGTGCGATCGATGACGAGTGCGCGATCGCCGAGATCGAAGAGGCAGAACGAACTCTCGATCTCGATGCCGGTGCTGACGACGACCTGCGCGCTGTCGCACGGACCGCTCGGTGGCGCACAGAGGACGGTCTCGACATTGACCAGCGGATCAGGGCCGCACGCGCGTTCGGCTGCCGTCGCCATGGCCGGCAGTGCAAGCAGCAGGAGCGCCGCTAGTTTCGCGCCATTCGGTACGACAACGCGGGCCGCCATCGCGTGGTGGGGTGGGATGCGGCTGAATCGCTGGGGTGGCTTGCGGAAGAATCGCACGAGATCGAGGGGCCTCTCCGAAGACGAGCCTGGCCGGTGCAGGTTCGACGGATATCGTTGGCGAGGGCCGGAGAGGGGGTCGCGGGCCGCGCGGCTATGGTCGCAGATCCAGGGAGCAAGCTATGTGCCATGGAGGATGCGGAACCATGGAGGCGGGGACTGCGCAGATGCGTCTCTCCCTGCGTCGATGCACGAGGACCTTCCGGTCGCGCCGCCACCTGCGCCAGAGTGGAGCGGATGACTCGGGATGGGAACACGCGGCCCGGGTGCCGTTCCGGGCAGCGTGTCCCCCCACCCCGAAGGAGGATAGCCACGAAGAGACGCCGCTCTAGAAAAGGCGTTCCGGAACGCCCGAACGTCGGTCCCCCATGACCGCGATCCGTATACTGCCGGGGCAACATCAGAGTCAATGCGAATGATGAGAAAGGATTCGTATACGGAATAGTGTGCACTACGTTGTCACGTCCATATTTGTGCAGGTGCCCAAGAAGGAGGCAGATATCGCGTGTGGAGGGAGTTCAGCGGCGTTCTGCTGCGGTGTGCGCGGCCCCGAGTGCGTCGGGATAGGGCATGGTGACGAGCCCACGGTTGTTGCGAGCGAAGCTCGGCAGATACACGCGATCGACGCCCGGCACGGCAACCGAGATCTCGCGCACCCGACTGCCGTCGTGCATGACGTGGTACAGCGGCGTGGTCGCCGTCGGGTCAAGAACGAGAATGCCCGTTGCGTGGGGAACGGGCAGCAACGCGAGTGGCAGGCGGAGCAGCAGCGGCTTGATCCACGGATGCGCGTGCACCCAGGTGAGTGCTGCCGTGCGCTCTCCATAGAGGCCCACCCAGATCCGACCGGCGGCATCGCGGTCCAGCCCGTCGGGCATGCCGGGGAGGCTCTCCCAGATGATCTCGTCTTCGCCCGCGCGCGGACCGCTGAGCCAAAGGCGAAGGATCCGAAACTTCGGCGTTTCGGTAATCAGCACGGACAGTTCGTTTCCGTCCGCATCGTCTTCCAGCAGGACGCCGTCGAGAAAGGTGTAGCCCTGTGCGACGAGCGCGATCGTGCCGCGTGCGCGGTCAATACGCCACAGGCGGCCGTTGGTGCCGAGGGTGATCGCTTCGGGCACGGCACCGGGACCCATCGACGCGCCCGGGTAGGCGAATGGCTCGCTGAAGTAGATCCGGCGACCGTCGGCACTCACGTCGAGGTCGTTGCAGAACGCGATCGGTCGACTGTTGTCGTCGGTGAGTGCGGCGATCGGTACCTCGTGGAGCGCAGCCCCCGTGAGGATCGTCCCCTCGTTCTCCGGTGGCGGCGCTGCCGGCGCTGGGGGGTAGGGGACTCGGATGGCGATCTCGTCCGCTGCCGGTGTCTCGACGTTGAGCTCGTAGACCCCGGGGACTTGCGCTGGATTATCCTCGCCGCCGCCGTAACGGGCGGCGCAGAAGAGCAAGCGGTCGGCATCGTTGGGCACGGCGCGTAGCCCGGCCGGCATGAGCGGGACGTCGAGCAACCGCGACGCCATGCCGGTCGTGAAATCGATCCGCCACATCACGCCGTCCACCCCGGTCGCGAAGGCGCGTCCGCGGTCCTCTTGCAGGACGACGTCGTCGTAGCCGGGGAGATCGAACGCCGTGCGCGTGACCGTGTAGGCGATGTCGTCCCGTGCCGGGCGCACTGCCAGCACCGCTGCGGGCGGCGCCGTCATGACGTAGGGAGGGGGGATGGTGTGATGGGCCGCGGGACCGGTCGCTACCCACCAGAGGGCCACGAATCCGATGACGGCGAGAGCCGGCCAAAGGCGCATCCCGCCATCGTGCCACGGCTTCCGTGAACTCGTCCATGCCACGGGCCGGTCGCCCGCGGCATGGACGCGACTACCGCTGACTCAGTGGCCGCCTTCGATCAACTGAGCGATGGTGAAGACGTCTTCCGACACAGCGCCATCGTCGCCCATGCTCCAGTACCAGCCGGGCTCGCCGGGGAAGCGGTGGCTCGGGGTCGACGACTTGGTCGCGTGATCGAGCTGCATGTCGACCATGACGATTCCCGAGAGAAACGGCGTCTCTTCGTCGTACGTGACGGCGGAGCCGGGGAATGCCTCTTTGGCGAACTTGAAGTTGTTGATCCAGATCTTCCAGAGCGCGCCGGCGCGGTCGTACATATCGCTGTAGGGGATCGTGTAGGTGTTCTGGTCGACGTAGAGTACGCGTTTCGAGAAGGCGTACTGGGGCAGCTTCGAGACGCCCTCGACGACGTAGACTTCGGTCTTCTCCCACTGGCTATCGAAAGCCCAGTCGGCGGCGCCCTCGGCCCACTTCACCGGAAAGTCCTTGGCGTGGAGCGAGGCCAGCACTTCCTTCTCGCCGAGAAATTTCCAATCCATCCAAGCGATCGCGCCGGCGTAGCCGCCGTAGCTGTCCTGATCGGTGTCCTGGCCGAAGAGGGCGTCCGACCGTTGTGCCGTCGAGAGCCGGCGGACGCGGCGGAGCGACGGCAAGTAGAGCCAGCTGTCGTCCTGGCGCGCGGGGTCGAGGTAGCGGTAGTAGGTGAAGCCGACACCCTTCAAATCGAACGGCTCGATCAGCGGCTTCAAGGTCTCTTTGAAGTGAAAGCCTTCGTCGTTCGGCAGCACCGGCTTCGGGTCCACGTAGAGGCGACCCACGTAGTAGAGGCGCATGAAATCGTCGATCAGAAAGTGGCGTTCGACCTGGAGCGGACGATCGAGCGAGATCGGGCCCGTATCGGCGTCGAAGTCGTTGATCTGGAAGTCGTCGAACGAGATCGAGAAGCTGTAGTTCTGCATGATCTTGGCGGCGACGAGCGGATCGTTCGTGTCGATGGTCGGGAAGGGACGCCCGGCGACGAAGTTCATGAGCGTCAGTCCGTCGTCGGCGAGCTTCACCTGCGACGAATATTTT
>JAJCZP010000010.1 GCA_029262315.1 Deltaproteobacteria bacterium | reverse complement strand
GAGCGGATCGCAGACGCCGGCCGAGGCCCGGCACAGAGTCGAACCGGACGCGAAGCCGTCAGCGGGGCAGTCGTTGCCGACGCCGTCGCACGACTCGGCGACATCGCAGACGTCGGCCACCGCGCGACATTCGGCGACGCTCTTGGCATCAGCCGGGCATGCGGCGCCGGAGCCGGAACAGTTTTCGAGAACATCGCAGACGCCGGCGGAGGCGCGGCACAGGGTCGCGCCGGAGGCGAAGCCGTCAGCGGGGCAGTCGTTGCCGACGCCGTCGCACGACTCGGCGACGTCACAGACGTCGGCCACCGCACGGCACTCGGTGACGCTCTTGGCATCAGCCGGGCAGGCCGCGCCGGAGCCGGTACAATTTTCGAGGGGATCGCAGACGCCGGCGGAGGCGCGGCACAGGGTGGCGCCGGACGCGAAGCCGTCAACGGGGCAGTCGTTGGCAACGCCGTCGCACGACTCGGCGACATCGCAGACGTCGGCGACGCCACGGCAGAGCGCGACGCTCTTGGCATCGGCCGGGCAGGCGGCGCCGGAGCCGGTACAGTTTTCCGCGACGTCACAGACGCCGGCCGTTGCACGGCATTCGGTGGCGGCGGAGAGAAACGCATCAGTGGGGCAATCGTCGGCGACGCCGTCACAGATTTCAGCTACGTCGCAGACATCGGCGGCCCCGCGGCACTGCGCGACACTCTTGGCATCGCCCGGGCAGCTGGCGCTATTGCCAGGGCAGGTCTCGGCGAGATCGCAGGCCCCTGCTGAGGCGCGGCAGGTGTTCCCCGAGAGGAAGCCATCGGCAGGACAGTTGTTGCCGACGCCGTCGCACGACTCGGCAACATCGCAGACGCCGGCCGAGGCGCGACACTGCGCGACACTCTTGGCATCGCCCGGGCAGCTGGCGCTATTGCCAGGGCAGGTTTCGGCGAGATCGCAGGCCCCTGCTGAGGCGCGGCAGGTGTTCCCCGAGAGGAAGCCATCGGCAGGACAGTTGTTGCCGACGCCGTCGCACGACTCGGCAACATCGCAGACGCCCGCCGAACCACGACAGAGCGCGACGCTCTTCGCATCGCCCGGGCAGTTGGCGCTATTGCCTGGGCAGGTTTCGGCTAAGTCGCATACTCCTGCAGACGCGCGGCAGGTGTTGCCCGACAGGAATCCATTGGCGGGGCAGTTGTTGCCAACGCCGTCACACGACTCGGCGACGTCGCAGACGCCGGCCGAGGCGCGGCATTGCGCGACGCTCTTGGCATCGCCCGGGCAGTTCGCGCTGTTGCCTGGACAGGTTTCAGCCAGGTCGCAAACACCTGCGGACGCGCGGCAGGTGTTCCCCGAGAGGAAGCCGTTGGCGGGGCAGTTACCACCGCCGCCGGTGCAGGTCTCGGCGGTATCACAGACGCCCGCCGAGGCGCGGCACTGCTGGCCGGCGCCGCGGAACTGGCAGGTGGACGTACAGCACGACGTGCCGCTGCCGTTGGCGCCGCCCGCGTCGCACTGCTCGCCGGTGCCGTTCACGACGCCGTCGCCGCAGAAGTGGGTGACCGTGATGTTGACGAAGTGGCCGTCGTTGGACTGCGTGCGGCTCGGATCGCCCGGGTAGACGCAGGCACTGCAGCCGGTGACGCTACTGCCCGCGCCCTGGCGGACCGAGGCTTCGCAGGAGTTACTGCGCACCGAACCCGACCAGGTGAAGTTGAGATCGTGGTTCCGGTTGGCGCCGTTGCTGGTGTCGGTGATCGTGGCGTTGTTCGTGTTGTTGAAATTCTGGGAGGTGCTGCCGCCGCCGTTCCCGATGCCGCAGGGATCGCCCAGGCTGAGCGATCCGCCGAAGGAGCCCGGGCCGGTGCGGCTGCCGGCGGTGCTGCCCCGGTTCGCGGCGCCGTCGCAGCCGGCGATGTCGCTGCGCCGCCGGCAGTTGCCTGTCTGCCGCGTCGCGATGTTCACCAAGTACGAGCCGGGCGAGTTGACGGTGAAGTCGACGTTGTTGTGCGCCGCGCCACTCTGATCGCGGGTACTGCCCGCGCCGACGTCGGCACTGATGTTCCACGCGAAGCGGGCGTTCAGTATCGTCGAGCTGAGCGCCAGGAGCTGGACCTGCGACCGCGTCGAGCCGTCACCGTTGCCGCTGTTCCCGCTACTGCCCGAGCTGGTCACGCTCACGCCCGAGATCGTCTGCGCCAGCGCGGGGCCCGCCGCAAAGACGAGCAGCGCGAGCGTGGCGGAGAGGATCGCGGAGAATTCCGGATTCTTGCGAAGACGCGTCGGAGAAACGGCGGGAAGCGGGGAAAGAGATCTAGCCATCGTTAGTACCCTCCAGGCAAAGGGATCGATTGAAGTGAGTCGAGCGTCGGTTCAGATTCGGTGGCAACTACTGTCTATCCTCGATGCCTTGCGAGCTGTCAAGGAAAAAGCGCTGTATCTTCGCGCAGATGATCGCACTCGCGGGGGCGGCGGAGGGGGGCGTAATGGGGATTCGTGCGTAGTGTCACTGGGCTGCGAGTGCAGAGGGCGTTCGCACTTACTCTGAGGCAATCTTGCGCGACTGTTTACGACCCTCGTGCTCCACCTTGGCGCAGGTTCGCTGGCGTGGCGGCGCAACGCGTCAGCGCAGCCTGACGTTCCGCCGCCGAAAGTAGGAAGCAGTCGTGCGGAACGCATGCTCATCGGCACCGGAGGTCGTACGGGGTTCTACGACGCACGCGGCTACGGTGCGCGAGGTCACGCGTGGGACCTCGCGCAACCGTATGCGGCGGACTAGGGCACGCGGTGTATGCCCGGGACCACGATGCGCAGAGTATGCGCCGGACTAGGACGCGGGAGGTGTGCGGGACAGTAGTATGCAACGGAGACCCGGCAGGGCGCCGTATCGCGCGCTACCGGGTCTCCTGAGGCTTGCGGGTTTTACAGCTCGGGTTCGAGCAACTCGCTGCGCTTGCCGAACTTGAAGCCCTTGGTCAGCTCGTCCCAGATACCGCGCCACACGAACTGCGACTGGCCGATGTGCACCCGCGTGGTCATGTCGGATTCGGCGGTCTGGTACGAGCCGTACGACTGGGCGCCGATCTTGTAGTAGCCCTTGGTCGGACTCCAACTGATCTTCAGCTTGGTCAAGCCGCCGTCGGTCTTG
>JAJCZP010000009.1 GCA_029262315.1 Deltaproteobacteria bacterium | reverse complement strand
GTCGGGACCGACGATCGGTCCCAGTGTTGGCTGCAGGTCGATGCGGAACGGCGTGGCCGGCGGGAAGGAAGCGAACTCCGGCAGGAGGAGGGACAGCACGGCTGCCGTGACCGGCAGTGGGCCTGTCCCGAGATCGATCTCGGTCAGGCTTGTGACGAGCAATCCGCATTCGGTCTGTGCCTTCAGCAGTTGATTGAACGCCGACGTCGAGAAACAGAGACCCATCCCATACGGGAGGCCTCCAACCGGCGTCGTGGCGCTGAACGCGGGGAAGGCCTCGACGACCGTATACGACGCCGCCAGATCAGGTGCGCCGATCGGTGGTGTGCATTGGCCAGGACCGGTCCCGACCTCGGTCGTGAAGCTCGAGTCGGAACCAAGCGTGATGCCGGCGTTGTCCTCGAGCGCCGCGAACAGCGGCGCATCGAGCATGACGCCGAGGCCGCTGCCGATCGGGCCAGTGATTTCGACCCCGGCCAACGCTTCCTGGATGCCCGCCGCGATCGGGCTATCCTGCGGCCCCGCGCCGTCGGGATCGCCGAGGAAGTCTGCCATGGCGCCGATAGTCAGCGCCTCGACATCGGGGAGGAGCGCTTGAATGATGTCGCCGATGATTGGCGCGTCACACAGACCGCCGAAGATCGTGGTGAAACCGTTGAAACTCACGTCGAGCGGGCCGATCTGATTGACATCGAGCGTCACCCCAGGCTCGAGCGCGAAATCGCCATCGAAGAAGGCCGCGGTTGCCTGCATTTCGATCGGGCAGTCCGGGACCAGGCCGCTGCCCTCTAGGTCCACGTGAACACTGATGTCGGTGACGGTGATGTCGCCGGTGACGAAGTTCGTCATCGAGTCCATTTCCAGACCGAAGCCGGAGATCGATGCCGGCGGGTTCACGACCCTGACCGTGGCGCTGCCGAGGCAGAACGGATTGGCCCCGATGAAACATTCGTCGTCGATGAAGACCGTACCGACCGGAACCAACTCAGCAAGGTCCAATCCCGCGCCCGCCAGCGACTCGACCAGGGGCTCGACCGTATCGAGGCCGCTGTCGTTCAGGCGGAGGGCCACGCTTTCAGGCGAGAGGGCGCCGTCGGCGACGGAGTCGCCGGCGATCGCGACCACGCGATCGTGGGCCGTTGCGCCGGTCGAAGTGTTGGTGACCGTGGCGCGGATGGGGTTGAAGATCTCCAGGTCGTCGAGCGCGACGGTCGTCGAGAACGTGCCGGCCGGGGAGACCGGTGTCGGCACGCCGTTGACGCTGAGCGATGCGAGTGCCGGTGGCAGGGAGGTGATCAAGCCGTCGACCGTAATGGAGGGCGCGGTGCTGAAGGCTCCGTTCGCCGGCGAGGTGATCACGACCGCGAACTGGACGCACGTACTCGGCGTCCCGGTGCAGAGAAAGCCGAACTCGACGTCGCAGCTGGTGCTACAGCCGTCGCCTGCAGTGGCGTTGCCGTCGTCGCAGGTCTCGCCCAGAACGATCGAGCCATCGCCGCAGATGCCGCCGCAGGTACTGGGCTCGCCTGCACATGTGAATCCCACCTCGACGACACAGGCGCCGTTGCAGCCATCGCCTGGCACGGTAGCGCCGTCATCGCATGCTTCGGCTGCGCGCACGAGACCGTCGCCGCAAATGCCCCCGCAGATACTGGGCGTGCCGGTGCACGTGTAGCCCGCTTCGATCGTGCAGGTCGCGCTACAGCCGTCGCCTCCAAGCGAATTATCGTCATCACATTGCTCGCCGCCGAGCACCAGCCCATCGCCGCACCCAGGTCCGCAGATGCTGGGCTCGCCGCTGCAGCCATGGCCGGTTTCCTCCTGGCACGTGGAACTACAGCCGTCGCCGGATACGGTGGCGCCGTCGTCGCAAGTCTCGCCGCCGCGGACCAAACCGTCGCCGCAGATCGCCGGGCACGTGCTTGGTTGGCCGGCGCATTCGTACCCGGTTTCGACCTGACAGGTTGAACCGCAGCCGTCACCGCTGTCCGTGTCTGCGTCATCACAGGTCTCGGCACCACGGACGAGGCCGTCGCCGCAGATCCCCGTGCAGACGCTGGGCGCGCCGACGCACTGGTAGCCGGCTTCGATTTGACAGGGGATGCTGCAGCCGTCGCCTGGCGCCGTGGCGCCGTCGTCGCAGGTTTCGCTGCCGACGATTTGACCGTCGCCGCAGATCTCGTTGCAGGCGCTGGGCTCGCCGGAGCAGTTGTAGCCGCTCTCGGTCTGACAGGTGGCATCGCACCCGTCGCCACCCGTTGCACCACCGTCGTCGCAGGTCTCGCCGCCGATGATCTGGCTGTCGCCGCACGTCGGGGTGCAGGTGCTGGGGGCGCCAACACAGCCGTAGCCGTTCTCGATCTCGCAGGTCGCATCGCAGCCGTCGCCAGCGCTGGTGCCACCATCGTCGCAGGTCTCCGTGCCAATGAGCTGGCCGTCGCCGCAAATCGGTGTGCAGGTGCTGGGCGCGCCGGTGCACTGGTAGCCGTTCTCGGCCTGGCAGGTCGCGCTGCAGCCGTCGCCGCCCGACGTGCCGCCGTCGTCGCACGTTTCCAGCCCGTCCGCGAGGCCGTCGCCGCATGTGGTGGGTTCGCTGCAGCTGCCGTTGCCGTCGTCGCCATCATCCATCAGGTCGCAGTCGCGGCTGAGGCCATCGACGATGTTCAAGAGCTCGCAGGTGCGGCAGCGAATCCGGCTGTCGATGCAGACTGTGAGATCGTTCGCGTCTGCGGTGCCGCAGCCGGGGAACGCGACATCGAGCGCGATGCCCTTGTTGACGCACTTTGAGTTGATCTTGTTGACCGGTTTCGAGATGCACTGCTTGTTGATCTTGGCCTTCGGGTCGGGCTGGAGCTGTCCGGTGCCGAGGCAGGTGTCGCTGATGCCGGCGGCATCGTCGAGGATGCCGTCCTTCATACCGCCGCGTTTGCACTTGTTGAACTCGCCGATACGAGTGGCTTCGCATTTTTGGATGATCTTGATGATTTCGCGCTGGCACTTGTGGCCGTCGGTGGCCACGATCAGCGCGTCGTCCAACGGCGCGCCGAAGATGTCATGCATCAGGACTGCGCTCGCGGCTACGGCGAGCGTCGGAGGAGCGGTGACACTCGGCGGGCCGACCGGCGGCGGGGTGCCGCCGCACCGCTGCGTGGCCTTGTCGATCCACTTGTCGACGGCCTTCTGGACCTTCGGATTGTTGCCGGGGTCGGCGCAGTCCAGAACGGTCGGGGCGGCGAGGAGCCCCTTCGCGAAGTCGCGGGTACAGAGGCTGAGGGCCTTGTTCTCGGCGTTGGCCACCTTCTGAGTGCCTTTGTTGATGGTCTCGATGCACTTGATGGTGTCACTGGTCAGCTGCGCCGATACGGGAACCGCGAGCAGGACCACCAAGGGCGCGAAGGCCGCTGCGCGGCGTAGCGCGTGTCTCCGAAGCATGGATTGTTTCATTGTGAACCTCCCCGTAACCAGCGATTCGTGGGTCATTCTTTGTCCTTGAACTCGCGTCCCTTGATATCGAGCGTATTCTTCGCGGCTGGGGCGATGAACTCCGCCTCCCAGCAATTTCCGGTCGTGCTTACGAGCTGTGCCGTCACGCGCGAGTCCTGCGCGAACAACAGCTGCGTCCCGACAGCGGTCGGAACGGGCAGGGCAGCTGCCTTGCCTTTGACGAGGACCGAGGCCTTGCCGGCCGGACCAGCCTTCAGGCGGAGCGTACCGATGCCATCCTGCTGCCGGTCGCGATCTTTGTACTGATAGCCCTTGCTGTTGGCTTTCCAGCACGGTTTCGGTTTCGAAGCGCCGCAGGTGCCGCCAGCGGGAATGCGCATACTCGCGGTCAGGCGCGGGACGTCGGCGTTCTCGTCCCAGATGCAGACCTCGTATCCGGTCGTGGTGATGGGATCGCCGAACGCCGCGATATCGACATCGCCCCTCGACCACTTCCACTGGAACTTGCTCTTGGTCGTCTCGTCACGCGCCTTCCACTGCAGCTTGGCCTTGCCCGGCTCGAGCGGAACGTGACAGCCCGGAAGCGGGCTGAACCCGCACGGGCCGGCGGTGACCGTCGGTGTCGGAGTCGGCGTCGCGGTGACGGTCGGCGTCGGCGTGACCGTCGGGGTGACGGTGGGCGTGGGTGTCACGGTCGGTGTAGCGGTCGGCGTCGCGGTGGCCGTGGGGGTGACGGTCGGAGTTGGCGTGACGGTGACGGTTGGCGTTGGGGTAGCCGTCGGCGTGACTGTGGCTGTCGGCGTCACGGTCGGCGTGACCGTCGCCGTGGGTGTTACAGTCGCGGTTGCTGTCGCCGTCGGCGTGACGGTCGGCGTCGCCGTCGGGGTGACGGTGACCGTTGGTGTTGGGGTGATGGTCGCGGCCGGTGTCGGGGTCGGTTTGGCGATCACCAGCGTATCGAAGACACTCCCGCCGTTGTTGAT
Organism: Deltaproteobacteria bacterium; assembly: GCA_029262315.1. Lineage (GTDB taxonomy): Bacteria > Desulfobacterota > Binatia > UTPRO1 > UTPRO1 > JAJCZP01. The sequence goes on along the minus strand of JAJCZP010000009.1, from coordinate 9,126 downwards.
CCCCTCGAGCGTCATCGTGTTGTTCGTGACGCGGACCGACGTGTACTGATACTGCTCGATGCTGCACCAGCCGCTCGGTCCTGCGGGGCAGCCGTTGGTGAGCCAGTAGCAATCCTCGCGTGGCGAGAAGAAAAACGGCATCCGGTACGGGCCGCTGCCGTCGACCTTGGCGTCTTCATCGAGGGGTGCTCCGCCGCCGCCGGTCATGACGTAGGTCGTTCCGAGGCCGTCGCTTCCGGCGCCGCCCCCGATGAGGAACTCGTCGAGGTAGATCGAGCGCTCGTAGATGTGATCGTGCCCCGTGAACACGACGTCGACACCGTACTGCTCGAAGAGGGGGCCCCAGGTGTTGCGGACATCGGCGTCGCTGCCGAGCGATGCGAAGCCATTGGCGCAGGAGTAGGGGGTGTGGTGCAGGAAGACGAACTTCCAGGTGCGCGTCGAGGCCGCGAGCACGCTTGCGATCCAGTTCGCCTGTGTGCTGCCGCAACAGTTGTCGCTATCGGTGACGACGAAGAGCGCGTCTCCATGTTCGAATGAGTAGTAGCGCTCAGGTTCGGGAGAATTCTCCGGCAACTCGAACATCCGGATCTCCACCGAGTTCACCCAGTTGGCAGCCCCGACCGAGTTCAGATCGTGGTTGCCGAGTGCGGGCATGAAGACGGCGCGTTTCATGGGATTGACGTAGTAGGCGAGGGCGTTGTCGTCCCAGTCGGATTGGGTGCCGTTCTCGTAGGCGTTGTCGCCCACGGTCATGATCAGCGGTGGATCGGCGGCATTCTGCAGATCCGAGATCTGCTGCTCCTCCGTCGCGCCCCGGCCTTCGCCCCAGTCGCCGATGACGGTGAAGAAGAGGTCGTTGGAACTGCCGGGCGCCTCGAAGGTCGTGAAGTAGATCGAGCTCGAGACGGCCTGCACGACGACCCCGTTGGTCTTCAGCTGGTAGTGATAACGCGTGCCCGCGGTCAGTCCGGTGAGCGTGACGATATGACAGGTGCCGGCGCTGCCTATATCGCAGCTTCCGGCTTGTGGCTCTGTTACCGACGATCCGAGGCCGGTCGTTAGGCCGTACTCCACGGTGCTGTCCCCCACGACATCGGTCCACCAGACCAGGGTCATGGTCGTTGCCAATGCATCGGGGTTCTGCACGATCGGTCCGCGGGTGATGGTTTGCGCTGTCGCCGACTGCGCGAGCAGAAGTAGCACGCCGACGAGGCAGAGAAGCACCGCACGTCGCTGCGATCTTGATCCCGGATCCGGGCATCTGAGGGAATGCGATCGCATGCCTCAGGACCCCTCCGCGGGCGGCACGAGCCGACCGATTCGGTTGCCGTGTGCCTCGGTAAACCAGATGGCTCCATCTGGACCGGTGACGAGATCGAGGGGGAAGCTTCCGGCGTGCGGTAGCGGGAACTCGCTCACGGCGCCGTCGGTCGTAATGCGGCCGATGCAGTTACCACCAGAACCCGCGAACCACAGTGCGCCGTCGGGCCCACTGGTGATGCCCATCGGCCCCATGAAGCGCGGCAGAGGGAAGTCGGTGATCACGCCCGCTGGGGTAATGCGCCCGATTTGATTGGCGCTCGTTTGGGTGAACCAGAGGTTGCCATCTGGCCCTGCGGTGATGCCAGCTGCTCCGGCGCGGGGTTGGATCGCGTGGAGCGTGAGATCGGTGCCGGTACTCGTCAGGCTGCCGACGAAGTCGTGCTCACGGTCGGTGAACCATACGCGTCCGTCGGGACCTGCCGTGACGCCGAACGGCTCGGCGTGTACGCCCACGCTCCGTTCGACGATGGTGTGCGGTGCTGTCGTGATGATACGCGCGACGTTGCCGGCTGCCAGTTGCGCAACCCAGATGGCGCCATCCGGGCCCGTCGTAATGGCCGTCGGGTTCGAGCTGGCGCTCGGGAGCGGAAATTCGGTGACCACGCCGGCCGGCGTAATGCGAGCGACGGCGTTGCGACTGGCTTCGGTGAACCACAAGTTGCCGTCGGCGCCGGCGGTAATGCGCCACGGACTGCTGTGCGTCGTCAGCGTTGGAAACTCGGTGACGACGCCTGCAGGCGTCATGCGCCCGATCTTGTGGGCATCGACCTCGGTGAACCAGAGGTTGCCGTCCGGCCCGACGGCGATGCCCGACGGCGTGGCGCCTTCCGAGGGCAGCGCGAACTCGGTGATCTCCTGTGCAGTGGCCTGCCCGCCGAAGGGTGCAAGTAGGGCGAGGCCCACGGCGACTGCCATGGACAGTATGGAGAGCCGTCTGCGTGTGTACCGTACGGTCATGAGGAGCAGACTGATCGACGGGAGTCGGCGTCCCGGCGGATCATGCTCTCCCTGTGGGCGCCGCCGCGCGGGGCACGAACATGGTGTCCCGCGCGGCATGTCGTCGATGCTAGAGGCATTCAGCTTTGAGTGTAATCGCGACGTCCCCGGCCAGGGCGTCGAGGTCGAGCGCTGGGAAGGCGGCCGCCATCCGCAGCGAGGTCAGGGTTCCACCTGGGCCGGTGAACGCGGAGCAGACCCGTGGGGCGCCGGCCGCCTCCGTGACGCACGTCGGGCAGCCCGGATCGAGATGGTCGAGCATGCTGTCGGCGACGTTGTTGGTATCGAACACCGTTGCTCGTGCGGTCCCGGTGGTGAAGAAGGTGGTCAGCTGCGTTGCCTGACTGTACGTATCGTCACCGGTACAGAGGATGGTGTCGGCACCGGCATCTTCCGACTGGCGCAAGGTGAGTTGCTCGACCAGGCGGAGATCGCCGCTTCCGAAGGTCCCGCTCTCGACATGGTTCAGGGGACTGTTGCACGTTCCGATGTGCGTGTTGCTGACGTTGCACGTTGAGACAGCGGACTCGAGGCATGCGTTCGTCGGGCTGCCATCTGGCTGCGTGCCGGTGTCGTCGCACTCCGGGTCCTGCGGGAGGCCACCGTTGACGCCAGGCGCACCGTTGGTGCTGTGATCCTGCTGCACGGTGATGTCGAGGTCCGGATCACCCCCATTGCAGTCGAACGTGCCGGTGCCGTCGGTGCCGGCCGAGGTGACGCAGAGATTGATCGCGCCGAGTACCGGAACCGTGACGACGATCGGGTCGAAGTCGATCGAGCCGGCCGGTACGGTGATTGGCAGTGCCCCCGTCGTGGGGTTCTCCGTGCCAAGTTGGAAGTCCTGACTGCCCGTGACCGCTCCCGTGACGAAGAGATCCCCGAAGATCGGTACGCCCTTGAACTGCAGGGTGACCTCGCTGTTGACGCCGCCGATCGTGCACGTCCGCGTCTGCGGCGTTACGGTGACGGTCGGCGTTGGGGTCAGCGTCGGCGTCGCGGTCGGGGTGGCGGTCGGCGGTGCCGTGAGGGTCGGCGTCGGCGTCGCGGTGACCGTTGGCGTCGGCGTGACCGTGGCGGTTGGCGTCGGCGTGACGGTAGCGGTTGGTGTCACCGTGAGCGTCGCGGTCGGCGTGACGGTCGGCGTCGCCGTGGCGGTCACGGTCGGCGTCGCAACGATCGTCGGCGTCGGAGTCGCGGCGGAAGGGTTCAGCAGCGCGGGAATGCAGACCTCTGCCGGCTTCTTCGCATCGAGTTGGCGCACGCCGAACTGATTGTCGACGGTGATGCCCTCGACGCGTGTGAAGTCGGACAGGCGCTTGATCTTGTAACAGGTGAGGGAATCGGGCCGGTTCTCGGCGCCGGGATCCTCACCGAGCTTGTCGGCCGGAAGGCAGACCGTCGACGGCTTCTTGATGTCGATGGACATCGCGCCGAACTGGTCGAGCACCTCGGAGTTCAGCACCGGGACGAACTTGGGCTTCTTGCGCGAGGCTTTTACCTTGTAACAAACGAAATGTGGCGTGTCGGGATCGACCAGCGACGGTGGCGCGCTTCCGAGCATCTTCGCCGTCGGTACGAGCAGGCGGTCTGGCTTGATGAAGTCGACTTCCTGCGGTCCGTAGATATCGAGCAGCTGTTGGTTGAGCAGCTTCTGGAACTTGGGCTCACCCGACACCCGCTTGATCTTGTACCACTGCAGGTGCTCGAGGTGCGTCGGCGCGGTCGGATCGTTGTCGTCGATGCTCGCAGGGTTGCAGAGACCCTGTTCCTTCTGGACGGTGTAGTTCACCGACCGGAGGGAGTCCGTGAGCGTGACGCCCGTGACCTTCTCGAACTTCAAGCCGCCGCTGGGCGTGCGCGTCTTGTAGCAATAGAAGTTGTCCAGCGGGGGTGGGGTTTGGGCGATCGCTCGCGTCGCGCCGAGCCAAGAAACGCTCGGCGATTCGATGCCGGCCGTGACGAGCGCGATCGCGCCCGCCACGAAACCGGCGATGGTCAGAGGACGTGTGATCTTCAACATGGATTCAGTCCGATTTGTCCTTGAATTGTTCGGGCGTTTGTTTCGTGGGTGGCGAGCTGAACACGGCCTCCCAGCAAATGCCCGTACTGTTTTGTAGTTGGACGGTCAGCGGTTGGATGATCGCGCCAGTATCGGGCAGATCGAACAGCGAACCCTTCGTCTGAAGCTGGATCTTGGCCTTGCCGTCGGCGCCTTCTTTCAGCTGCAGTTTCGCAACGCCGTCGGGGGTCATGTCCTTGTCTTTGTAGACGTAGCCCTTGATGCCGGTCGCCTTCCAACACGGCTTCGGATTGGAACCGCACAGGCCGCCCGCCGGAATGTTCGCCGTGGCGAGAAGACCGGTCTGGTCGAAGATGCAGAGCTGAAAGTTGGTCGACACGAGTGGATCGCCGAACTCGGCCACGATGGTGCGCTCGCCGCGGATCCAACTCCACTTCATCTTGTTCTTGTCGATCTTCGGCGACTTGTCCTTCATCTGGAGCTTCGCCTTCTGCGGTACGAACGGGAGGCGGCAGCCGGCAAGCGGCCCGAGCGTGCAGCCGAGGCCCGGCTCGACGAGACAGGTCGGGGAGCAGCCATCGTCCGGGTCGAGGTTGCCGTCGTCGCACTCCTCGCCGCACGACGTCTGAACCGTCGTATCGCCGCAGGTCATCGAGTCGCCGAGGCACATACCTGTGACGCAGATGTCACCGATGGTGCAGACGTTGACGTCATCACAGACGGTTCCGTCGAGTTCAAAGCCGTCGGCGGGGCAGGAGGCGCCCGTACCCGTACAATTCTCGGCGACGTCACACTGGCCGGCGTCTGCGCGGCACTCCAGGCTCGCCGGCTGAAAACCGTCGCTCGGGCAGGTTGCGGTTGATCCGGTGCAGGTTTCGGCGAGGTCACAAAGTCCTGCGACCGCGCGGCATTCGGTGGTGCCGGGCTCGAGGAAATCGACCGGGCAGTCATTGGTCAGCCCGTCGCACGACTCCGAAATATCGCAGGCGCCGGCAGCGGCCCGGCATTCCGCCGTGCTCTTGGTGTCGATGGGGCAGGTCGGTCCGGTACCCGGACAATTCTCCACAAGATCGCACGCGCCTGCGGAGCCCCGGCAGACGACGCTGCCCGGTTCGAAGACATCGGCGGGGCAATCATTGCCGACGCCGTCGCACGACTCGGCGAGATCACATGCGCCGGCCGATGCCCTGCACTGCGCACTGCTCTTCGCGTCCGACGGGCACGTGGGGGTGGAACCGGTGCAGTTCTCGGCGATATCGCAGACGCCGCCCGTCGAACGACATTCCGTCGTTGCCGGCTCGAGGGCGTTCCCTGGGCACGAGGCGCTCGAGCCCGTGCAGTTCTCGGCGGGGTCGCAGACTCCGGCCGATGCACGGCACTCGGTCGTCCCTGACGCGAGGACATCGTTGGGACACGCGGCGCCGATGCCGGTGCAATTCTCGGCGATGTCGCAGACACCTGCCGATGCGCGGCATTGGGTCGACGGCGGCTCGAGGATGTCGGCGGGGCAGTCGTCGTTGACGCCGTCGCAATTTTCGAGGGGATCGCACACACCTGCAGAGGCGCGGCAGAGCGCCGTGCTCTTGCTGTCGGCGGAGCAGGTCGGGGCCGAGCCGCTGCAGGTATCAGCAATGTCGCAGGTTCCGACGGAAGGGCGGCAGGTCTGGCCTGCTCCGCGGAATTGGCAGGTCGACGTACAACACGAGGTGCTGCTGCCGTTGGCACCGCCCTGGTCGCACTGCTCTCCCTGGGCCGAGTCGGTCGTGGAGTTGCCGCAGAGCGAGGTGAGAGTGATCGTTGTGAAGTGGCCGTCGTTCGACTGCGTGCGGCTTGGACTCCCAGGATAGCCGCACGCGTCGCAACCGCTGACGCTGGTGCCCTCTCCCAAGCGGGCAGCCGCCTCGCAGGAGTTGCTGCGGGTGGTGCCGTTCCAGGTGAAGTCGAGAGTGTGGGCCTGCGATGCGCCGTTGCTGAGATTGTCGATGCGTGCCGAGTTGGTCGTGTTGAACGGATCGCTGGTTGTGCTGCCACCGTTGCCGATGTTTCCTGGATCGTTCTGATTGAGGGATCCCGACGTGAACGTGCCGCCGGATTGCGTTCCGGTTACGCCGCTGATGTTGGCGGCGCCGTCGCAACCGGCGACGTCGTTCCGTCGGTTGATGACTCCGGTGTACCGCGTGGCGACCGTGAGGAAGTAGGCGCCCGGTGCAGTGACGTTGAAGTTGACGTTGTGGTGTCCCGTGCCGTTGGTATCCCTTGTCGAGAAGGCGCCGACATCGGAACTGATGTTCCAGGCGAAGCGGGTCGCGAGGACCGTTCCGTTGTTGGTCTGGACATTAACCGAGGATCGGCGAGAGCCGTCGGAGTCCCCCGAGTTGCCGGTGCTGCCGCTGGTGTTGGCCGAGACGCCCGAGATCGACTGCGCCGCCGCTGGCGAGGTGATCGCCAGGGTCGCAGCCAGGACCATCGCCAGCGTGGCGCCGATCAGCGGAAAGCTTCTGCTCTTGCGAAGGCCGTTCATCACGTCGTTGCTCATGTTCATCTCCTCGATTCCGTCGGCTACGTACTTCTTCGTGGTCTTATTGCGCTCTTGCTCTTGTCGAGTACCGGGTGTTCGTGGCACCCGAACTGCGCAGACCATTCGCCTGTCGATTGATGCCTGTGACCATCCCAAACCACAAGAGTTCCGCCGTAGTGGCGTGGATGCCTTTGAGTCTCGCGCTCATCGTCGTTGCCAGCTTCTGGCCGGCGATCGGTGCGGATTTCGTTGCGTGGGACGACGATCTGAACCTCACCGACAACGTCCGCTATCGCGGCTTGTCCCTCGAACACCTGCGCTGGATGGCGACGACCACCCACGGCGGGCACTACCAGCCGCTTACCTGGATTAGTTGGGCGATGGACTACCTCGTCTGGGGCATGGACCCACGCGGCTATCATCTGACCAATCTGGTCTTGCATGCCGCCGCGGTGTTGGTTTTCTATGCCCTGGCGTCTCGCTTGTTGCTCGGGACCCAGCCGGCCGCACAGGGTGGGGCGACCAGAATGCCGCCGGATTCCTCGGTAATCTGGGCCGCAGCTGTGGGCACGCTCTTCTTCGCAGTGCATCCGTTGCGGGCCGAGTCCGTCGTCTGGGTGTCGGAGCGCCGCGACGTGCTGTCGGGCTTCTTCTACCTGCTGGCTCTCTGGGCCTACGTGAGGATGGTCGCTGCCGGCAGCGAGGGAACTGCTGCTCTGCGGGAGGGGCAGCGCGTGCGGCGGCGTTGGTTGGCCGCGTCGCTCGGCTGTTTCGTGCTCTCGCTCCTCTCGAAGGCGTGGGGCATGACCTTTCCCGCGGTGCTGCTGATTCTGGATGTCTATCCGCTGCGTCGTCCGGCGCGTGAGGGGTGGGCGCGTGTGCTCACCGAGAAGGCGCTCTTCCTGCTGCCCGCGCTCGTGGCGGCAGGTGCCGCATTTGCCGCGCAGCACTCGGTCGAGGACATGCGGACGTTTGCCGAGCACCCGCTCGGCGCGCGGATCGCACAGGCCACGTACGGGCTGTGCTTCTATCCGTGGAAGACGCTGCTGCCGACCGACCTCTCGCCGCTCTATCTGCTGCGTCCCGGTTTCGACGTGGGAGCGCCCCGCTTCGTGGTGAGCGGTGCCCTCGTCGTTGTGGTAACGGCGGGGCTCGTTGCGATGCGCCACAGATGGCCTTGGGCGTTGGCTGCATGGGCTGCCTACGCGGTGATCGTGTCGCCCGTGCTCGGTCTTGCCCAGACGGGCCCGCAGCTCGTCGCCGACCGCTATTCGTACCTGTCGTGTCTCCCCTGGGCTCTTCTCGCAGCCGCGGCGGTGTTCGGCGTGTCGTGTAGTTCTCGGCGGGCGCGCATTGCCGTCAGGGGCGGTGCCGTTCTCGCCGTGGCGGTGCTCGCTTCGCTGACCTTCCGGCAGGCGTCGATCTGGACCGATTCGGAGACGCTCTGGAGTCACGCCATCCGTCTCGATCCCACCAATCACATTGCCTTTACAAATCGTGGATTCGCCGGAGCTGACCCCGAACGCGCTCTGGCCGACTACGGAGAGGCACTCCGCCTCGATCCGCGCTTCTATCTCGCGTACTTCAATCGCGGCGAACTGCGGCAGCAGCTCGGAGACAATGTCGGTGCCGTCACGGATTACACGGCCGCGATCGATGTTCTGCCGGCCGATCCGAAGGCCTACAACAATCGGGGCTGGGCCAAGCAGGCTCTCGGCGATGCGGAGGGCGCTGCCGCCGACTATCGGAAGGCGCTCGATCTGGCCCCGCCAGGTTGGGGGAATCGTGCCCTGGTCGAGGGCAATCTGGCGCGAGTGTTGTCGCCCCCGCCTCAGAAGGTGGCGCCCTAGCTCGGGTCGTTTGGGCGCAGTCCCAAACCCCGGAGGGTCCGGTCGGGCGAGCACGATGTCCACGGCACGAGGCATCATCTACGCTTCCGTTGTTGGTACCAAAAATGCGCGCCACGCCGTTGGAGCGATAACGACGTTGGCGGGGGCAGAACTGGTCCGCGCCCCGCCAAGGCTCGCCTGGATGTTGCGACTATAATTCGGGCTCGAGCAATTCGCTCCTCTTGCCGAACTTGAAGCCCTTGGTCAGCTCGTCCCAGATGCCACGCCACACGAAATGCGACTGGCCGATGTGCACCCGCGTGGTCATGTCGGATTCGGCGGTCTGGTACGAGCCGTACGACTGGGCGCCGATCTTGTAGTAGCCCTTGGTCGGACTCCAACTGATCTTCAGCTTGGTCAAGCCGCCGTCGGTCTTG
>JAJCZP010000008.1 GCA_029262315.1 Deltaproteobacteria bacterium | reverse complement strand
CACAAACCCTGGTACATCGCGGCACTCGTCAGCTGGGGCATCGCCTTCTTCGAGTACACGGTGCACGTTCCAGCCAATCGCATTGGCTACGGCGCGCTCACGCTCAGCCAGCTACAGATTCTTCAGATCGGGATGTCGCTGCTGATCTTCATTCCGTTCGCCGTGTTCGTGATGGGTGCTCCGCTGAAGACCGACTACCTGTGGGCGTCTCTGTGCCTCGCGGGCGCGGCGTACTTCATCTTCCGGGGGATGTGACGCGACGGGGGGCGCCGAGAGCACATCGCCGATACTGCGGCCTACGCCGTAGTCGGGTGCAGGTGGAAGACCTTGTTCGTGATCTTCCACTTCTCATTGATCCGTAGCAGCGTGAACAAGTCGGTGAACCGATGACCGGTCCAGTCGTCCAGTTCGAGCCGCACCGTGGCGACCGTGTCAATGAGGTCGATGTGGGCGATTCGCGCGCGGAGTTCTGCCGCCGGGCCGTTCGCGTCATTCCAGTCAAAGAGCTGCTGGATTGGCCCGGAGAGCAGGTCGCCACCAACGTAGCCGAAGATCGTCGCGTCCTCGTGGAAGGCGGGTTTCATGTCGCTGCCGCGGCCGGATATGGCGCCATCGATGTATTGCTGAACGACATCGGCGATCGCGTCGTACTCGCGCAGTTTTATCGGTCCATCACTCATGGATTTCACCTCGTGGCTTCCTCGCCTTAGACCTGAATCATTCCGCCGTCGGCGACGAGGTCGGCGCCGGTGAAGTAGCTGGCGTCGTCGGAGGCGAGGAACGCGACGGTCGCGGCGATCTCCCCGGGCTGGCCCGGGCGCCCGAGCGGAGTTTGTCGGACGACTTGCTCGCCGAACGCGTCGACGTCCTCTTGGCTCAGACCGACTTTGCCCCAGAATGGGGTCGCGATGAGTCCGGGACTGACGACGTTGACACGGATGCCGCGAGGCGAGAGTTCCGCCGCCAGCGTGCGGCCCAGTGAACGCACTGCGGCTTTCGTTGCGGAGTAGACACTCGTGTTCGGCAGGCCAGACTGAGCAACGACGGAGGCGTTCAGAATGACTGACGCGCCTTCGGAGAGCAGGGGCAGGGCCTTTTGAACCGTGAAGAAGAGGCCTCGAACGTTGATGTCGAACAGTTCGTCGAAGTGCGCTTCGGTCACGGCCGCGAACGGAACGAATGGCGCGATCCCCGCGTTCGCGAAGAGCACGTCCACGTGACCGAACTTGTCCTGGACCAGAGCGAACAAGTGCTCTGAATCTTCGGGGCGGGCGACGTCCCCGCAAAAGCCCGTGGCGCGATCACCGAGTTCTGCAACCGCGCCATCCAGTGCCTCTTGGCTGCGACCAGTGATCACCACTCGAGCGCCGTCTGCGATGAACCGATGCGCGGTCGCCAGCCCGATCCCGCTGCTTCCCCCAGTGATGACTGCGATCTTATCCTTCAATTTTCCCATCGCGCTTTCTCCTTTGCTATGATCAATCGCGGTTTCACGTGCTACGCGGGCAGGCCGATGACAGTCTCGGCGCGGTCCCCCCGGAAAAACCGCGTCGCATCGATGGCATCGATCACCAGCGAGGTGGCATCGAGTACGATGACCGCGCGGAGCCAGAGGCCGAAGCTATCGGTCGCCGGGACATCGGGGAGCTGACTCCAGAGGAATCCGAGGAGGGGTACCCAGGCGATGTGTCCCATGCCGATGATTCGGCTAAAACCGAAGCGGGCGGTGAGCGCTGTCATCAGACCCATCCCCAGCATGCCTGCGGCCAATACGACCTGCGCTTCCATGCGTTCGAGAAAGTAGAGCGGCGCTAGGATGTTGGCGCCGATCAGGAGAAGAACCCATCCCCGCCAAGGCAGGGGCATCGCCAACAGTCCCTGGTTGAATCTCATGAATGCACGCATGTCGAGTCTCCTTTCGATCCCGCCAGGTAGCGCGGGGTTGGGGGGTTGAGGCCGGTCAAAAGCTGCATATGCAGGTAGAGGCCGAAAAAAACTCATGTCGGTCGCGCGGCCGCTACCGCGACGGACAGATCGCTCAACAGACGAGTGAGTCGCTCCGGTCGGAGGCCCTTCACCATCCGGCGCTGTGCCCGTTGCCATTGCGGCAACGCGTTGGTCAGAGTGGTTCTTCCGGTGCGTGTGAGGCTCGCGACGCGCACTCGCCGGTCCTCACCGGTTTCGATCCGCACCAGACCGCGCTTCTGCAGCGGTCGCAGATTACGTGTCATGGTTGTGGGATCACTCCCTATGGCATCGGCGAGTTCGTTCACCGTCAGTGGTCCACGAGCCTGGAGCGTTACGAGAAGGGGAAACTGGGTTGCGCGGAGGCCCGTGGGGCGGAGCAGGTCATCGTACAGCTGGGTGACGACGCGGGCCGTCTTCCGGAGATTGTGGTACGCGCAGATGTTCGCGATTCCCCGGGGATCCATACTGTCGAGTCGTGCCATGGGTAACTGTATATGCAGGTAACGCCGGAACGTCAAGAGGTAACCGGGAAAAAGAAGTAGAGAATCGCGCGCAACGAACCAAACCGCTGCTTGAAGACCACCCTCGCTAGCGTGGACTCGCGGTCGCCGACACCAACGCCGCCTCGAACGCTCCGAGATCCAGCCCCGCAGTCGTGGGATCGCTCGCGAACGCGATCCCTCCCTCCTTCTCCACCACATAGAGGCGGGCCGGCTCCGCTGCGTAGATCTTCATGGCGGCGTCGTCCATCGCGTCGACCACACAGGCGATCGAGAGACCCATCCGGCCTACGAAGGCGTTGGCGATCCGCATCCGCTCCAGATCGGTCTCCGGGTCGCGAGGCGCTTCGGCGCCGGGGGGTGGCCTGACCTCCCGGATGTACACGAACAGGAACTGTACCCGATCCGCGTAGCTCCGGTGCAGCGCCTCCAGCGCGCGGGCATCGGCGCGGAGCACGGATGCGGAACTCCCGAACACCAGAGCCACTGGCCACTTGTTCCGAAAGTCGCCGAGGCGCACGGGCTCGTAGAGCTCCCACGCGTTTTGGCGAGTGATCTCGCGCTCGTCGAGTCGGAAGTCGTAGAAGCGCAGGGGCGTCAACGCGAAGTCCGGTGCCAGTGCGCCGACGGCGGGACCGGGTGGTTCCAGGTCTGCGTTATCGGTTTCTGCGATTCCGCGTGAGGCCCCAACGACCAGCCCGACGAGAGCGACGCCGACGAGAACGCGTCGCCAGCGCTCCTCTCCGCACTCGTTCACCGCTCGGGCGCGGCGCATCACGGCGCGCCCTCGAGCGCGGCGAGCTCGGCTTCGATCGCTGTTTCGAGCTCCCTGGGCTTGAATCCGAAAGGGCCATGTCGGCCCTTGAAGGCGATGCGACCGTTCTTGCCGACCAGATAGAGACGATCCGGGAGGGCATTGTAGGCCTTCATGGTGGCGTCATCCATGCTGTCGATGAGACACGGGATCGAGATCTGGAGATCGGTAACGCAGCTGTTGGCGACCTGGAATCGCTGCGTGCTCGTCGCGGGCTGCTTCACGTAGCGGAGCCTGGGGTTGACCTGCGCACTCCAACCATCAGCGGGATGCGCCTCGCGGATGTAGACGAGCAGAAACTCCACCCGGTCGCGGTATCGCTGATAGAGCTTGTCGAGGGCACCCACCTGGTCCCGAAAGGGTGGTCAGGTGTAGCTCCCGAAGATCAGCGCCACCGGCCTCACGCCCCGGAAGCTGCGGAGTGCCACTCCGCGATACGCGTCGGCGCGGGCGTTCCGCTGTTCGTCGGGCTCGTCGCGTGCGAAGTCATGGAAGCGCAGCGGCACCAGGTCGAAATCCGGCGCCATGTCGCCGACGCTGACCCGGTCGCGTCGCTTTAGATATCCGACGAGCTCGCGAAAGAACCCGCCGATTCGCGTCCCCGGCCCATCCCCGGGACCGCCCACCGCGTCCGCTCGAGACACGGGAAACCCGGTTGCCACGAGGCACAGGGCGAGCAGAACGGAAAGGATGGATCGCGGCACAGATGTCCCTTCTCACGCCGGCGACCGGGTTCGCAAGGCTCCTCCGCGTCACCGATGCCGAGCAGGATCGTTTCGTTATTGTTGTCCAGCTCGAAGCGAGTACCGGACTGGGAGGTTCTTGATACCTCCCACGAAGTTCGACACGCTGTGCGTGGGCTCGCCGGTGAGCTCGATCGATTCGAGTCTAGGCAGCAGTTCGCGGAAGAACGCGCGGAGCTCCATTCGCGCCAGGTGCGACCCGAGACAGAAATGGACGCCGGTGCCGAACGCGAGATGCTCCGACGCGTTGGCGCGCTCGATATCGAAACTGTGCGGGTCTTCGAAGACGGCGTCGTCGCGGTTCGCGGCTAGATAGGAAAGCAAGACGGCTTCACCTTTGCGTATGCGTACGCCGTGGAGATCGTAGTCTTCGGTCGCGTGCCGAAGAAAGTGTCGCACGGGGGTCGCCCAGCGGATGATCTCGTCGACCGCTCGATCGATTTTGGTTGGATCGTCCTGCAGGGATCGGAGCTGGTCCGGATGGCGCATGAGCGCCTCGAGGCCACCGTTGATCGAGTTCGAGGTCGTGTCGTGGCCCGCGGTCGCGACGATCATGTAGTACCCGACCCGCTCGATCTCTCCGAGCGGTGCGCCGTCGATCGTGGCCTCGGACAACACCGTCGCGATGTCGTGGGCCGGACTCCTTCTTCGATCCTCCGTCAAGTTGTTGAAGTACTCGAAGAAGGTACGGCTGGCGTTCGCGATGACTTCGAGTGCGTCGCCCTCGCCGAACTCGGGATCCTCGCTGGCGAAGAGCTCCTGGGTGAGTCGTAGCATCAACGGCTCGTCGGGCTCGGGCACGCCCAGAATCGACATGATGACGTGCAGGGGGAACATCAGGCCGATCTCGCGCGCGAAGTCGCACTCCGGGGCGCGCGCCATCATGCGGTCGACGAACTGACGCGCGAGTTCGTTGACCCGTTGCTCGATGACCTTCCGGAGGTTGCCGGGCTTGAACCAATCGTTGGTGATCTTCCGATGCCCGAGGTGCTCCTGGCCGTCCATGTGCACCAGCGACTTGATGACGAGCCCGGTCGCGATCTGCTGATCGTAGAAGGTGGTGGGCAGCAACACGGATTGCAGGGTGTTCAGGAACCGCTCGGGCTGGCGCTCGATCTCGAACACGTCGGCGTGGCGCGTCAACGCGTAGAACGACATGTAGCCGTCAATCTCGACCCGATGCACGGGGTCAGCGCGTCGTAGCGCATCGGCCTTCGCATGCCAGCTCGCGAGATCGGTGTAGGCGGCGGTATCAACGAAGATGCCGCCTGGTCCATCGAGAGTCCTGGTCGTCGCAATGCTCATGGCGAGTCCTCCTTAAGTTTGTGCTAGGGGTCACGTCAAGGCGGCCGCGTATAGAGGAGATTCATCGATGCTCGAACGAGATTTCACCGACGAACAGAAGATGTTCCGGGAGTCGTATCGCCAGTTTCTGGCCCACGAGGTCGTTCCGTACATGGAGCAGTGGCGCGATGCGGGGATCGTCGACCGGGACGTGTTCCGCAGGGCCGGGCGTCAGGGGTTTCTCATGGTCTGGCCGGACGAGAAGTACGGCGGGATGGGAGACCCCGACTTTCGCTTCGAGCAGGTCATCATCGAGGAGACGGCCTACGCGCGCGTGGCCGACTGGTACAACACGCTCCATAGTCGGCTGGTCGGCCCCTACTTCACGCGCTTCGGGAGCCAGGAACAGTGCGACCGGTTTCTTCCGAACTGCGTTACGGGCGAGACCATCCTGGCGATCGCGATGACCGAGCCTGACGCGGGTTCGGACCTTGCCGGGATGCGATCGACGGCGATCGAGGACGGGGATTTCTGGATTTTGAACGGGGCGAAGACCTACATCTCGAACGGAATCAACGCGGACGTCGTGATCGTCGCGGCCAAGACCGGTGACTCCGACAACCGCCACTCGATGACGCTCTTCGTCGTGGAACGCGGGATGGAAGGCTTCGAGCGCGGTCGGAACCTCAAGAAGATCGGGCTCAAGGCGCAGGACACCTCGGAGCTCTTCTTCCGGGACGTGCGCGTTCCGAAAGCGAACGTGCTCGGCGAGCCCGGGCGGGGCTTCGTCTGTCTGATGGAGGGGCTCGCAGAAGAGCGTCTGATCGGTTCGGTGGGCTATCTGGCGGCTGCCCAGCTCTCTTTCGATCTCACCGTGGAATTCGTCCGGGAGCGACACGTCTTTGGCAAGTCGCTCGCAAGTTTCCAGAACACTCAGTTCAAGCTCGCGGAGCTCCGGACGGAACTCGACATCCAGCAGGTCTTCGTCGATCAATGCGTCGCATCGTTCAACGCAGGCCGTTTGACTGCCGTCGATGCGGCGAAGGCGAAACTCGCGACGTCAGAGCTCCAGGTCAAGGCGGCGGATGTCGGGCTGCAGCTCCACGGTGGCGCGGGCTACATGGACGAGTACCCGATCTCGCGGCAATTCACCGACGCGCGAGTCGCGCCAATCTACGCCGGCTCGAGTGAAGTGATGAAGATCATCGTGAGCCGGGACTGCCTCAGCGAGTCGTACGTGCCCTTCAACACGCGCAACTTCTAGACGCTTGGTCAAACAGCGCCCTGCAATCGGCTACACCGAGTCCTGGTCACGCAGGCGGGCGAGTCGCTGGTGGATCTTGTCGGCCCAGTAGTCGAAGGCCGTCTTGGCATCGCTCCAGGTCTTGAGGCCGCTCCGGAGCGCCTTGGTGCCGGCGCGCCGGTCGACGCCGGCACCAAGGCGCCTGAGCGTGACTGAGTCGCGAACCTCGACCTCGATTCCGGCTTCGCCGACGAAGACGGCCGCGTCCGTAGCCATGCCCCCGAGCGTTGTCAGGAGGCGGAGCTGCGGCACGACCGACGTGATCGTGTTGGCGACGACCTTGGCTCCCGCGGCCTCGGTAATGGCCGCCCGGAGCTGCATCACCCCCGGCGCCGGTTCGACCACGACCTGGAAGTCCTTCTCGAACTCCCGGACGAGCGCGAGGTAGAAGTAGTCGGTCAGCGCCTGGCGCTCCTCGGCCGACAGCTTGGACGCGCCCGGCCCCTCCCACAGGGTCACGCTCTCGACGATGATACCCTTGTACTGCGAGAAGTCGGTCGCGGGATCGATGAAGATGAGCTGTGCTTCGCCCTTCTTCCCTTCGCGGAGCTGACCGTAGTCATCAAGGAATCCCGACGGTGTGACCGCCTTGCGGGTGGCGCGCGTCGTCGCGCATGCGCTCAGCAGCAGGCTCGTACCAATCGCCACTGCGACGATCCGCCCCCAACGCTTCATCGATTCGGCTTGCATCATAGTTCCTCCTGTAGTGGGCCCCCGCGGAGCGCCGCTATAGCTTCCAGTTGAGCGACCTGGCGATGAAACGGCCATCGCTTCCAGCGATCACCGTGGGGGTGCCCATGCCTTTCCCGTCGCGCTCGAATATCTGAGCGGCGTCGGGACCTCAAACGCACCCGGCGCGGCGATCTCACGCCCCCGGCGGCTCGGCAGGTCGACTGGCGCCGCCCCCGCCCTGGCGCTTGCCACCCGACCGTCTTCACCCTACGTTCTATGGCGAGGATGGGGCGCCGGACGACATTGAACCGGGCGGCAACCGAGCGCCTGATCCGCTAGACGGCTGGAAATGTCTGCAGAGCCCATACTCCAAACCGGTGCCGAGGTTGCGGTCGTGCGGATAGGCATCGGCAGCGTCTTCCGCTCGAAGATCGCGCACCGCTTTGGTCGATGTGTGAGCGGCTGAGCGCCAGCCTCCGTCATGACTCGCGGGCTGCATTGGTTCCGGAACGATCTACGGTTGCAGGACAACACGGCGCTGAACGCGTTGGCGGCACGAGTCGACCAATGGCTGCCTGTATTCGTGCTGGATCCGAGATTGGCTGGCGGGGCGCGTCGTCAGGCGCCCCGGATCAGGTTTCTCCTTGATTGCCTGGAGCGTCTGAGGTGCGATCTGCAGAAGCGAGGCGTGCCGCTTCTGGTGCGTGAGGGCATCCCTGAAGAGGTGTTGCCGAAGCTCCTGCACGAGACTCGCGCGAGTCTGCTCTCGTTCAACGAGGATACGACGCCGTTCGCTGCGTGCCGGGATGCGGCGGTACGGCGAGTAGTCGAACGCAGCGGCGGGCGGGTTGTGGCCTGCTCGGACCGCGTCGTCTTTCGGGCCAGTGATGTGCTCTCGGCCGTGGGTGAACCCTACGCGGTCTATACGCCCTACCGGAACGCGTGGTGGAAACGCTGGGCGAAAGAGCCGCGGTACGCGGCCAGGCTCGCGCGTTTGCCGGCCCCGATCCCGGGAATCGCCGCCGTTGCGGTTCGCGACTTGCGGGCGGACGGCGGCGGCACAGGCGCGGGCTACCTGCCCACCGGGGGGGGGGCGGCCGCAAGGCGACGACTCACGCGCTTTCTCGACACGGAAGTCCGCCGCTACCGGGAGGATCGCGACCGACCGGATCGTGACGGAACCTCGCGCCTCTCGCCCTATCTCCGGTTCGGTGTGATTTCAGTGCGGCAGTGTATCGGGCGGGCAGAGGAGGCGGCGCGTACGGACGCCGTCTTGCGCGGAGGGGTTGCGAAGTGGCTCGACGAGTTGGTGTGGCGTGAGTTCTACGCCGGTATTCTCGAGCAGCACCCGCGCGTACTGCGCGAAAACTACAGACGCGAATACGATCCGATGGTGTGGAACGACGACCCGCAGGGTTTTCGCGCGTGGTGTGACGGACAGACAGGATTCCCGATCGTCGATGCCGGCATGCGGCAACTGCGGGCGACGGGGTGGATGCACAACCGAGCGCGCATGGTCGTGGCGAGCTTCTTGACGAAAGATCTGCTGATCGACTGGAGGGCTGGCGCACGGTTCTTTCTCACGCATCTCGTCGACGGCGACCCGGCGTCGAACAACGGCGGGTGGCAATGGGCGGCGTCCACAGGAACCGACGCCCAGCCGTACTTCCGGATCTTCAACCCCATTGTGCAAGGAAAGCGCTGGGATCCCAAGGGTCGGTACATCCGACGTTGGATTCCCGAGCTGCGCGACGTTCCCGACGAGTCCGTTCACTCGCCCTGGGAGTCCGGGATCGCGACCACCTATGTCCAACGCATCGTCGACCATGCCGAGCGGCGAGCCCTCGCCCTAGATCGCTTTCGCAACGCTCGTTCGCGTATGGTGCGGCGGTGAGGGGCGGCGTCGTGACGGCAAAGGCGGCACCATGACCTCTCCCGAGAAGCGGATTCTCCTGACGGGCGCATCCGGATACGTTGGCGGTCGGTTGTTGCCGCGGTTGGAGAATCGCGGGTGTCCCGTCCGCTGTCTGGCGCGCCGGCCGGAGTTCATCGCAGACCGGCTTGGCTCGGAGAGCGAGGTGATCGGAGGCGACGTGTTGCTCGAGGAGACGCTTCCTCTGGCGTTCGAGGGGGTGCACACTGCCTACTACCTGGTCCATTCAATGGGCACGCTGAGCCGCGAGGGTTTCGAGGCGCAGGACCGGCTAGGGGCCGAGAACTTCGCGCGTGCGGCCCGGGCTGCCGGGGTACGACGCATCGTGTATCTGGGTGCTCTTGGCGATGAAAGCGCGGGGCTGTCGCCCCATTTGCGGAGCCGCCACGAGGTCGGCGAGGTGCTGCGCGAGTCCGGTATTCCCGTCATCGAGTTCCGTGCCTCGGTCGTGATCGGATCGGGGAGCCTCTCGTTCGAGATGCTTCGTGCACTCGTCGAGCGGCTCCCCGTGATGGTGACGCCGCGATGGGTGTCCGTGACGGCGCAGCCGATCGCCATCGATGACCTTCTTTCGTATCTCGAGTGTGCGCTCGATCTCGAGGCCGAGGAGAGCCGCGTCTACGAGATCGGCGGCGCCGAGCGTGTCTCCTATGGCGAGCTCATGCGGCGATACGCGCGGTGTCGAGGGCTTCGCCGGGTCATGGTGCCGGTGCCGGTGCTGACCCCCGGTCTCAGTAGTCTCTGGCTGGGGTTGGTGACGCCGCTCTATGCGCGGGTGGGGCGCGCGCTCATCGAGAGCATCTGTCACGAGACTGTGGTGTGTGACGATCGAGCTCGGCGTGATTTCACGGTCGAGCCGATGGGTGTCCAGGACGCGCTCGTGAGCGCGTTGGCGAACGAGGACCGCGAGTTCGCGGAGACGCGGTGGTCGGACGCGATCTCCGCTGGAGGCACCGATCCGGGGATGTTCGGCAGTTACGGAGGCGTGCGTCGTGGGCGGCGCCTTGCTGATTCGCGGCAGTGCGAGCTGCCCGTGTCCCCGGCGGAGGCCTTCGCCCCGATCCGGCGCATCGGGGGCAGGACGGGCTGGTACGCCTACGACTGGCTGTGGCGGGTGCGAGGGTTTCTCGACCTGCTCTTCGCTGGTGTGGGAATCCGTCGAGGGCGGCGCGATCCCGAGCGTCTGCGGGTCGGAGACACGGTCGATTGGTGGCGTGTGGAAGAATACGAGCCCGACCGCCTCCTCCGTTTGCGGGCAGAGATGAAGCTGCCGGGGCGTGCCTGGCTCGAGTTTGAAGTGACGCCTACTGAGCGCGGAAGCACGATTCGCCAGACGGCGGTTTTCGATCCCACCGGTCTCCTAGGTCTCGTGTATTGGTACGGCATCTATCCGTTGCACGCTGCAGTCTTCCACGGGATGCTTGCTGGGATCGCACGTTCCGGCACGCCCGCGCGCCGCGCTCGCGAGGCCGCCGACTGACGTCCCCCTGCCCGCGGCAAGCTCCGCTTCAGAGGACGCGCAAGAACGCGGCGAGGTCGTCCTTCTCTGCCTGGTCGAGCCCCAGTTCGAGCACCAGATTGAAGAACTCGACAGAGTCCTCGAGCGTCAAGAGCCTGCCATCGTGAAGATAGGGAGGTGAATCCTTAATACCTCGCAGCGCGAAGGTCTTGATCAAACCCTCCGCGCGACCCGCATAGAATCGCTCCACCTGCAGGTCGTGGGCAGAGTTGTCCGTGTAGTACGGCGGCGCGTGGCAGGACGCGCAGTGCTCCGTGAAGAGCTTCTCACCCTGCATCTCCGATGCCGTGGCCTTCGTCGTATCGAGTCGCCCATGGACGTTGAGCTTCGGTGCCGGAGGAAACGCCACCATGTTCTGCATGGCGGCCATCGCCGCAACCTCTTCGCGCGTGAAGCGACGTGCACCCTTCTTCAGAGCAATGACCGGGTCACCATCGAAGTATGCCGTCTTGGCCTCGACTTCGCTGAAATCCTCCAGGGTGCGGAGCGCCCGTTTTGATCCGAAGAAATGTTGGATGTTCACGCCCCGGAGGCTCACCGTATCGATGCGAAAGCGCGTCTCCTGGGGCCGATTGTCCGGATTCAGGTGGAACACCCCCGAGGTGTGACCGTTGACGTGGCAGGAAAAGCAGGAGACCGCGTCCCGAGCGATCTCAGCTTTGCGGTCAGCGGTGACGTTGAACTGCTGCTGAGCCACCGGCGTAACCAGCAGGCGCATGCCCTCCAGCTGGAACGGCGTCAGCACGCCATTCAGCTTTCGATAGTAGTTGTCGAGGGTGATTTCCTCGCCGCCGGAGACATCGCCGAGGTCGGGGCGTGAGATCAAATAGAGCGGTGGGGGGAACTCGGGCAAGAACGCTTCCGGCAGGTCGAACTCCATGTCGAACCGCGCCAACTCCGGATGGGTCTTCAGCTGCATCGGAGGCACGACGAGCCCGCCCCCTGCGGGACTCACATGCGGCAGCGGAAGGTATGGAAACAGATTCTTCTTCTTGATGTCCGCGGGTGCCATCTTCGCCAGACCGTCGAAGCTCACGCCCTTGCCAAGACGAGCGGTCGGCCCGAGTGGCAGCGGCTTCCCGCCCGCCATTGTCGCCTTGGGGTCCGTCCTGCCGGAGAGGTCGTAGCGTTCCTCCAGCAGCCGCCGATGTCGCTTCATCAACGCGGGCTTCTTCTTGATGTCCGCCGCCCGCGTCTCCTCGAAGGACGTCGTGATACTCACGGGGGCATAGCTCGTCTCGGAGGCTGGCGCCGGAACAGAACTTCCCAGCACCACCAGTCCGACGAGAATCAGTCGGAGCCCCCCGCATCGAACCTGACATTCACCGCGTCGCTCATTCGTTCTTTCCATCGATCGCTCCCCCTTCTCGTGCTGCGCTATTGCCATGCTCGCTTCCGTCCCCGTGGAGACGCCTCTACGTGCTGCCCAGGTAGTTCGCAAGGTCGTCGGCGCCACCAATCCTACGCCCATCGATGAAGACCTGCGGCACGGAATCGGCGCCCGCGACGGCGCGGAGCGAGCGGGCAGTGACGTCGCCCGCGATGGGAATTTCCTCGTAGGTCAGGGCGCGCTCGTCGAGCATCGCCTTGGCGGTGGCGCAATGCGGGCAGCCGGGCTTGGAGAGAATCGTCACGTCGCTCGGACGTGAGGCATTGGGATTCAAGTAGTCGAGCATCGTATCCGCATCGGACGCCACAAACGGATCCCCCGCCTGCTCCGGCTCGATGAACATCTTCTCGATCACGCCGTCGCGCACCAACATCGAGTAACGCCACGACCGCGACCCGAAGCCGAGATCCGACTTGTCCACCAGCATCCCCATCTGCTCGGCAAACGTTCCGTTGCCGTCGGCGATCACGCGAACAGCCCGGACGCCCTGGTGCTGCTTCCAGGCCTCCATGACGAAGCCGTCGTTCACCGAGAAGCACACGACGTCATCGACGCCCTCGGCGCCGAGCGCCCCTGCAAGCTCATCGTACCGAGGCAGGTGCGTGGACGAGCAGGTGGGCGTGAAGGCGCCCGGGAGTGCGAAACAGACCACGGTCTTGCCCGCGAAAATGTCGCTACTGGTGATCTCTTCCCAATCGCCCCCCTCCCTGGTCCGAAACGTGACCTCGGGGACGCGCTGTCCTTCGCGACTCTTCAGCATGGAGTTCCTCTCTTTCCGCGTCTCAGGCCGCCTGCGGACGGCTGTCTTGGAAGGCATTCTTCGCGGAGGAGTGTGATAATGTCCAATTGAAAAATCGGACTACTGTGATAAGTACGAGCTATCAATGAGCAGGCCAACGGTACGCCAACTCGAGTACCTCAGCGCGGTGGGGGAGCATCTCAGCTTTCATCGAGCGGCCGACGCCTGTCACGTCAGTCAACCGGGGCTAAGCGCGCAGTTCCGCGAGTTGGAGACGACGTTGGGGGTGCGCTTGTTCGAACGCGATCGTCGGCGAGTGATCGCGACGGCTGTCGGAGAGGCCCTCCTCCCACGCGCGCGCGCGATTCTGGCCGCGGTGGATGAACTCGTCGAGGCTGCCCGCGGCCTGGCGCAACCGCTCACCGGGACCATTCGCCTCGGGGTCATTCCGACGGTCGCTCCGTTCGTGTTGCCGCGCGTGCTTCCCGACGTGCGCACCCGCTATCCAGCCTTGCGCCTGCTTCTCCGTGAGGAGCAG
This sequence comes from Deltaproteobacteria bacterium, assembly GCA_029262315.1. Lineage (GTDB taxonomy): Bacteria > Desulfobacterota > Binatia > UTPRO1 > UTPRO1 > JAJCZP01. Next base: position 19,659 of record JAJCZP010000008.1, on the reverse strand, counting down.
ACGGCCACGTCCCTCGCCCTGCTCAACGCCGGCCGGTTGGATGTCGTGCTACTTGCGCTCGAGGCCGATCTCGGAGATGTCGCGACGCTGCCGTTGTTCGAGGATCCGTTCGTGCTGACGATGCCCGTCGATCACCCGCTGACCCGACGCCGGCTGATCACGGAGGCCGATCTCGAAGAGCAAGAGGTGTTGCTGCTCGACGATGGCCATTGTCTGCGCGACCAGGCCCTAGCCGTGTGCGACCGTGCCGGCGTCCACGAATTCGGTGACGTCCGGGCTACGAGTCTGGGAACCCTCGTCCAGATGGTTGCCAGTGGCCTCGGCGTCACCCTGCTCCCGGCAATGGCACTTCCCGTGGAGACTGAGCGTCAGACGCAGCTTGCCTATCGGCGATTCGTGTCGCCCGAGCCGCATCGCACGATCGGTCTCGCGTGGCGGCGCGGTTCGGCACGGGCTGCCGAGTTTCACCTACTCGCGAAGGTGCTCTCGTCGTGTGCCCCCGCGGCACGGCCGCGATCGCATCGCTGAGCACGAAACCGCCGAATATCCTCGTTCGTAGGTCAGCACTCATGATGCATCGTGTCGTCACGCAGAAGGTCGAGCGTTCGATCGAACACCGGAAGGGTGTAGAGAATGCGACCGATGCAGACCCAGGCGATCATTGTCCGCAGACATTCCCCCGATTGGAGCGGGCTTGCGGCCCGCTTCGCCGAGACGAGGCAGTACGACGGCGGGGAGTTTTTACCCGATCCACTACCACCGGGATTCCCGGGCAATATGGTGGAGCTGATCGCGCTGTGGAACGAGTCCTTCACGCTGGATTTCTTTCGTTGCCGGGCGCGACTCGCGGAGATCGCTCTGTCGAGTTGTCATGCCGTCGATGGCGCGCGGACTCTCGACGTCGGCCGCCTGCCGGAAGTCGGGCGTGCGCTCTCCGAGCGCACCGCATCGGTGTGTCTCTTCGTCGATGACGACGACTGGTTTTCACCGCGGTTGGCAGCTGAGCTCCGAGACGCGGACCTGACCGGACACGCGGTCCGCTGGTCGGCTCCGATCTTTCGAGGCGCGCTCATTCCCAGGCGAGTGCACCGACGCTGGCCGCGCTGCTCGGTGCGGGGCGGGAGGCTGGTACGCAAGCTGCTTCTCAGCTCCATGGTCAGGGCCGCGCGGCACCTTCGAGGCGCCAACGGCACCGACGGCCTGCCAGTGGAATCGATCAAGTTCCTGTTTCAGACCAACAACTACGGCATCACGCCGAGATTGATGCGTTGTCATCCCAGGCTCGACGACGTCGTCGACCACGTGCACGCGTCAAGGCTCTTCGATCGCCGGCCGTTCGCGTTGCGGGTCGTGACCCTGCCGGGGCAGGTGTGGAGCCTGACGAACAAGCATCCGTGCTCCGCCACCAGGCTCGCCCTCGTCAGCGCGCAAGCTGAGCCTCAAGCGGCTGTGCGTTGGGGTGTCGAGCGCTTCGTCCAGCAGGGACGGGCGCTGAGATTCCCCGCGAACTACGCGTGGTCGCGCCCACTGGTTGCGCGTACGTTGGATCTCTTCGAAGAGGCCCTGGGCTAGCTAGTGATTCGGCGATGATCTCTCACGAGCATCCGTGCGTTTTCGTCCACATCCCGGCTCGCTACCTTTCGAGCTCGACCAACACGTCTCCGGAATCCACGGTCTGCCCATCGCTGACGTGCACTCGTACCACGCGCCCGTCGCCGGAGACCGCCACGCCACTTTGCATCTTCATCGACTCGAGCGTGAGCACTACGTCGCCCGCATGCACCTCGTCGCCCGTCGGGTTGGTCGCCGAAACGGGGGCGACGAGTTCGAGGCCTGGATTGCCCACGCACGGGTACGATGGGCAGGCGGTGTTGCCAATCGTGCCCCCGACCCGCCCCATCTCCGACCGGTAGAGGTAGGAACCCGCCGGCAGGCCGAGCCCCAACAGGTCGAGCGTCGTCTCGAAGAAAACGTACTTCGCCATGTCGTTGATCAGCGGCGCGCGAGCCTCACCCGCCGCGTCAGTAAGCTGGACGATCGGCCCACGTCCGATGTTCGGACGTGCTGGTCGGACGAGGAAGATCTGCCAGCCCGCACGCTCGTTGCCGAGGAGGTCGGCCTGCGACTCGAACGCGAGGTCACCCCGCTTCACTTGGGAGGGCGCCTGGCTCGGCGCGTCCGCTTCCGTGAGCTGGGTGAGGCCGGAGAGTCCGTCGACGACGCGGTCTTCCAGGTCGAACGCGAAGATCTGTGAAACTTCGTTGCCGTTGCCGAGAAGATCGGCGTCGGAGTGGAAGACCACTTTCGAGGAGTTGGAGATGTAGCGCTGCCCGCCGAGGACGGTCGAGGCCGCCCCCGTGACCTGCACCACGGGCGGGGTCTCTCGGTGCAGCGCATGCACGGCCGCGGGCAGGGCGGAGAGTGCGCAGAGGGCTCCGAGCAGGTGGACGCTGGCCCGGAGAATGCGTGGTGATCGGGAGCGGAGCAGTCGGAGGCGCAAGACGACTCCCTAACGATGCAAGCCATACGCCAGGAACGGGCCCCGTGCGAGCTGGGCAGCCCGAGCGCGCGGACGCTCGATGCTGCACGAATGCACGAGGAGTCGCCGCAGCGGCCGTGTTTCGTTGACATCGAGCCGCGCGCCACCCTTGGGTTACCCACGCCTGCCCCTGCCAGTCCGACGCGCGCAGGCTGGCGCCAAGTCTGGCCGGCCGGCGTGAGCATCCAGCGCGTGGCCAAACAGTTGCCCGTCACTCGCCAGAGAGCTGGAGGGCGAGGACCATGGCGCCGATCGCGCAGATCCAGCTTCCGACGGTCCGCACCGCAATCTGCTGCCAACCGGCCCGCAAAGCGCTCGTCGACAGCGACACCGCCACAACGACTCCTAGGCCGCCGGCGACGAGACCGAGCACGAACGCCAGCGGCGGCGTCGTCCCCCCGAGATCGAGCACGTTCGCATAGCCATGACTCCAGCCGAAGACCAGGCCGAGCACGCCGGGAAGCGCGATCGGCAGAGGTGCATGCAACGCGACCAGCGCACCCAGGATCGCGACCGACGTCAAGTTGACCGTTTCGACCTGCGCCAGGAGCGGTAAGGCGGAGCCGGAAAGCGCGCCGACGACGAGACCGGCGGCCAGGCACACTGGCGTCCACAACAGAGCGCGCCGACCGACCTGACCGGCCAGCAAAGCGAGCGCAAGGATCGCCAGCAGATGGTCGGGTTCGGTCAACACATGCCTCGCCCCTGCCGCGACACGAGCGGCGGGCGGTACGGCGTCCTGGGCCCATGCGGATACCGGCACGAGTACGAGCCCGCAGGCCCAGGCGACGAAGAGGGCGACACGGCTCATCGCCACCACGAGGGGATCGCCAAGGAGTAGGCACCGACGAGCGCGACCACCACGCCAGCGCCACGGATCATCAGCCGGCCCGCCGGCCAGCGACGCAGGAGGCCGATCACGATGCCACAGAGGTGGAGTACGCCGGTGGCGAGCACGAAGCCACTGGCGAACAGCACGGGTACTCCGAAGGTCGGGAGCGCCGTCCCGTGCACATGGCCGTGGAAGATGGCGAAGCTGCCGACCATCAGCATCGCCACCGCGAGCGGCGGCCGTGCCTCCGCGGCGACCACGCTGCCCAGCAGGATGGCCGAGGCCGCGACGCCGACCCCGACGCCCGGCACCGCCGTGCCGATCACGCCGAGCACGCCGCCGATCGCCATCATCAGCGGAAACACCACCGGCAGGAGCCACATGGCCGGCGTGCCGAGCTGTGCCCCCCACAGACCGACTGCGACCATCGCCGCGACGTGGTCGAGGCCCGTGACTGGATGCCACAGGCCGCTCACGAAGCCGCCGTCACCTGCGCCAGCTGGGTCGACGTGCGCGAAGCCCACGGTCGGAAGCAGGACCAGCGACCACGCCAACGCGTGTCGGAGCATCCAGTGGCCGATCGCGTTCGCGTCGGCGCGTGCTCGCGCAGCGACCGTCCCGAACACGTTTCCCCCGTCCCTTGCGATCATGGCAACAACGCCGAGAAGGTGAAGAGGAAACGGAACTGCTCCGTGCCCTCGCCTCCTTGCTGCTCGCGCTCCTCGTTGAGGTCGGTCCAGACCGGCATCTTGATGCCGAGTCCCACGCTCAGCTGCTTCCAGTAGGCGCGGAGCCCGGGCAACAGGTAGACAATGTGACCGCCCGTCGCGCGCTCGTCCTCGCCGTTGGTGCGATCGCGCCCGAGGTTGAGGTACTGGGGCTCCAAGGCGACGTCCAGACGGAGTTGGAGCGGCGAGTTCTCCCAGACGCGACAGATCACCGCCGGGTTGATCCGGTACTCAGTACCGAAACGGGTCCGGTTGCCGTCGTCGTAGGTGTTCTCGATGAAGGCGGTGCGGGAGAGCTCGATGTTGAAGGTCACGCGGTCGGTCAGCATCTTCGTTGCGGTCAGCCCAAGGGAGTAGGACGGTTTCCCGAAGCCCGTCGACTTGCCGGGGTCGATGTTGCCGTCGCGGTCGCTCTTGTTCGCGTCGCCCGTCGGAACGGTCACGCCGCCGAAGAAGGTGAAGTGCCAGTCCTCCAAGTCGTCGAGACTCTCGGTTTCCGGGATCAAGCGGAGCCCCTCATCCCACTTCCAACCGAGCTGACCGAACAGCGAGAGGTCGGCGAAGCCGTAGGTATCGAATCCGCCAGGCTCATCGACCTTCTCGTTGTACGGAACGAACAGGTAGGCGGAGAGCCACGGTGTCACACCGTAGCCGAGGCCGAAGATCCAGAAGTTTGCGTGGTCGCTCTCAGGATTGGCCGGGTCGTCGTCGAAGGTATCGTACTCGGCTCGATCGAGCTTGAGGTAGAGGAGTAGCTTCCGGGCGGGTAGAGTGACCGATGTCGCGGCCTCGATTGGCGCGCCCGGACCCTGCAGTCCCGCCGCCCCGAGTCCAGCCACGCCGTGGTGCGCGACGGCAGGAGTCGCCCAACCGAGCTGGACGCTCGCCCCAATTCCGCACGCAAGCCAGCGTGCCCCGCGGCACATCCACTGTGCCCTCATGGCTCGCTCGTCTCGGGCAGCGTCAGGAACAGCGCGGTAGAGCGGACGAGCTTGTCCGTGTGCCCGTCGGCGGCCGGTTCGTCGATACTGGCCGTGATTCGCTGCAGTCCGCCGTGGCGAACGCGGACGTTGATGCGCCCGTCCTTGCCAGTGACGCCGCGCGCCACGCCATCGTAGGCCACGGCGACCCCGGTCTGTGGCTTGCCCTCGAGCACGACCAGCAAGCGGAGCTTCCGCCCGGGGCGGAGCGCGAAGGGGTCGGTTTCGGACACCAGCTCGAGACCATCGGCGAGCGGTCGTGCGAGGTCGCGGGTCCATCGTTCGAGCAGCTTCACGCTCTCGAGCGCCCGCCAGCTCCGCAAGACGCCGAAGAGCTCCTGCGGTGCTTGGTTCTTGGTCCCCGTGAGCGTTTGCGACCAGCGCCCGGAGTCTGCGCGCACGAGCACCGCCGCGCACGGGCCCGTGATGCGCGTCGGATACTCGGTGGCGGAAGCGGCACGTCGCAGGGAGCCCGCTGCCTCGACGCAGACAACCTCACGCACGATCGTGGGGTCGTAGGGCACCACCTCCGCGCCCGCATGCTCGGCGTAGCGGTGTCCGCGAAACAAGAGATAGTCCGCGCCGTCGTGTTCGAGCCAGTAGTCGTGCGCGCACAGCGAACTACCGCTGAGCAGCACGAGTGCGATGGCAAGAAACAACGACCCGCCGTCCGTCCGGCGCGGGCGCATTGGGCGATCCACGATGCACACCTCCTCTACCGGCAGGCGCGGCGGTGCCGTCCGGGCCGCACCTTGTCGGCGATGGAATCAGTTGACCAGCTGTCTTCGGGTCAGGACGGAGGTGGGGTGGGAGGCCCGCGGGCGAGAGCGACGATCTGGTTCCGCTCAGGCGGTCGGGAGACCGCTCGTAGGTCGACGGCCTCGGTTGTCGAGGTGACCGCGACGCGCATGCGCTCGCTGCGCATGCCGCGGAGGAAAGGATCGAATGCATGGAGGTGGTCGTTGGTCGGGCAGGCGGCAACGACCGCCGGGGTAACGCCATCGGCGCTGGGCGCCTCGTCGCGAAGTGCGTGCCATCCCGCGGCTTTCTCTGTCGACCGCAAGTCGGCGCCGTCGTGAGGGTGTGCGTCGCCGTGGTGGCCGTGCCGCTCGATGTCCTCGAAATGGACATGCAGGTGATCGCCCCCGGTGTGGTGGTGGACACGCACTCCCGTCCGCGGCGCGACGACTGTCGCCAGCAACGCGAGCACGACGAGTGTGCCGAGGCTCGCGTCCGTGCTGCGCACGATACCCAAAGGTCGATTCATGTTCCGCGTACGCTTTCCAAAAGGCTCTTGGGCGTTCCTAGACCATAACCCGGCTGGGTTCGCCAAACCCGGCCAAGGTGCTGCGCGCACCCGGCTTGGATGGGAGCGGGGTCAGCGCCCGAGTCACCAGCGAGGGTACTTGAACCCGCACATGAATGCGAAAGCACGAGAATGTTCGCATGTTTCGAGGCCGTAGCCCCGTTTCTGGGGGCGGGAACTCCGGCGGAAGGACAGGCACTTCGAGCACGCGGTGTCCTGGTCGCAACGAAAGGAAATCGGAAGATGGGCGGGCAAGAGGCTCCTCGGGTAGCTGTGATCATGGGCAGCAAGAGCGACTGGCCGACGATGAAACGTGCGGTAGGCGTCCTGGACTTGCTCGATGTTTCGACCGAGTCGAAGATCGTCTCCGCGCACCGCACGCCCGACCTGCTGTTCGAGTATGTCGGTTGTCACGCACTCGATCTGGAGCCCTCGGCGCTGCGCGTTCGCTGGATGCGCCAGAGGCAGGATCTTCGGCGCGGCGGGGCCTCCGGTCGCAGCCTGTGATGACAGGTTTTCTCGCTCAGTGAAGCCAGCTTCGGTTAGGCGCCATGGTGGTACGCGAGCATCATGACGTCGAATCGTTCCTCGGCATTCGCAACGAGCGAGTCCGTGAAGAACCTACGACGCCCCGGTCTTGGCCGCGGCGTCGCATAGCCGTCGCCTATCATCGACATAGGAACGTTGTCTTGGACGGATCGGCTTCCGATCGCCACTTTGTGCGCAACGAGAAACCCGCGGATGCTGGCGCTCGCGCTGATGGCGCACTCCGCGCTCGCACTCTCTCCGTCTCTCGGCTACGGCCAGGAGGCATCGTCTCCGGTGCTTCAGAGCCCAAGATCAACGGCCGTCAGGGCCACACAGGAAGCACGGTTTCGCGCCATGATCGAGGACCAACGTCGTGACGCGAAGCCGCCGGTGCGGACGTCGTCGGTCGACGGCAAGACCCGCCCCCGCACCCCGAACCCCTACCTGGCATTCCTTCCCGAAGGGGTCCCGGCGGATTTCGAGCACTGGCAAGCGTTCTTGAAGGAGCAGGGGAGGGCTCAGCGCGCCGCCCGCGCGCAGAGCCGCGCGTTTGGGGAGGTCATCCTGAGATCTGAATCGGAGCCCAACAACACCTTGGCGACCGCCAATCCCATCGTGGGCTTCGGCACCGGGGTCGACGACGACGACGAGGCGGACGTCACCGGCGAACTGGAGTCGTTGGTCAGGGCGATCGGGCCCTTCGCGGAGGATGACGGCTCGATTCCTCTCGCCAATCCGACCGGCGTCGCCAGCGGTGAAATCGTCCTTGCCAGAGGTACGATCGGCGATGGCCCCTATGGGATAGCGGGAACGGGCAGCGGTGACTTCGACGTCTTCGAGATCACGGACGTCGCGGCTGGGGACCTGATCCGCGTCGACGTGAACACGCCGAGTCAGGTCGATGGTTTGGATCCCGTCGTCACGATCTTGAGCAGCACGGGCGCGCCCGTCGGCCAGAATGACGACCAGGAGCGCGGCAGGATCACGGACAGTTTTCTGGAGACCGTCGCGCCAGCCGCGGGGACCTTCTACGTCCTGATCGCGGGCCACAACGCGCCGGTGCCGCTCGATCCCTTCGATTCGTCGACGGGGGCGGGCGCGTTCAGCGAGGGCGACTACGACGTCCTCATCTCGGTCAATCCCCCGGCCCCCGACACGGACATCTTCAGCGTCGCGCTGGAGGCGGGAGACATCATCGCCGCCAACGTCAGCGGCGTGGGGCAACGGCTGCGTCTGTTCGATCCGCGCGGTGAGGAGCGTATCGGCTCGACCTCCGAGCTGAACCCGATCACGCCTGGACCGTTCCCGAGGGGTGGCAACGCCTCCTTGGCATATGTCGTCGAGGAGGCCGGCAGCTACGCCGTGGCGGTCTCGTCAACGGAGGCCGGTACGTACATCCTCGAGCTGCGTGTGTTCCGGAGCGTGCTGGAGGGGCAGGCGTCCGGTAGTCAGCAAATCCTGTTCGTGGACTTCGACGGGGCGACCCTCGATATGGCGACCTTCAACAATCCGCCCGAGACGGTCGTGTTGTCGCCCATGTCGTCCTTTCTCCCGGCGTGGGGCCTGAGTGCGGAGGACGAGAGTGCCGTGATCGATGCGGTCGTCGCGACCGTCGTGGAGAACTTGTCGACCGACATGCGGGTGATGGCGTTGAACGGCGACTTCGATACGTCGGGAACTGCCGGTGAGTTCGACGTCGTCGTCCTGAACAGTCGGGATCATGCGGACCCGTTCGGCGGCCCGAACGTCAGTCGCGTCGTCGTCGGCGGAACCATCGCCGAGTTCTCCGGCATCCAAACGATCGGGCTCGCGGAATCCGTCGACCCCGGAAACTTCGCCACCGAAGAGACCGCCGTCGTGCTCCTCGACCTGCTCAGCGCGGCCCGAGGTCGGGACACGTTGAACCAGTTTCGGCTGGGCGGCAGTGCCACGAAGGTGGATCTGGTCGGCGTGGGCGTCGGCAACATCACCGCGCACGAGGCAGGTCACTTCCTCGCGAACTTCCACACCGATCTTTTCGATGGGTCGGCCAACATCATGGACCCCGGTGGCAATCTGGCGGGCTCGATCGGTGTCGGTCGTGACCGCACGCTCGGCACGGCTGACGATGTGGACGTCGACTTCGGCATCGGCGCCTACCGGCCGCTCGAGGGATTTACCGGCGTCGAGGATACCTTGAACGCGACCGCCTTCGGCATGGCGACCGGCGCGGCCGTCACCAGCGCCTGCGGCGACGGCGCCGTGGACGTTGGCGAGGTCTGTGACGACGGCGACCTGCTGCCGGGCGATGGTTGCGATGCCGCTTGCGAGGTCGAGCCCGGGTTCGCATGCGCCGACGAGCCGTCGTCGTGTAGCGTGATCGTGCTGGGCAAGAAGCTGGTCGTGAGGAATCCCAAGGCCGGGGCAGGGCAGGCGGAGGAGGAGCCGCGGCGGATCGTCAGTGCCGAAGCGCGGGAGCGGCCGACGACCGTGCCGCCGATTGAGGACGATCCGACGCTGGACGGTGCGACGCTCCGGGTGGTCATCAACGGAACCACGGTGTCGGACGACACCTACGACCTCGGTGCCCGCGGTTGGAGTGCCGTCAGGGGCGGCTTCAAGTTCAAGAACTCGACCCGCGTCCCGCAGTCGAGTCCCGTCGCCCGTGTGAGCATCAGGAACTACGGCGGCAAGTTCTCCCTGCACGTGCTGCTCCAGGGCAAGCGGGGGACGGACGACCTCGACGTCGTGCCCGCCGACTCCATCACCGACGGCGGGATCCGTCTCACGCTCGGCGATGGCGTGTCCTACTGCTTCCGACTCGGCGGTGCAGCGGGTGGTGCGGTGACCCGGGATGACGCGCGGATGTCGACCATCGTTGCGACGGGTGCGGCGCCAGCGGCGCTCGTCGGCTGTCCGTAAGTGTAGACGTGGAAGCTCGGGGGGTGCCCGACGGGCATCCCCCGAGTCGCTCCATCACGGGCGGACGACCGACGTGCCACGGGAGCGGGGCGGGAGGATCGAGCCCCGCTCCCGTGCTCGCCGGCAGAGCGACTGTTGGATTCAGGACACCATCGGACTTAGGACACCATCGGACTCAGGACGCCGGGCGCTACCAGATGCAGCTCACCCTCACCCGTATTCCGTTTGCCGTCGTGGTCGTGCCTTCGATGACCGCGCTGCCTGCAGCGACGGTCCTCGTTACGGCGGTCGCCGGCGCGCCCGGATTCGCAATCCGCACGCCCACGCCGCGCCAGGAAGTGTTCCTGAGAGGCACGGGACCCGCGACGATGGGACCCACGTTGCCTACGGCACCCGGCGGACAGGTGAGGGCCGTGGCGCTGACTTGCGCCACTAGGGCATCGACGGTGCAGGTCGATTGATCCAGAGTGCCCGTAAACGCGGGACCTAGGGTGGAGTTTGCGAGCAGCGAGGCGGCGCGTCTCCGGGTACATGTCCCCTCGTTGTCGTTGTCGATGCCAGTACCAACCTGCGCAACCGTGACGTTCCTGGCCGTGTTGCGGTTCTTTCCGAAGTGGCGGTACGTCACTTTGAGGTCGATCGGCGCACGCGGTCCGCCACCACCCGGAACATCGGCACCCCCTGCCCCCGTCTCCTCCACGGCGAACAACGAGGCGCCCCCGTCGTCGCCCTGCCCACAAAAGCCGACGATCTCGGTGTCGACGACGTCGATGGTGCGCACCTGGTAGGAGGTGGGCGCAGGAAACAAGTCCTGGTCCCCCTCCAGGATCTCGCTGAGAGTGGTTTTCAGTTGCATCTTCCCGTTCTTGGCGGCTCCGAAAGGAGCATAGATGGTCAAAGGAGCCGTCATGTCCTCGGTCACATCGGCGGTGGTTACGTTGAGTGCGAGGCGCAGGAACCACCCGCTCGCGCTGGCGTCGCTGCCGTCGTCGATGGGAGGGCCGTCAGTATTGGGGTCGGGCGAACCCGGCTCTCTGATATCCGAGCACTTGGCCTTGATCTTCATGTCGACGCATAGCGGCGCGGTGCAGTTCACCGCAGAAGACGTCAGCTTCGGCTTGTAGCTGATCTGACACGTCCCCTTGGGCCCGAACCTGAACGGGGAGAGCGTAGCCGGGGGACTGCACGCATCCAGTCCGCCTTCGGTCACCGTGTTGGGTGCGGGTATGTCGTCGCTTGGACATTCCTCGAAGAGGCGTGGGCAGTCGAGCTTGCCGCCCTTGGCCTTTGCTTGACCATTGAAGGTGCCCTGTGCGGCAGCGGGGGACATCGAAAGTGCGACGAAGCAGATCGCGGTGAGAAGACCGACAGTGATTCGACCAACGAGACCTAAGTACATTTGCATAGCGTAGCTCCTTATCGATACATGCCGAAAACCTCCCCATAGCAGGCCGCAGAAAGTCGAAGAAAGCATTAAATCGAGATATTGCGGACAAGTACCAATACGATAGTGCGGCGCGCGTGCATCGCCATCGAGCGCGTCATTATGGCGCACACTGGAGCGGCGCCGTACTTCCACGATCGCTGCCGAAGGCCATGTGCTTTCGCGCGTGCTGCGGACACCACGCGCTCTCCGACGCCGTGTCGTCTCGCCCTTCGCCCGGAGGCGCGCTCAGCCAAGCAGCGCTTGGTGCACCGACCGGGCCGCGACCTGACCGCTCTGGACGCAATCGGGTATGCCGATACCCCCATGGGCGTTGCCCGCAAGCGCGAACGCGCCGATCGCGTGGGTGCGCTCACGCATCCACGCGACTCGCCCCAGATGGCCGACCTGGTAGATGGGCGTGGCCCGCGGGAGGCGGCGTACCCGCGTGAGAGTGGGCGGTGCGGTGATCCCCAGGAGGTCGCGCAGGTCACTGCGCGCGAGCGTCAACAGATCGGCCTCACTCGCGTCGGGATTCGAGAGGACACTGCGGACGAGTACGGAGTCCTCGGGGGCCCGGCCCGGCCACTTGTGACTCGCCCAGGTGCACGCGATCGTGGGGCGTGCGCCGGTCGGGGCCGTCACGAAACCGGTTCCCGCGAGCGAGCCAGGAATGTCTCGCGCACGCCACGCAAGGGTCACGCAGTCGAGCGCCTTGTGGGGGAGGGTGGCCAGCGTGTCCGCGAGGTCGGGATCGAGCTCGGCGACGAGCGCCGGCGCCCCCCAGGCGGGGACCGCGAGGATGACGCCGTCGCTGTCCACATTCCCAGCCGATGTCGCGATGCGAAATCGTCCCCCGGTGAGCCGCGTGATGCCCCCGACCGCGACGCCGAGTGTCAGCCGGTGCCCGAGCGCGTGGGCGAGGGCTCCCGTGAGGGACTCCATCCCGTCACGTAGGCTGACCATGGGGGGCAGGATCTGCTCGTGGGCGGCGCGCTGCTGACGCGCACGGAGCATACGGCGCATTCCGATCGCGATACTGCCGTGCCGGCGTTCGAGTTCACGCAGCCGTGGAAGGCATGCCTCGGCACTGAGCAGATCGGCATGCCCGCCGTAGATGCCGCTCATGAGCGGTGCGACGATCGCCTCGAGCAGCTCGCGTCCGAACCGTCTCGTGACGAACGCCCCCACGCTTTCGTCGCTCCCGCCGTGTCGGCGGCCGATGAACAGCTCCGTGCAGAGGCGCAGCTTGCCCCGCACCGTAAGCAGCGGAGTCTGCGCGAGTCCTCGCGCAACGTCGAGCCCATGCGCGGCGAACAACGGCGGCAGCGGGACGAGCTTTCCGTCGACGGCGATGAAGCTTCGGCGCGGTTCGGCGCCCGTCACGACCGCTCCTCCGAGCCCCGCGGCACGGACGAGTTCGACTCCCCAGGGTTTGGTCGTCACCAGACAGTCTGCGCCGTGCTCGACGAGGAACCCATTGGGCGTTCGTTCGGTCGCAATGAGGCCCCCCGCCCGCGGTGCACGCTCGAGGACGACGACCTCCACCTCGGGCGCCTCGCGTGTGAGGGTCCAGGCCGCGGCGAGCCCGGCAACGCCGGCGCCGACGATCGCGACCCGCGGCGCGCTCATTCGATCGCGACCCGCGGCGCGCTCATTGGGGGCTCGGCGGTGGTCCTGGCTCGTAGGCGCACGCCGGCTCCTCGGCGAAGAGGTTACCGGTCAATGCGTACGCGCGTGCGCGGGAGCCGCCGCAGATGCGTCGGAACTCGCACACCCCGCACTTACCCTCGAGTCGCTCGGGGTCGCGCAGCGCCTGAAAGACTGGATGCTCGCGATAGACGGTCGCGAGACCGCCGTCGCGGACCGTGCCGCACGCGAGCGGCAGGAAGCCGCTCGGGAAGACCTCGCCGCGGTGGGAGACGAACACCACCCCCTGGCCGTCGTTGACGCCGCGGGGGGCGCGTCCGATGCCGTCGCTGATCCCGACGATCTCGCGCCGCTTCACTTTGTGTTGGAGCAGCACGCGACGGAAGTGTGGGGCGGCCGTCGTCTTGATGTCGAAGGGGGCCGTGCACGCGAGCGAAGCAAGGCGTTCGAGGACGGCTTCGGCGGCGACGGGATCGAGGGCCTGGAGTTGCTCGCCGCGCCCAGTGGGGACCAGGAAGAAGACGCCCCAGAGGGTGATCTTGAGCGACTGCAGCACGTCGGCGATCCGTTCCAGTGCGTCGGCATTCAGGTCGGTGATCGTCGTATTCACCTGCGTGGTGAGTCCGACCGCGCGGGCGGTGTGCAGGATCTCGAGTGTTCGCGCGAACGAGCCGTCGACGCCGCGAAAGCCGTCGTGCGTCGCGGCATCCGCGGCGTCGAGACTGAGTGCGAGGCGGGCGAGCCCGGCGTCCCGGAGTCGCGTCAGGAGATCGCGGGTGATTAACGGTGTCGCGCTCGGGGTCAGGGCGACACGCAGGCCGATGTCGGTGCCATAGCGGACCAGATCCACCAGGTCGGGTCGTTTGGCGGGGTCACCTCCGGTCAGCACCACGAGCGGGCAGCCCATGGCGCGTATGTCCTCGAGCAGGCGTCGGCCCTCGGCCGTGTCGAGCTCGTCGGGATCGCGTGCGGGTTGCGCGTCCGCACGGCAGTGCTTGCAGACCAGGTCGCAGGCCTGTGTGGTCTCCCAGAAGACGATGAAGGGATTGTTCTCGAACTGCATTTGCGGCCGGTGCACGGTGACCTCTCGCTTTCCTCGCGCCCGATGAAACGAACGGACTCGCCTTGCGGGGCCGCAGCGCGACCCTGGGTGCGGGTTCAGTGGCTCGTGGCCGACGCGTCCCCCGAGGCATCGGTGGGCCAGTGGCGAGCGATCGCGCTGAAGATCTCGTCGACCGCGTCGAGATTTCCGAGATGGCCTTCACGGGGCCGGACCTGCAGCTCCGCGTCGGGAATGATCTCCGCCAAGTGCTGCGCGTGCGCCAGAGGTACCAGATTGTCAGCGTCGCCGTGCCAGAGTCTAATGGGCACCCGCACGTCCCGCGGGGAGAAACCCCAGCGGCGCGTGAACAGGATCAGGTCGTACACGGGTGCGTGCATCTGGTACCGCGCTGCGTGCAGAATGTCGTCGATGAACATGCCTTTCATCTCGGCCCGGCCCATGACGTCCTGGTCGCCGGACGGAAGCACCTTAATGGCAAAATCGAAGGCTTGCGAGGCGAGCGGCCGCAGGGCCGCGCTCGTCGCCCACAAGATTCGGGCGAGTGGCTCGCGCAGCACACGTAGGAGGAGTCGATTCTGGGCGGCAAAGCCGACCGCGCCGCCGAGCGGAGCATCGGGCCCGCGCGCCGGTGCAACGCCGCCCAGGATCGCGCCCGCGATGACCCGCCCGGGCATGCGATGTGCGCAGGCGAGAACGTAGGGTCCGCCCCCGGAGAGCCCTACCAGTCCGAAGCGGTCGATGCCGAGCTGGTCGGCGATCTCGCCGACGTCGTCGGCCCATTCGAGCACGGACCGGTAGAGGTGGGGCGTCGAATCCCCCATTCCGGGTCGTTGAAGCGCGACCAGACGCACGCCCTGTTCGCTCGCTCGCTGGCGCGCCAGCGGCGGTATCTGCCGGCGTCCCCCGGGAGTGCCGTGAAACCAGAGGATGGGCATACCCGTGCGCGATCCATACTCGGCGAGGCCGATGGAGCGGCCGCCTCGGAGTCTGACGGTTCCCTCGAACCTGGGGCCCGGGACTTCCAGTGCGGCGGCCTCGGCCGTGGCGCATTCGCCCGCGAACGTGGAAGCAGTGACCGGCTCAGCAGAGTGCATGTGTGGGCTCCTCGCAGGATGTTGGCAGAACAAACAAACGTTTGTTTAGAACCGTAAGAGCCGTGGGACATCGCGTCAAGCAGCGCCAGCAGGAAACCAGCCTCCGCGGTGGACTGGTCATGCGAATCGATGACGTTTGTCATGTCGGGAACGAAAACGCTTGTCGGCTCGTGCCCGCCCGAAGCCCGGGCATGAGCGGCGCGCTTCAGCCGGGACGGCCGTCGATGCGCGCCGCCCACAACATCGGGGCATAGTTCCAGCAGTAGATCCCGTACGCGAGGATCCAGAGGCCGCCAGCGATGATGATGGCTTCGGGCGCGTGGCCGGGGGCCACGAATGCCGCGGCGAGTCTCACGATGCCGCTAGCTACGATCAGCGCGAAGGCGACGGGCATGGCACGTGGCAGGCTCAGCGGGCGCCCCGTGTGCCCTAGTGACACGCGCGCGATCATGGCCAGAATGAGGCTGCCCATGGCGCCGGCCGTGAAGCAGTGAATCGCTGCGCCGACGCTGACCAGATGCGTCGAGCCGGCCAACGCGAGCGCGAATAGGCCGAGGGGAATGAACGCGTAGGCGAGATGGAGTGACCAGAGGAGCGGCACGCGCCGGGTCCGCTGGAAACCCCAGCGCGCAAAGCGCCCGCCGTTCAGGACCGCACTCGGGAGCGCCACGGCCGTCAGCCACCCGGAGGGGCGCGTCGTCATGCCGACGGCAGCCGCCACCAACAGTGCGGCGAGCGAGGTCAGGCTCAGTACGTCGAGCCACGGGAGCGGAGGGGGCGGCTTACTGCTCGTGCCTCGGGCGGTGAAGAACGGAATCACGCGCCCTCCCATCACCGCCATGATGATAGTGATCGAGATCACGGCGCCGTGCAGGGCGCGGGTGGCCATGGCGCGGTCATCGGACAGCAGGGCGGCGTGACTGGCGACGTTGACGAGCGCGAGCAAGAGAAGCAGGGCGACGAGCGAGAGGTTGTGCCACTGTCGGACGCGGACGACCGGGCGCGCGAGTGCCAGCGCCGCAGCCGGGAGGAACAGGCAGTCGACAACCGCGACCACCGTTGGGGGCAGCGTGTTCCCGAACGCGATCAGGAAGCGTGCGAGCAACCAGATCGACACCAATGCCATCAACGGCCGCGCGCGCATGCCGGTCACGCCGGTCCAGGTTTGGACGGCGGTCAGGAGGAAGCCGACGACGATGGCGGCGGCAAAGCCGAAGAGCATTTCGTGGCCGTGCCACCAGATCGGATCGCCGTAGGGCTGCCATGATGGAATCCCCGACCAGAAATAAACCCACCAAGCGACCGCGACGATCGAGAACAGCGGTCCCGCGAGAAAGAGCGGGCGGAACGCCAGGCGCCAGAGCGGCGGGATGGCCAGGGCGATGCGCGTTTCGTCGGGATTCAGCATCGTCAATGATGTCTCAGGCGCGAGGGGGTCGGCACCGAGCGTCTTCCCGCTATCGTTCTGCCCGCCGCCGCACCGGTGCCAACAGCGTCGTTAGGTCGCTCGGTGGCATCTCGAATCCCTTGGGGTAGGGCGGCCGTGGGTCGAGGTGGAGCGCCTCGAGTACACGCTCGTGCTGATAGTAGCCGACATACGTGTGGAAGGTCAGCGTTGGGAGGAACGCCGGCTCCGTTGTCGTCAGCGCATGCAGCATCGCGAGCCTGTCCGCGCGGCAAAGCGCCGTGAAGCTCTCGGCGCCTTTGGCCTGCACCAGCCGATCGAGAGCTGCGAGCCCCTGCATGGTCATCTGGTGGAGATCGGGCGTGTGCGCCATCGTCTGCTCCACATAGGCTGCGAGCCCAAGCGCGCCGGCGCCCGGGAACCTGGCATCGTCGCTTGGCGGGACGATCTCGTCGAGCACGCTTGCCAGCGTCCGGACCTGCGCGGCGGAGATCGGCTGTGTGGTCGTCGTTGCGCTCATCGGGTCTGCCTCTGGTGTTGTCGCATTCCTAGTCGAAGAGATTGGCGAGGTTCTTCTTGATCATATCCCCGATGTAGAGGGCCAATGCCTGGATCGTATTCGTCGGATTCACGCCCGCCGCGGTGACGAAGATGCTGCCATCGATGATGAAGAGGTTCTTGACGTCGTGGGCGCGGCCCCACTCGTTGACGACCGAGGTCGCGGGGTCGGTTCCCATGCGCGCCGTTCCCATGAGGTGCCAGCCGGCGATCGGCAAGGGCGCCTCCGCGAACGTCTCGGTGGCGCCGGCGGCTTCCAGCACCTCCTTACCGCGGGCGACGGCGTGGGCGAGCATTCGGGTGCTGTTCTCGCTCAAGCGGTAGGTGACCTTGGGGGCCGGGATTCCGTCGGTATCGACGAGCTCGGGATCGAGTGTGACACGGTTGTGGCCCTCTGGGAGATCCTCACAGATGATGACCATGCCGGCGGTGCGGTCGAAGATCGCATCGTAGGCGCGCCGATGCTCCGCACCCCAGGGGATCCTGCCCTGCGTCATGCCCCAGAGCGCGGTCGACACCGGGGGCAGGCCGCGCAACGTCTCGATGGAATAGCCGCGGACGAATCCGCGTGTGCGGTCGGTTTCATAGAACTCTTGACTCATGAGGCAGCATCCCATGGGTCCCTTGTAGCCCTCGAGTCGGTCCTCGAAGAGGCCGGTGACCATGGCGTACGGATGGAACATGAGGTTTTGCCCGACCATGCCGCTGCGATTGGCGAGTCCTTCGGGAAAACGTTTGGAGCGCGAATTCAGGAGCAGGCGCGGCGTGCCGATGCCGTTGCACGCGAGCACGACGACTTCGGCTCGTTGTTTCCGCTCGGCGCCGTCGGCGTCGTAGTAAACGACGCCATCGGCCAGGCCGTCGGGGCCGACGGTGATCTCGCGCACGCGACAGCGGGTCTTGAGCGTCACGCCGCGCCGGATCGCCACTGGCCAGTAGGTGATGTCGGTGCTGGCTTTGGCGCCCTGGGCGCAGCCGGTGAGACACGGTCCCGCGTTGATGCAGGCGGCGCGGCCTTCGTAGTCCTGCGTGGCGATGGCGCTGTCCGAGGGCCACCAGTGCCACCCGAGCTTGTTGAAGCCGCCGGCGAGCGTTTCGCCGAGCTTGCCGAGCGGGACCGGCGGCAGCGGCAACGCCTTCGGCGGGTATGCGGGGTCGCCCGCCAAACCTGCGACGCCCATCATGCGAGCGTTCTCGTCGTAGTAAGGTGCGAGCCGTTCGTAGTCGAGGGGCCAGTCGTCGGCGATCCCGTCGAGGGTTTTCACCTTGAAGTCCGATGGGCGAAAGCGCGGGAAATGGGCCGCATACAGAATCGTGCTGCCACCGACGGCGTTGAACATCGAGGCGGCGATCGGCGAATCGCTGTCGTTGACCGGGTAGTCCTCGGGCCGACCGCGTGTGTTGGGGCTGACGCTAAAGTCGCCGAACCCTCGGATCTCCCAATCGCGTCCGGCTGCCGGGTATTTCTCGGGATCCATCCAATCGCCTTGCTCGAGGCAGAGGATGTTCATGCGGGTGTCCGCGAGGCTCCACGCCAGGGCGGCGCCCGATGCCCCGGCACCGATGATCAGGACGTCGACGGGCGCGTCTGCCATCACTCACCTCCTGCCGGCGATGTGAGACAGCATCGCCTGGTTGACGACGTCGGCTGCCTCGAGGCTCAAGGCATGCCCGGCGTGCGGTGCGACGTGCGACGTTGCCCCCGGAATGGCCGCGGCGACGCGCGCGGCGTCGGTTGCCAGGAGATCGGCACCGCCGGTCAGGATCAGGGTGGGCGGGGTGAGGTGTCCGAGATCACGCGTGCGCCGTCCGGACCATCGTTGCAATCCCAGGGCGTAGCGTTCGAGTACGACGCACGGTACGCGCGCGACGATGCTGGCCAAGCCACGGCGCAGTCGGTCGCGGGTGTGGGAGTCGGCGAGCGTTTCGTCGGCGAACATCCACGGCAACAGCGCGGTTGCCAACGTGGCGGGGCTCGACTCGGCGGCGAGACGGCACCAGGCGTCCAGTACTGCGGCCAACCGCGGGCTGACGTCGAGTACGGGTGTGATCAGTGTCAGGGAGCGCACGCGCTCCGGATGGCCGAGCGCGAGCTCGATGGCGACGGCGGCGCCCATGCTGGCGCCGACGACGTGCGCAGCGTCGTCGATCAGGGCGGCGGCGTCGGCGGCTTGCAGGATGGGGTCATACGCCTCCTGCTCCGGTGCGTCCGAGAGTCCGACGCCACGCGGATTGACGCCGCGTACACGGTACTGCTTCGTCAGTTCGGCGGTCTGCAACGCGAACACCGAAGCATCGGTGCCGAATCCGGGGAGGAGGAGGACCTCGTCGCCGGCGCCGCTCGTCGGCACCTCGAGACGGACGCCGTCGGCGACCTCGACGAGTGCCTCGCGAGCGGCCGCCCATGCGGCGACGTCGGCCCGAATGACCCGCCCACCGGGCCCGGTGCCCGGAATCGGCTCCGTAGCGATGCCGAGTGCCTTGGCGAGGGCACGCGCCGCGGGCGCGACGGCCTTGCGGCTGCCGGATCGGCCCGGACGCATCGCGATCCCCGAGGCCTCTCGCTGCGGTGGCGCCGCTGTCTGAGTGCCACTGGCTAGCGCGTTCGGGGCGTCGTGCTCGCGGCTGAACGCCGCGGCGTCGAACACCTCG
>JAJCZP010000007.1 GCA_029262315.1 Deltaproteobacteria bacterium | reverse complement strand
CAAACGAAGTTCCCTTGAAAAACACCCGCTTGCCAGTTGGGAAATCTATATAGCCAGCTCGTTCGAACTCGGGCTCTAGTGTGATGGTTGCTTCAAATTCGCGACACAGGCTTTGCAGAATCTGAGCTAGATAGTTTTTCGCTTCTGTCGCCACTCTCCACTCCCTAAAGCGCATGTAAAAATTGTTTGCATGAGCATATTGACTGGCAATATGCATTCGGTACAGCCGAAGATGAAAATGTAGTCATCCATAGCGGAACATAACGCATGAATTCATTCATGGGCCGCCACTTCGAGAAGAAGAAAGTCACGAGTGCGGTTCGGCGTTTTGTCACTTCGGCATCAGCTACAGTGACCTAGGGCAGATGGTACCGGAGCGCCATGCAACTGTCGATTTTACTCCCATCTGTCGTTAGTTGCAGCAGTATGCCTGCCGCAAGATTGCGCAGGGGCGGGCCGAACAAAATCACAACCTGCCTTACGCCGGCCTCGCGGGCCAGACGCGACAGGACTAAGCGACGCCAATTGCTTGCCGCTCCTCCAACTTTTGTTTGCTTTCGGCACGCTGCGGGCTTCGTTCTACATGGCTCGAACGGGAGCAAAGTCCGCGTAGCCGGCAGTGATACGGGCCGGATTGCGCAACCGCAATGAATGGCCGTTCTTGGGAACGCGGGCGAAGCGGCTCGAATGGTAGAAAAGGGCCGAGAGCGACAGCCACAGCGCGCCAATCCGATGGCCGCATGCTGCTCTGCATCAGGCAGCTCCGAGCCCGCCCGCGAATGGCGTTAAGCCCGCTGCGATGTGCTTCGATCAGAAGTTTTCAAAATTTCCCGGTGAACTTATCCCCGCGCCCCTCAAGCGGGTGTAGAACCCGGCAGACTGACCACAGCTGAGGCCCCGGCGCGCCGCACCGTGCGCCTGCGGGCCGGTTTCCCTTTCGTAAGACCAGACACATTCCATGCACCGAGCGGACGAGACAGTGCCGGCGGCGGAGACGCCGTGCGCGCCGGAGAGCCCGTGCGCGCCCAAGGTGCATCGTTGCCGCCGGGGGCATGTGATGAGTTACGTCAGCCCCGACGGCAAACACATGTGCATGGTGTGCAACCGGCGACGCCAGCGGGTGAAGTATGAAGCGCAGCGGCAGCGCCGGCTGAAAGAGCGCCGCCGCCGGATCGCTGCGCGGCGCCGGCCGGGCCGGGTGGTACGCATCTGGGCGGCCGGGCATTTCGAGGGCGAGGGGACCTTCTCCATCGCCTATCGCGGCAACAGGGACGGGCCGCGGCCGATCGTCAGCCTGACCTCGACCGACAAGAGCATGGTCGATGTGTTTCACGACAACTGGCCGGGCTACATGCAGTCGGTGCAGCCGCGCAACCCCAATGCGCGCAAGCAGTTCACCTGGACGCTGCTCACCCTCGACAAGATCGAGGGCTTTATTCTGGATGTGCGGGCCTACCTCAAATCGGCGCGGATGCGCGCCAAGGCCGCGCTCTTGCTGGAGGACGTGCGGGCCCGGGCCGAACTGCGCCGCACCGACGCGGCGCGGGCGCGGATGGCGGCGCGGCACATGAAGATGCGTGCGCTCAACCGGCGCGGGGTGCGGCGGGCGGGCGACGGCGGTGAGGCGGGGTGAGGGGGTGCTTCTGCCGAGATGTTGTGCCGGGCTGCCCCTGGGTCCCGGATCACGTCCGGGACACGGGTGAGATTTGAGTTGGCGCAACGAAACATCTGAGCGTCGCCCCGGACGTGATCCGGGGCCCACTCGCGGCGCGGTACAGCGAAACGTTGCGTCTTTTATGCGCTGGACAGCGAGTGGGTTCCTGCGTTCGCAGGAACGGCGGATGAGGGGCGGGAAGGTAGAGGAACACTTATCCACTCCCTGCATGCCGCCCGAGATCACCGGGTCAAGTCCGGCGATGGCGAGAAATGGCCACGCCGCGTGCTGGTGCGGTAAGAGTGTGCTCGAATGTGATGCTGTGCCGCGTCGCCCCTGGGTCCCGGATCACGTCCGGGACACGGGGGAGATTTGAGTTGGTGTAACGAAACATCTGAGCGTCGCCCCGGACTTGATCCGGGGCCCACTCGTGGCGCGGCACAGCGAAACGTTGTGGCTTCGGTCCGTTGGACGGCGAGTGGGTTCCTGCTTTCGCAGGAACGGCGGTTGGGGGGCGGGACCGTTGAGGAACACATATACGCTGCCTGCAAGTGGCCGGAGACCCGCGGGTCACGCCCGTGGATGTCGAGAAATGGCCACGCTGGGTGCTGGTGCGGTAAGAGTGTGCTCGAATGTGATGCTGTGCCGCTTCGCCCCTGGGTCCCGGATCAGGTCCGGGACGTGAGTTAGGCGACCAAAGTCGAGCGTGATCTATGGAAGCTGTCATGACCCTGGCGATACTCAAGAAATCCGCAGTCCTTTTCGCGGCCCTGTTGGTCTGCGCGCTGATGCTGACGTCTGCCCATGCGGACGGCGATCACGCCCCGATCGGGGAGGCGGTGAAGGATCTGCCGATCTTCGATGCCCATGTGCACTACAAGCAGCCGGCCTGGGACGCCTATCCGGTCAATAGCATCATCGAGCTGATGGACAGGAACGGTGTGGCCATGGGGCTGGTGTCTTCGACGCCCGACGAAGGCACGATCATGCTTTGGGAGTATGCGCCGGGCCGCATCGTGCCGGAGCTGCGCCCCTATCACGGCGACGTCGGATCCTCGAACTGGACCAAGGCGCCTGATATGGAGGACTATCTGGCGGAGCGCCTGCAAAAGTACCCCCACGAGGGGATCGGCGAGTTTCATATTCACAGCCTGGACGTCTCCGATGCGCCCCTGTTCCGCAGAGTGATCGCGATGGCGAAGGCGCGGGACATCTACCTGCATGTCCATTCCGGACCGGAACCCATACGCTGGCTCTATGGCCTCGTCGGCGATGTTAATATAATCTGGGCGCATGCGGGTCTCGGAGAACAGGCCGGCGTGGTTTACGATCTGATG
>JAJCZP010000006.1 GCA_029262315.1 Deltaproteobacteria bacterium | reverse complement strand
ATCCGACGCTCGTGCTCGACGCCGCCCTGATCCAGAACGAGGACGATCTGCAGGTCCTCGTGAGCACGGACGCGGGATTGCTCGTCTGGACGTGCACCGCTGACGGGATTCGGATCACGCCGGTGCGCAGAACCGGCGGGCGTGGGGCAAGCCTCGCGGTCTCAATCAGCCGGCTTGGGGACGACACCTGGGTCTGGACCAGCGATTCCCGCCTCGGAAGCCACGTCAACAAAGTCGACTGGGGTTCGGCCGGAGGGACCACGAACTGGAAGGTCCAACACGTGCGTGCGGCGCGGTCTCCCGCGGAGCGCGCCGTGATGGTCAGGGGAGCGAAGCGGGGTGAGTTACAAGTCTGGCAACTCCGTCGGGACCAAACGATATCGAGGAGCCGGTACACGACGGATCTCGAACCTCGACCCATCTCCAGTCTCCCGTCGATCGCGGAGGCGCGGGCCTGGTTGAACGAGCGCTACCAGACCAACGAGTACGACAAGCCGCCTGAGCCACCCGTAGAAGTCATTGTCGCCGATCTGTTCGACCCCTCGCGCGGCGAGGCCAGGCAGTTGTGGGACTTCCTCGATCGACCGAGCGCCACCCTGGCCCTCGAAGCGCTCGGGCACGTGGAGACGGAAGCCGACATCCGCGAGACCCTCAATCTCTGGTGCCACTCGCTCGTCGGGTCGATCCACCGCATCAAGCCCAACGAACCAGAACAGAAGGCGCTCGGAGTCATTCGCTGGCTAAGCCTTCTCCGGAACGAGCGGGCGAAGCCCTGGGGCGATCTCCGTCCCGACCTCGACCGATGCTTGAAGAGCACCGCGCGGGACATGGCTTTCGTCGTTCGGCGCTGGGCGCTGCTCGCACCGCCGGAGACCGCTCGTCGCCCGCGTCTAGCGCATCAGCTGCGGGGCCACGCCTCCGACGCCGCCGCAGAACACGCGGAGGTCGATCCACTCGCTCGGGAAGACCGCATCGTCACGAAAGCGGTGCTCTTCGATCGACGGGTGGACGAGGAAGCGTCGGTCGCGACGGATGCGCGAGGCTTCGTCTTTGACGTCAAGATCAGCCCCGACAAATCGCTCGCGGCGGTGCTCTGGCGCCACGAAAAGATCGGCTTCATCCAGCTGGAGGACGCGGAGAGGGATCGGCCGAAATTGAGTCCCCTTAACGGGGACATCTCGGTCACCGGCAAGCCACTCGGTCGCTTCGGCCGCGCCCTCGAGTTCTGCCGTCCTCAAGGCGCCGACGCCGGAACGTTCCTCATCACGACCCAGCGAGAGACGGAAAATCATCCGGAGCAAATACGCGTCTGGAAGATCCGTAACGTGAAGCAGTTCGGGCACGATGAAATCACCTGTCGCTTCCAGCCGGTCGACGACCCGGACTCCAAGCGAGTCGAGGAGGATGGCACGCTCTCCGGCAATATTACCGTTACGTCGAGCTACATGCTCGGCGACTCCCAGGTGCTTCTCGGCCTGCGCGACCCCTCCGACGGCCGACCAAAGCTCCTGCTTCTGCACCTGCGCTTCCGCGATGGGGAGGTGCATGCCGACGCACGCATCTTCCCGATCGCGCCCGCCGACCCGGTACCTGCAGGCGCAACACCCGTTCCGAACGCTGTCCAAGCCGTTGCAGCAGTTCCCGATCCGGCTCTGACCGGTCGCCACTTCGTCGCCGCCGGCTGCGCCGGGGGCCAAGTGCAGTTGGTAGAAGTGATCCCCGAACTTATTTCGGACCCTACTGCCCGACCGAAGATCGACCGGGTCGGTCGAATGGCGGTTCCGGTGTGGTCCGTCGCCACCCGGATCGTCGAGCCCGGCGCTCGGACCCGGTTCCCCGACGCGGACCGAGCAGCGGCGACTCCGATCACGCGCGTATTTGCGGGAGGAGCCGACGGGCGCGTGATCGCGTGGCAGCGGGTCGAGCGGGCACCCTCCGAACGCACCGACCATCCGGACCACAGCGACTTCCCGCGCCTCTGGGCGATCCAGGAACAGGGGCCGATAGTCGACCTCCGCTGCTTCAACGCCGATCTGTCCGGCCCATCCAGCCCCAGAGACAGGCAGCGGCAGGTCGTGCTCGCCGTATCCCGAGGCTCGCGCGCCGTACTCTTCGCTGACAACGACACAATCGTCTGGGGCTCCTACCCCGAGCCGGGCTCGAAACGCCGTCCTCGACTTCCGGGACAGCGCCTCGAGCGGTTCAAGCTTCGCCCTCATCCGTTCGCGTCGACGCTCATCAAGATGCCCGACCGGCACGAGGGAAGCGACCCCGAGGATCGGCAGGCCGACTCCGATGCGCCGCCCCTTCCCTTTGCACGGCTCCTCGTCGTGACCGAGGAGAGCGATGCACGGCTCCTCGGATTGCATCTGCCGAAACGCTCGCAGATGAGACGCGACTTCTATCAGCAGCTGTGGCAGGCGTGGTGGGCGTACGTCGAGCGACCTCGTGGCCGAGCGCACAAGAGGACGCTGATCACGCGACACTTGAGATTCTCGGAATCGCTTCGGGCGCTCGCACCCCGACTTCCGGTTCTCCTCGTGCCGACGTTGATGCGCGTGATGGACAACGACCGCGATCAACGGGTGACAGCCCAGCGCCAGAAGCTCCTGGATGTCCCTGATTTCTGGTTCCCGCGATACCTTCGGCCTTTCCTCCGCGCGGCCCGCGCACACATCAAGGTCCAGAAGATGCTGTCGGCTCCGGACAGCTTGGACCCGATCGCCGTCGACGAGGGGCTCGAGGCCTTCGAGGAAGATACCTCCAAGGCTCTCGAGAGCGCACACGCCATCGGTGACCGTTTCCTCTTCGAGGAACTGACGGAGCACGCCCTCAAACAGACGAATCACCTCCTCAAGAACATGACGCGCGACACCAGGATCAACGCCTGCGTCCTCGAGCGTGTCTCCCAGCGTTATCGCGATTTGCTCCGCATGCTGCATGACCGCTGCCGGCTCTGGTTCCGGGCGAACAGCATCGACGACTACCCGCGCGTGCAGATCACCCGCGTCAAGAATCTCGTCGATGGTGATCTTCTCTGGAGTATCAGCCTACGACTCAGGCAGACAGGCCCGGAAAAGGACGATCCCATCACTAGGTTGCTGAGAGAAATACAGCGTGATCGCACCAAGAGCATCCTGCCACTCCTGAACGATCCCGACCCACTGGTCCCCGTCGAGACCCTCCGAGCCGTGAACACGTCCCTGCTCCGCACGGCGTGGATCCGTCAGAACGACAGCGACCCGCGAAAGGACGAGCTTGATTCGGTTGATGTCGACGTCGACGATTTCCTCCGTATGCTCTTCGCCTTCTCTGCCCAAGCGTCTTCTGGATCTGATGAGGTGCTGGCTTTCGAGATATCGCGGGCGTACGCCGTCTGCCTGTACATCTCGACGCTCGGCGTCGTTCGAAAGGCTCTCGCAATCGAGGCAGCAAAGATTCCAGAGACCATCCGTATCCAGATTCGCCGCCAAACCAGGCTCATCAGCCTTCTGCTGGAGTCCTCCAAACAGACCCTCTGGGGCCCACTGGTCCCCACGTTGATGCGACATCTCCACGCGCGCCCCGGAGACCCGGAGCGACAGGCCGGCTTCTTCGATGGAACCAGGGTGCCGACGGTTCCACACG
>JAJCZP010000005.1 GCA_029262315.1 Deltaproteobacteria bacterium | reverse complement strand
CGTAGTCGTCGTCCTTCTTCTCGTCCGGCATGGCGTGCACGTAGGCCACCTCTCCAGAGAAAGCGAGGTCCCGCAGTTCTGAAATCGGCCAAAACCACAAACGCGCACGGACCAGAAAGTCGTCCTGGTCGAACATCATTCCGTCGTCTTCTGTAACGACCGCACTACCCCGGTATCGCAGTTGACCGAGGACGTGCATGTACTTCCGGCTGGCGGGCCGTCACTACAGCCGGAACACTCCCCACAACATTCTCGGGTTGGTTTTCATCGGCTGCACGTAGAGGAACACCTGCCCACGGTTCTGCCACTGCTTCTTGAACCTCTTGCGGCATGGGAGACTTTTCCAGCAGGCCTTCGTCACCTTGTGACGTACCGTTCTGACAGCCATTTGAGTTCACTCCTCATTTCGAACGGGGGTTCGAACCATCCTCGTCCCGGTTCGGGCGCTCGATCACTAGCGTGCGAGACTAAGGACGGCTCCCAACGCCGTGCGCAGTTCGTCCACCTGATTGTCGGTCGCCGCCAGATCGACCAATTGCTCAACGAGCTCATCCTCGCTCAACCGCGATATCTGGTCGGGCCCTTCAAGCTCTTCTGCAATCGCATCGTATAGTCCCGTCGTTCCGGGGCTTGGGTCGGCAATCAGCCTGATGAGATGCGAACCTGGGTCCTCTTTCTCATCGTCCGCGAGCGCGGATCCCTTGACCTTCGCGAGCGTCTGCACGAGCAGCTCTTTGTCGCCCTCACGCTGCACCATTCTGATCAGAAGCCCCTCCCCGCCGACTTCTTCGTTCCCAACGAGCTCGCTCCACACAGCCTTTCGGGCGGCATCTTTCCTTGGGTCGGGCATTGCGGCGAGGGAGGCGCGGAGCTCACTATTCAGCCAGTCAACCTCAGGAGAAAGAATCTCGCTGTACATCGCATGCAGAGCCTTCGAAACTGATTTCGGAGCATTGTACTCGCTCGCGGCCGCACCGGTCGCAAAGACCGACTTGACCTTCGTACTGCCGAGTCCAGCGAGAAGCAGCGTGCCCGTCTCGAAATTCGATGCCGAAAGCGTCGAGAAGGCTGTCTTGCGCGGAGCCTCGTCGTCTTCTTCCCGAACCGGCATAAACACCCCTTCGGAGCGCTTGTAGCCGACCATCACCGTTTGTTGGCCGTTCTCCACGGCATTGAGCTCGATCCCCACCCGAGTTCCCGTGGCGAAGACAACCGCCCTCGCACAACCCATCGACGCGGCCGCGGTTGCCGCCACCACTAGGACCAACAAAGGCCGTCTGAGCGAGTCCATCACTCCCCGCCCTCTTCGGCTTCTTGCGCCTCCTTGGCCTCACGTACGAGGTCGGCGAAGGCCTCGGGATTCGCCGCAGCGTTCTTCGCGGCCTGCCCGGTCGCGAACACCTGAAGGATCGAGAGTCCTTCGAGCCAGTTGTTCGTGAGATCCAGCGCCGCGTAGACCGACATCACCTCGGGCTCCGAACCATCCTCCGCCTGCACTTGCACGGGAATGATCGCGCCTTCGAAACGCTTGTACCCGAACACCGCTTGTGTTGGCGCCCCATCGGCTGTTGAGATGTCGAGACCCACTTTCGTGTAGGTCGTAAACGCGAGGTGCTTGGCGGTGCACCCGACAACGAGGCCGCCTGCGAGCAGCCACACTGCCAAGATTCCGATGCGTCCGATCATGGCTTTCTCCTTTCTAGAACTCACTGAGCTGACACGGAAGTCCCCTTCCCGGGAGACATTGTAAGACGAACATCCCATCGGTCGTGGACGTGACTCGCAGATATGAACCCGCGCTGAACCCGGCGCTGACACCCGTTTGATCACGAGACCAATGAAGCGCAGCCCCGATCTCGCGATAGCGAATGACCGCAACTCGGTCGTCGGGGCTGGGGCGTTCTACAAGAAAGAGGCCCCACCAGCGTCGGGTGCCCCTCTCATCGCGCTCGGTCCAGGCGAAGGGCCACGCCAGGTATCCGGACTCGGCGAGAACGGGTTCACTTGCAACCCTAGGCTGCGGGTAGGCGACCGCTATATCGCTCCACCCAAGTGTGAACCCTTCGCGACCGTCGCCCATGCGTAGGACAGCACCGGGTGTGACGGCTCGGTAGCTCCGACGGTCCTCGTTCTTTGCGATGTAGCCAAATCCGAGATCCCGCGCTCCGAGCGTACGCGGCAGGCCTATCGTACAAGCCGTCAGCGTCGACAGAAAAAACGGCACGATCAGAGCCGTCCACACTCGCGCACGGCAGACAAAAGACATAGTGGGCGGCTGACCTAGCACGGATGCGACCTCTAACGTGGGAATCTTTGGACTCGATGCAACTGCTCCCGACTGCCGGGTCCCCTCTCGCATTCGTCCATGTCAGAGCAGAGTTGCGAACGCGTGACAACGTTCTGGGAACAGAAAACGTAGGAAAGGGACCCAGATCGCCCTCGGTCTATGTCACCTGCGCCACAACGAGTCGCTCGACCTGCTAGAGATCCAGCCTAGACTTGAAATGATAGACTGCATGAACGCCCAGTTCGGGTTGACGTAAGGCCGGCGCATCGAACTGCTCTCAGGCAAGCGCAAGAGCCGAAGCGGATGACACTCGACATCAGAGTGGTTCGCCCTGCGCCATTTCGACACGCTTTCGACCCTCTTTCCGTCCGCATTCGTTGACCGGCCGCGATGCTGTCTGTTACGAGCCGCCTCCTAGGATTGTTCGTATTCTGAGGCCTGGGAGCGACTGCAACCGCGAGCCGATGACGAATACGCGCATCAGAGCGCCAACTCTAATGTAGCGCCACCTCAAGGCAGCACTGCCATGCACTCACAGACGCAAATGAAGTCCGGCTTCCTTCGCGAAGTAGCGAAGAGGCTCCGCCGTACCAACGAAGCCTGCGACGCGAGCTATACTGACGCCCAAGAGACAGTCCTTGAGCACGAGAAAACACGCATCCACAAAGACCCGAGCGCTAATGAAGCAAACGCACTGTGTGGGCTTGCGATCTCGGGCGGCGGGATTCGCTCGGCCTCGTTTGGTCTCGGCTTCCTGCAGGCCCTCGCCCATGGAGGCATGTTGGCAAGGATCGACTATCTCTCGACCGTTTCTGGAGGGGGCTACATCGGCTCGGCGCTGACCTGGCTCCTGAAGGATCGTGGGGAGGCGGCCGGGACGACGCCCGCGGATTTCCCGTTCGCCGAGCATGGAGCACGCAGCCAGATCCTGGGGTTCATGCGCCAACACGGCAACTACCTCATCCCGGGAAGCGGGCTCGGGTACCCGGCACTGTTCGCGGTGGTGCTACGTTCGATCGTCGTATCGTTGTTCGTTTATTTCTCGCTGCTGTGCCTGGTAGTTGTGGCAGCCCTCTCGATCTTGAACCCTGCATGGGAGACGCTCGAGAAGTATTTGGCGCCCATCGGGATTGACAACTGGTTCCTCCTGGCTGCGACGGTTGCCGGTTTCGTCTTTTTCGGCGGAAGCCTTCTGTCCGCGATCGCTGCCCGGATGACATACGGCGCTCGCACGAGTGCTCAAAAACTGTTTGGCCTAGCGTTGACAGCCATCGCAGTGTCGTGCGTCATCGGGTCGCTCCCGCTTGTGATGACGAAGCTCTCTCACGCTGTGGCGCTGGGATCAGGCTGGTCGCTCAGTCTGCTTGGGGGGCTCGTGGGGTACTTGCAATCCAACCGCCAGCAGAACCCCGCAAAGCAAAGCAGCGGTCCACGTACTTTGCTGATCGTCGCGGGAGCGGCCGGCCTCGCCTACGGAATCTTACTCAGCGCCTTCGCAGTAGGCGACTGGCTTGTCCCCTACGGGGACTCCAATCCAAAGATCAACGAGTACTGGCTAGTGGTTGTGATCGTCGGCATGACCGCCCTTGGCGTAGGTAGTGTCGTCAACCTGAACTACTTCGGCCTCCATCGGATGTACCGAGACCGGTTGATGGAGACATTCCTTCCAGACCAGGAGCGCGTGGAAGACAGCCGGTGGGGCCTCGCGACCCGAGCGGACGTCGCCCTAGTCGAAAACCTGTGCTCCGAACAGCGTCCGCGCCCCTACCATCTCATCAACGCCAATGTGGTTCTCACGAACTCGTCAATCTCGAAGTTTCGCGGACGCGGCGGCGACAGCTTCATTCTGTCCCCCCTCTACTGCGGCAGCCGTGCGACCGGCTGGCGAAGTTCCTCCTCCTACATGAAGAAGAGCGGCCGGGGCATGACTCTGCCGACGGCTATGGCCATCTCCGCGGCCGCGGCAAATCCGAACACCGGATCCGCGGGGCGCGGCATCACGACTAGTCGCTCCCTCTCAATGCTGATGTCCCTACTGAACATCCGGCTCGGATACTGGGCCCCGCATCCGAACCCGGCACGATCGGAGCGATTCCGCCTTCCACCAAACCTCATCTATCCCGGCTTCAGTAGCGGGATACTCGGTCTGGGCAACGACGAGAACGCGCGCGCTATCGAGCTTACCGACGGCGGACACTTCGAGAATCTCGGGCTCTACGAGCTGATTCGCCGCCGGCTCAAGACGATCATTGTCAGCGACGGTGGCTGTGACCCGACGTTTGACTTCGCTGATCTAGCCAACGCGGTCGAACGCGTCCGCGTCGACTTCGGTGCGGACATCAACTTCGATGATCCAGAGTATGGCCTATGCGCGCTACAACCCGGCACCGGTTGCGGATGCAATGCCCTCGAGTCACGTTACGAGCTGGCGAAGCGCGGCTTTGCGATCGGCACGATCGAATACAAGGCAGACGCCCACGGGCATCGCCAGCGTGGCACCTTGATCTATTGCAAAACTACGATGACCCCGGGCTTACCCGCTGACGTGCAGGGATACAAGAACGCCCATCCACGCTTCCCCGATGAGACGACGGCCGACCAATTCTTCGATGAGGCCCAGTTCGAAGCCTACCGTGCCCTCGGCCACCATATCGGCACTCAGCTCACCGAGACCAATCGCGCGGCGGCCGGCTCTCCCGAACCCTCGGCTGCTCTGGCCCCGCCATGGGTCTAGACCGTATTCCGGCGACAACTCCGATACACATGCATATCACCGTCCGCAAGGAGGGCACGAACTATGGCTACAAAACCAACGAACAAGAAGAAGATGCTCATTATTCACGGGTATTCCGACGGATCCACAAGCTTCACCGCGCTGCGCGACTTTTTTACTGGTAAGGGCATCGACGTCAAGGCACGCAAAAAGTACGAGGGGCGCTTCTACAAACGGAAGAACGTCTTTCTCCTCGACTACAGCAGCATGGATGACGAGGCGACGTTTCGCGACTTTGCTGACAAGCTCGATACGGAATACGAGGAGCTTTTCCCCGGCGAGCGGATTGACGTTGCGTGCCACAGTACTGGGGCTTTGGTTGTACGTGCGTGGCTCGCACTTCGATACGAGCGCCGTCGCCGACGCGGGCTCGACTTGGCGTGCCCTGTCGGCCGCCTGCTGATGTTCGCACCGGCGAACTTCGGGTCGGATTTGGCGGCGATGGGCCAGTCCTTTCTCGGGAAGTTCCGAACGACGTTCTTCAACTCCAACAGCTTTGCCGAGGACTTCATGGAGTCTGGCAAGACCGTACTTCAGGGGCTGGAGCCCGCCAGCCCGTTCCAATGGGATCTCTCCGGACTCGATCTCCACGCGAGGCCAGAGGAGGGCAGTTTCTTCGATGCCCGAGCGACCGAGAAGAATCGCTGCTACCCCTTCGTGCTAGCTGCCGCCGAAGCGTATGGCGGAATCCAGGCGAAGGTCATCAAGAAGCGTCGCAAGCTCGGCACGGACGGCACCGTGCGAATCGCAGGCACGTCGCTCAACACTCGTTGGTGCACGCTGGACTTCCGCAGGAAGGCAACTACGATCGCATGGTACAAAGAGATCAAGTTCGCCAACATTCCCTTCGCAGCGTTTGCAGGATTCAACCATGGCAGCATCATCGACCCGACCGAGAAGGGTTTCTTAAAGAAGGACGGGCCTGGCGCGCTCGCTATGGAGGCCTTAGAGGTCAAGGATCTGCCAGGCTACAAGAAGGTTGCTCAGAGGTTCACGAAAGCGAGCGATACGAACTATGCAACCCTGAAAGGCCCGCGTGCGGATCGTTATCAGCAGTTCTTCTTCAAAGTGCGCGACGACGTCAACCTGAAAGTCGACGACTACTTCATCGATTTCTACGTGCTGGACAGCAAGGGCGAAACGCATCGCAAGCTGACCGAGCGCTTCGATACGGATTTCGCTGCCGAGTTCTACCGTCACTCCGCGGATCACGCGTGTCGCGTCATGATGATCAACTGCGGTAAGCTTCCCGAGTTCGTGGAGCAGCTTGAAGCTGCAAAAGCGAAGCTTGTCTTCGATATCACCGCAAAGCCTCCCTTGCCGAATGTAACCTATCAGTCCGGTCACTTCGTGGTTTACGATGGAGCAACGGGTCAAGCTCCTGCCGGCAACGAGTTCATCCGCCCGAATACGACACTCCTGCTCGATATCGTGCTGAACCGGGAGGCCAACTCGAAGGTTCTGGCTGTCAAAGATGCGGACCTCGATCCGATCACGAAGAAGGTGCAGGCAACTCGGGAGGCTTCCGGACGAGCCCAGCTTGTGGCGAAGAGTGCCAAAGGCTAGACGAGAGTGGGACGCGTCGAAGCCGAGGGTGGCCGGTCAAAGCTGCGAAGCGCGGCGCGAGATCCAGGGGGGGGATGGCAATCGACGACTCGAACGATCGGCATCGGGACCATGAGTGGTTCGGCTACTACGAGCGTTTTCCATACTTCTCGCCCGACAAGATCCGCGATGGATGCCAGCCGAGAATCATGTGTCACCCGGAGCCGGCGGACCGAGCCGTCGTTCTGGTCCATGGCCTCAGCGACTCACCACACTTCATGGCGCCGATCGGTGGGGCCTTCTTTTCTCGACTCGGGTACGATGTGTACCTTCCACTCCTTCATTGTCATGGGCTAAAGGCGCCCACGGGAATGGGCGACGTCCATCTCGAGGAATGGAAGGAGAACGTGAGCTTCGCGATCACCGCCGCGGCCTCCCGATCGAGCGAGGTGTCGGTCGGGGGACTCTCCACCGGCGGTACATTGAGCTTCTACATGGCGGCGACGAATCCGGACGTCACCGGCGCTCTCTACCTGTTCTCGGCGGCGCTCGACCTGGCCGGTGGACGGACCGGGCTCATTGGCCAGTTCAAGGAATGGCTGGCGCCGACACTCCTCGCCGATCTGCTCCTCGATAGCGACGAGCCACTCGTCGACGAGAGCCCTGACGGCAATCCGTACCGATACACACGCGTAGATATCGACGGTGCGCGAGAGTTGGCGCGGCTGATTAAGGAGACGGATACCATCATCGAACGATTCGAGGGAGAAACTCGATTTCAACAAAGAGTGTTCGCGGCGCACTCGGAATGCGACACGACGGCGAGTATCGCTGGAATCGAGATGCTGGAACGGGCGTGCATCCCGGAGCGGTTTCGTTTTTTCCGAATTCCAGCTTCCGCCGGAGTGTCGCATGCAAGCGTAGTTCTCGCCCGCGACATTCCAGGCCCGCAAGGAGCGCTGGAAAAGGCCAACCCGGAGTTCGGCACCATGATGGACGCCATCGCTTCGTTCGTAGGTTGACCCACGTGTGCCGCCACGCGCCTCGGGTCTAGATTCCTGACCGGGCCATTGTGCCCTGCTGGACGCAACTGTAGCGATATGGCGCAGCCGGTTTCTCCCTGCGTTCGCTGCCCTTGACGGTGCGCGCGCTTCCTCGCTACCCGAGACAGCGACGTGACGTTCCGCCTGGCGTCAAGCTAGCAGGCTACCGAGAATGGCGCATTCGAGTGCGGACGGGGACGCCACGGCGATGCCAAACCAACTATCACGACGGCCCCCGACTGCGGGCCAGCGTTTGAGGCGGCTCGGAATGATCCTCATCTGTATGTCGTCAAAGACGTCGGGATCTTTGGGGTCACTTTCTAAGACACACTTCCGGCGCGCTTGCTCGCCTATGCAGCTCGTAGATTCTGCCGTTTGCGACGAGCCATCGTCTTCTTCTTGATCTGCTCTCGGCGCATCAGGATCGCGCTGCGCCGCCCATGATATGCATCGGCTGGAGTCACGTTGTCCAGCGACTCGTGATAGCGTCGGTGGTTGTAGTCCTCGACGAAGCGACCGATCGCACACTCGAGCACCCACGAGCTGTAGTAGTTGTCGAGCGTCACCACATTCTTCATCGACCGGTGGTAGCGCGCCATCTTCCCCTGCGTCTGCGGATGGTACGGTGCTCCCCGCGTGTGCTCTATCCCGTGGCGAGCGAGGTAGGTCCCCAGTTCGCCCGAGACGTAGCAGGGGCCGTTGTCGCTGAGCAGTCGAGGTCGATGCACGACCCGCACCTCGTCGACGCCAAGATGCAGCGCGAGTAGTCGTCGAGCACGGTCGACAGGTAGTACCAGCCCCAGCTCACCACGCGCAGGTACGTGAAGTCCGTCTGTCAAAGCTCGTTCGGACGCGTCGTCGGATGCCGAAAGCAGTCGGCCACACGGATCAAGACGTAGGCCGGACTCGTAATGAGGTCGTGCGCCTTCAGAATACGATACACGCTGGATTCAGAGATGAAATGGCCCGTCCGGTCCGTCATCTGCCACGCCAGCTCCCGAGGCGACTTCTCCGGGTCGGCCAGTGCCGCTTCGACCACCCGCGCTCGCTCGCGCTCGGGGATCCAGTTCACGCCGATCGCGCTCCCGACCGGCAAACGCACGTATCAGTTCGAGGCCAAGCTCGCGCTCGGGCAGGTCACGTCCCTCGTCCGGCAGAATCACGTAAACGTCCCCGACGGGATTTGTACCTTACTACAGGTGTCTTTCCGGGTGGTTACGATTGTGAAGCGCGCGGCCTGACCAGAATTTCCTCCGCCACCTCACGCGGCGGCGTACAGAACGTGAATGTCTCCATGCCGATGGGGACCGTCGTGTACGCCGCTAGCCGGACGGGCTCTGGCCGATCTTCGAGCTGCCAAGAAGTCGCAAGAGAAACGGCAGGGCGGCCAGCGTCCCTGTGACGATTCCCATCGTCGCCTCGTCGAGAGCCTCGCGGGCGGTGAAGAGAAGAAACCCGCCGAGCAGGACCAGTACCGCGAGGATGGGACCTCGCACCGTGAGCCACATGCTCGACGAAGCCTCACGCTGCCACTCGGCGAGGCGCTCGGGAAGCTCCGCCTGCTCGACGAACCGACCAAAGCTGCGGTTCAGCAGCTCGAAGTGCGGCGCGCGGCGCACGAGCCCCCGACGCAACAGGCGTTCGAGGACCTCCGTATTGCGCGGATTCACGAGGTTGCCCTTGGCGAGGTCGATCAGCATCAGCCGCTCGTCCTTAGTGCAGAGCGACCACATCTTCCGATAGTGCGGCTCCGCTTGGTCGGCAACGTACTCGACGATCTGTTCGTCGCTCAGGCGGTGCTCGACGAACGCGCGAGTACTTCGGACGCGGGCCTCGACCTCATCCAGCTCCTGGATCCCGCGACACTCCCGGGCGAGGGCGGCAGCGGCGCGATCCTTGATGCTCGTCCATCGGTCGTCGGAGGGTGGCGCGAAACGCCCCTTTCGGAAGGTGCCGAGGAGCTTCGTCCAGCGATATCTGTCGTCGATCTCGGAGGCCTCCGCGGGGGACATGTCGGGGTACGGCGCATCGACGGTGAGCCCGTAGAGCGGCGAAACGCTCGATACGATGAACACCGTCAACCTGCGGCGTAGCAGATCCTCGAGGCACTCAAGGGTCGCGCGTCGGTCCTGTGGCGACGCAAGGAGCACCGCCTCGAAGTGTCGAACCAGCACGATCGTTCGAACAGCGCCGTCGGTGCCGTCGGTGTAGTAGCAAGCATCGGTGAGCCAGGACCGGGGGCCGTGATAGGGCCTTACCGAGGGAAAGGTCAGGACCTCCACATGTCGGTCCTTTGGCGCCTCCACGGCGGCTTGCACGTGCTCTACGTACTCCTTGGGCGGTCGTATAAAAAGGCGGGACTCCTTCACCAGCTCGACCGGATCGCGGAGAGGCGGGCCGACCACGAAATCTGGGAGGTCAATGGCGAGCACCCGCTGCGCCAGGGTCAGCAGCGTGCGATAGATCGCAAACATCGCGAGAAGAACGACGATGGTCCAGATAACGCGCGGCCACCAGCCCACCGGAAGGTGACTGAGGCTCGGGCGTCGCTCGATGCTGTACCGGGGCTTGTCATCCGACGACGGCCCGACGGCGATCTCGCCGCCTTGCAGACACGGCCTCCGAGCGCGCACGTCTCCAGCCGAACGGAGATCCTCGATGTACCACGGCCATGTTGCATCCGGACCGTCCACGACGAGTGGTCGATCATGACGGGGGTACATGAAGCTACGAAGCTCACCGACCAGGCTAGTGTATGCGGGAAGAGGCGAGAGGAAGAACGCCGTGGGGTGACGCCACCAGAGTTTACGTAATTGGTCTGAAATGGGGCTCCAGCGCGCGTCGCCATCCTGCGAGCTAGTGGGCTCGCGCGACCGCTCGGAACTGGGTGGACCAACCTCCGGACGCGACGAGCCGTCATCGCTGGCGCTGACCAGCCAGTCGTTCGTTCCGGTGGCAGTGTAGATCGCCTCGCGGAAGGGCAGTGCCTGTACACGGACTCGCTTCGGACCACCGTACTTCTTGTCAAGACGCACCGCATCGGTCTGGAGCGCCTCGTCGCGCAGCCGCACCGCTTGTGCCACGCTTTCCTGGCGATATCCCGCACGCATCTCCCCGACGAGGAGCCTCGCGTCCTGAAAGATCGCCCAGGCCGGCAATCCCGCAAGGACGACGACGCTCACAAAAGCCACGGCGAAGTAGAGTCGGCGCCAGTACCAGAGGGAGGGCCTCGGCCGACGCCACCACCGAAGCGCCATTGCGCCGCCGAGGAACAACAGGAGCACCCGCAGATACCGAAGAACGTCAGGAGACCACAAGTGGTTGCGACTACACACGACCCAGATTGCCACGACGCTGGCGAGCAGAATGATCGCGGCGCTTCGCTTTCGCCAGCGCCGTGTCGCGATCGCCGCGCCCAAGCAGCAATACAGCGCACTCACGAGCGCGACGGGAACCAGGAGGACGAGGCCCAAGATTGGACCACCGTGGCCCTCACCATCGGCCGCCCAGATCGCACTCGCGTACACCCCCCCTATCGCAACTACGACCGCAAGAGCGATCTCGCAGCGCTGTTCTCGCCCGGGCTGGGGCCATATCCATGACCACCGCGATTCCGAGGTCGACGAACTCACGAGGACCACGGCGATCCCGAAGAGCAAGCCGTAAACCACGAAGGACAGGCACGCGGTGATGAGGGTCTCGAACTCGAGGGCGTCGAGGAGCTGCTTGTCCCTGAAGACCACCAGCGACCACGGAACGAACGGCATCGGCTCGACCAGAAAATGATGCCCGTGGCCGTGATAGCTGCCGTCGAACGCGTCGCGCTGCTGCGACGACACGGCTACTTTCATTCGCGTGTCATCGTCAGTCTCGATGAAGATATTCTCGACGAGGCTTATCCGGTCGTCGGAATGGTAGAGTACCTTTCCGCTCGACGAATCGACGAGCGCGAATCCGAAGCTCGGCGGAAGCGCGGGCGACCAGAGGGAGAGGAAACGCTTCCCGAGCACAATCGCCCCGCTCTTCCAAGGAATAGAAACCATCGAGACGACGACCCCTTCCTGAGCCGCAGGAATCCGCTCGATGAAGAACTGGCACCCCGACTGCGACTCGAGAGTCTGTGGAGGGCACGGCCACAATGGGCCCTTGAGAGCACGCCGGTAGTAGGCGCGTTTTCGTGGAAGCTCGAATCCTGCCTTGAGCTTGAGCGCGCGCCGGGTGTCCATCCAACCGCACTGCTTATCGTCATGGGCCGCGAACGCGAGTTCGTAATCAGGATACACGCCCGGCGAGGCATCGTCGCACTCAGGGGGCTCGTTGTTCCAGAGGGCGTCCGCCCGTCCGTACGCCGTCTTGATCGCCTCCGTGAGCTCGGCCGCGAAGGCCTGGCGTACCGCACGAGCGATGTTCTCCGTCTCGTGGTCTGCCTCCGCGACGAGGTTCTGCCGTGCGACGCCGAGCATGATCAGCATCGCGGCAAGCCCCGATCCCATGACGAGCGACGCCATAAGGTAGTGGGCGTCGACCGGTCGGAGCTTCTCCTTCGAACCGATCAGGACGATCTTGAGATACGGCCAGGCCAAAACGCCGAGGATGAGGAGTACCAGAACGATACCGAGGGTCGGCAGTGAGGGACGGCCAGCGCCGCCCTGAAACTTGGACTCTCGAACGATACCGTAGGCATGGAAAGCGTCCTCGTCGCTCAACTCGGATCCCCGTAGCCTGAACTGTGGCAGCTCAAACGGCACGACGAAGACGCGATACTGTGTCCCGCCGATGGGGACCCTCTCGGCCACGGACCGGCGCGGCCGAGGGCTCTTGGCGGGCGGAGAGGTATCGAGCGTTGCGTGCTTCTCTGCGATCTCGAGACGGAGCGCGGTCGCCTTGTCGCTCGCCTCCGCCTTCTCGGCGGCCTCGCCGTTCCCAGAATCATCGGCGACGAGACCCTCGACAGACGTTATCTTGGGGAAGGGGCTTCCGTCCTGATAGATCACCTCTCCCTTGTGGACGATGAGGACCTGATCGAAGTACGCAAGTGCACGCTCGGACGGCACGAGACCCGCGAAGCGCATCGTCGCCTCGATGCGCTTCGCCGTCGATGTGCGACTGACCACGACCTTCTTCGAACCCACGAACTTGAACCGAGCCTTCGGAACAGGGGTGACCGTTGGCGCGCCAGCTGGCGTCAGCGAGGGCGACGCCGTAGTTGTCGCTGTAGGGGTGCTGGTAGGCGTCGGCGTGGCAGAGGCGCCGGGCGGCGCTGACGGGGTGGCTTTCGTCGTCGGGCATGCAGCTTCCGTGGCTGTAGGCAGCGCGCTCCCGGTCGCCGGTGTACCCTCCGCTTCGTCCGCCCCCGCCGCCAACCGATGGACCTTGACCCAAACGTCGACCTCTTCGGGCCATTGGAAGAAGTAACGTTTGGGATGCTCTGTACCGACTATCGACGACTCGTAGAACCGCAGCGACTTCTTGACTCGCTCCAACCGCTCCACAATCTGTGTTGGCACCTCGTCGAGGACGCGAAATCCTCGCGCCAAGTGGTACGAGTGCGCATTACTGTAGTAAACGAAGTAGTAGATCGAGACCGGAACGACGACGAGCGCCAGGTAGATCACCAGCAACCCGAGCGGTCGCAGGCGCTTCCCAGCACCGGCCTGTTGTGACGTTCGCTCAGTCATCGTCATGCGGTGCTCGCCGCTGGCACCGTCGGCGAACGACCGATAACGATGCCGGAGGGGCCTCCCAGATCGAAGTCCCGGTTACCGAGGATGCGCCCGTACCGTCAAGGCCATGGACCTGGAGAGAAAGAGAAGTGCGCCAGATCGAACCAGTCGCCCAGAAAGAGAGCGTTGCCCTACCGTTCGGGGCGTTCTTTGCAGGCGCGTGCACGCGCAGAGTTCATCTTGTACTCGACGTACCGAACGCGAGACTCGCAAGGACCGGGGAGTCGCAATCGTGTGCAGCGCTGGAGCCACTCCAGCGCCTGCCGATCGATCGTTCTGGGGGACGCCCTTGCCGGCCAGAAACATCTCCCCGAGCATTTGCGCGCCGGCTGCGCCGAGCTTGTCTTCCGGCGGAATCGCACAGAGCGCGTCCCACACCTCGGCCCAACAGCGCACTGAGGTGGTGGGACAGAGGCTGGCCGCTGGCCACGACGGCGGTGCGCTCGCAGTGCGCGGCGAAGGGGGCCGGACACGCCTGCGACGGCTCGGGGCTGAGTTGACCCTCGTTGTGCAGCTCCCTCCGCCGCCTTCACGCGGACCTTGATGAGCTCGGCGAGGCGGTTGGACCGCTCGGCTGTACGCTGCCCGAGTCCTGCGCCTGCATGAGATGCACCAAACTGGGATGGGCCTTGTTCTCGCCTCCCCGGGGATCCGGCCGTGCGCAGGGAGACACTGCAGCCTTGCCTGCCCGAACCGACATCCCTGATCGCGTCGCCGCCGTCGCTCGTGCGGCCTCTTCAACGCACCACCGTCACTCCGGCCACAGCTCGACCACGACCGGACAATGGTCCGAGATCCTGTCCCACTGCGCACGGTCCTGCTGTCGATAGGTGATGTGCCGAAATGAGGTACGGTCGATCATCTTCGCACTATCGGCATTCAGTACGATATGGTCGACGAAGGATGCAAACTTGTTCTCCCTGCAGCTGATCGGCATGTTCTCCGTCAGCGTGGTGAGATCGAGCCCACGAGGGACTCCGTCGTCGAGCGTCGCCCAGAGATCGTCTCCGGGAAGATTGAAGCGTCGGTTAAAATCGCCGAGCACGAGGAACGGCGTCTGTGCCGCTACGGCCGCATCGATCCAGCGCTCAAGTACGGGTATTTGCTCTCGCAACACGTCGCACGCTCGGGCGCTGGATTCTCCGCCGAAGCACCCGCTCTTCAGGTGAACGCTCATCAACTGGTACGTGCGGCCCTTCACCCGCACGTCGATCCTCGTCCCGTAGCGCAGCCTCCCGCTCCCAAACGCCAGCGCCTTGAAATCCGGACGCCTGCGTACGTCCAATCCCTTCTTGAACGCAAAACCCGTGTTCTGCTTTCCCCCCATGCCCGGGGGGCGAGGACGACTGGACACCGCGACATCGTACACCTCCGCATCGACCACGCGCCGCAACGCCGCCGTCCCATCCACCTCCTGCACCGCCAGGATGTCCGCATCGAACATCCGCACGTAACAGCGGATGCGCTCGTAGTCCGTCGCGCTCCGTCGCACCGAGGGACGAGGTGGGCCATAGACGGCGCCGCCGTCCTTGGCGTGCAAATTGTGGAGGTTCCACGTGGCGATTCGCAACCGACCACTCGGGTGCGGCTCCGACGACCCACGCGGAGGACACCACGTCAGATCAGACGCCACGAGCGGAATCGCCCAGCCGTCAACGCGCCCGCTGCGACTCTGCACGTAGCGCCGTACGATCCACCCCGTCGCCGCGCTGCCATCCTTCGCAGTTCCACGAATCTGGAGCCAGCCGCTCCGCGCATCCACCGCCAACACGGTCGCCAGTGATCCGCTCCGGAAGCGAGTCGAAACCGTGTCGACACCTGGAGACGGATGCCCTGGAATGTGCAGCGCTCGCTCCATCAGCGTCACACGATCGCCAGAGCCGTAGGCACCTGTCGAACCCGCTCCGGCGAGGAACGACATCAGGCCGACCGCGGCAATGCCCCACGTCACCCCCCAGGCCCACGACCGCCCCGCCGCAGCCCTTGACGCGCCGGACGCGAACAGCCCCTCCATCAGCTTTCGACATTCTCCGCGCAAGCCACTCGCATTTCCTCGGCATCCACTCCGTTCGGCGGGTCGCCATCCCAGCTCAATCGGAGCTCGATCCTCCTCCGCGTCGGATCCTCCACGACCTGTCCCGCCCTATCACGATCACCGTTCTCGACCATGGAACCCGCGCTATAGGGCCGCACGTTCATCTTCGACAACCAGGTGCCCTCCCGCTTGCTCTCGAAGTACCGAACAAACGAGAGCGCTCGAGCCAGGCCAAGCACCAAATTGGAATGGAACTCGAGTGGCGGATGATCCTCACGATTCGCATAGCGGTTCAGCGCCGTGTCGATGCTCGGGTGCTTCAAACTGCCGACAGGAATTGGGTCGGCATGCCCCACTACCTCTAGCGTGTCGCTCCCGCACACTTTGGCGCAGCGCTCGACCCACGCGTACGCCTTCTTTGCCGCATCGATGGGGATTTCATAGTCCCTACTTTCGAATCGTAGCAGCTTGTGGTCTAGGGTGAAGGCCTGAGTGGTGATGTTCTGGACGGTCGCCTCGTAGATCGTAATCTGCTCGGGCCTCCCGTCAGAGGACAGCAGCGCGACCGCCGCAAGGAGGCTGAACACGACCGCCAAGACGACGAAAATCTCCGACTGCATCGCAACGTCGACGTCGGCCGGCTGCTCACTCATTCTCGGGCCCTTGCCCCCGCGACCGCATGCCCGAAAGAATGTCGGCGGCCTCCTTCAATATTTTGACGCACGCCTTCATGGCCTTCTGGAACTTTCTACTCTGGTGTCGTGTCGTCGCTTCGAAATCGCGCTGAATCCGCTCCATCTTCTCCGCACAGGCTCGCCGTGCGTCCTCGGTGTGCTCGCGCAGGGCTTGTCTCATCTGCGCAACGGCCCGTGCGCGTTCCCTCGAGGCATGCACCCTCGATCTCCGTCCCTCGGCGCGCACCCGCCGCCAGAGCGCATCGAGATCTCGCCGCATGGTCGCGAGATGAGCCTCGTTCTTCTCGCAGCAGGTCGCAGTGGCACTCGCCTCCGCATCGAGCTTCGCGTGCAGACCGGAGAGTAGAGTCTTCAGTTCTTCTAACTCGGCGAGCGCAGCCTGCGAGCGGGGTGATGCACAACTAGCGGCCTCGGCCTTTTCCTCGGGCTTCTCTGTCTGGGTCGCGCCACGAGAACTTCGCTGGAACTCGCTCCCAGCCCACCACCCGACGATACTGGTCGACAGCGCGAGCCCGACGTAGAAGAGCATCGCTCCGAGTGCCTCATCCGAGGGGGCCCCTCTCGCCACCCCCAAAGCCCCGACGCTGATCGCCCCGAGCGCACCGATGAGTGTGTGGAGATATCCCGCCATCGCATGCAGGCGTCCGAGCTCGATGTTGTTCAGCTGATACGGATTGCCTTTCTGGACGAACATCAGCGTAATCAACGTCAAGAACAGCATGTGGGCCAGTCCCAATCTCACGATCCACCACGGTAGCTGCTCCTTCGCAAAGCGGACCGGCGCACTGCGAAGCCCGGTCGGCTCGGGTTTGCCCGCCTCGCCCGTCGCCTTCGATCCTACGTCTGCTGACGACTCCGCCGTTGACTCGGGAGTCGTCGAAGCCGGGCCTTGCCCCGGGCTTTCTGCCGCACCCCACTCGAGCCCTACATGCACAAGTGCAAGGATGAGCACGATGGCGATCCCGCCGTTGCGAATCCATCCTATCGTGCTTTCGAGACGGTCGCTGTCGAGCGGGGTCCTCACCGTGCTGGAACCCATCAAACGAGCAACTCCTCGAGCGCTGCCACACTGGACCAAGGTACGCGAATGATGACTCGCGCCCCGCGTCTCTGGTCACGCGCCAATGCCGCTTGAAGAGTAAGCGTTACACCGCTCATGGACTTGATGGACTAGAAGGAGATCCGTGGAGTCGAAAGCGAACGGCGATCGCATCCAGGAGAGGGGCTACCCTACGAAAGCGCGGGCGGAGTGGCAACGCTCGCGTGTGCTTCTTTCAGCATATTTCCCTGCACGCGCTCCTCGACGCCCCTACCCGCTGATCCATATTGACACACGGCCGTCGCGCTGGTTGCCTCAGCAAGGTCATCTTTCGCGGGGACCTGCCGAT
This sequence comes from Deltaproteobacteria bacterium, assembly GCA_029262315.1. GTDB lineage: Bacteria > Desulfobacterota > Binatia > UTPRO1 > UTPRO1 > JAJCZP01. The sequence goes on along the minus strand of JAJCZP010000005.1, from coordinate 54,316 downwards.
CAGCAACGAGCCCGGAACGCGACGACGTAGCGTGACCCTGCGAACAGCCCGGAGCGCCAAAGCTAGGCAACACCCTCGCCCCACCGACACCCCAACCACAGCGCCGAAACCGAGAGGCACATCTCGACCCGTCAAGCGGCTGTTGAAAACCGAGTCGCACTCGAAGCCGCGTGTGACCGCTAGCGCGGCACCCCGTAGATGCGGACGAGATGCTGAGCGCCGCCCGATGTCAGGAAGAAGTGCTGATCGATACTGACGACGCCGTGTGATTGTGCGCGAACCAGGGCTGTATTGACGGCAGCGGGGTCCTCGCCCAGAAAGCGAATGAAAATCTCCTCCGCAGACATGTCGCGCGCCGCCAACGCACTGACGATCTGGGTCCCGAGCCTGGTGAGGTTCCGCTGTCGCCAATACTCGTTGTTAGCAGCGATGGCGCTGAGCACTCCGAGAAAGATCAGCGCCGTAGCGATCGCCGCGAGCGCTGCCGTGCGGCGCTTTCCGAACGCGTCGCCGAAGCTGTCGACGATCACATAGACGAACGCGCCCGTAGAAACCGCCAGGCCGGCGATCGCGATAAAGAGCGGCAGGGAGATCATCGAGATGCCTCCTACCGAACGGCTCTGAGAAGAACGGCGTTCTCGATGCTTGCCGGGCCGTTGTTGGCCCCGAGCGGGAACTTCCCAAACGGATTCTGGCGACCGTGCACCGAGATCTGCACGATGTTTTCGCGCGCCCCCTCGATTGGCACCTCCAGGACCCGATTCGCCGGAACTACAAGGACGCCGCCGACCACGCCGAACGACGTATTCGGATCGCCGCCAAGCGGTAGCAACCGCACCACGACTTTCTTAGCCGTCCCGCCAATCTTGAGTCGGAGTCGGTCGCCTGCCGCGACGTTGATGGAACTCGCGAGGTCGATCCATCCGCTGCCCCATCGTGGCGATGCACCCGTCTCACCGAAGAGCTCCGCCGAGGCGAATTTTCCTTCGAGCGGTCGACCGACCTCCGGGCTTTGTACCGCCTGTGCGGGAGCCGTCGCCGTATCGATCTTCCTTGCTCCGTTGCCGCTATCGCAACCCACCGCGGCGACAAAGACCACGCTGGCTACCCATGCCGAGATCGTCTGAATCTTCATCTTTTACCGCTCCTCGCGGAAGTGTCCGCGCTCGTCTTCGGAGCAGTACGGCACCGCGGAGGGCGCACGCAAGAGCGGCGAGCGGTACCCTATATGCTCTGCGCCAAAACGACACAGTTCGCTATGACATCCGGCTACCGTGCCTCATGGGCATCCCGGAATCTCGGGACGCGTCGGATCCTTCGGAAGAATCGAGATCTCGATGCGGCGGTTCCGGGCGCACCCGCGGCTCTCGTCAATACGAGTCTCGGGGCGATCCCGCTCGTCGCCGCAGCGCGCGTTCGTTGCTGCGGACTCGTCGGCGATCAGTGGGCGACTCGGGCCCATCCCGACCGGCAACAGCTTACCGACGATGCACGGATCGGTGGTACGCGCGCTCCGCACCCACGCATCGACGAGCGCGCCCGCACGAGCGCGAGAGAGCAGCAGATTGAGCGCCAAGCCGCCGGTCTTGTCGGTGTGGCCGCTCACCTCGATACGAGCGATCTTCCGCGCGGACTCCTCCTGCTTCAGCAGCTTCACGATGGCACGGCCGATATCGAGGACCTTCTGTCGTCGGCGGCCCGACGCCGGCAACGTCGCACTCTGCCGCTTGAACAGAACGTTGTCCGGCACGATCAGCGTCCCAGTGTCCTCGTCGATGTCGACGCTCACCCCGGCGCGCGTCAACTCCTCGGCGACGAGACGTACCAAGCTCCGCTGCACACCGATGCGGTCCTCGTAGCCGCCGGCCTCTGCGATACGACGCTCAAGGGCCTCAATGCGTCTCTTGTCCGCCTCGAGCTGGCTCAGCAGCTCGCGGACCCGGTGCGCACTCGCGAGGAGATCGGTTCGAACCTCTTCGTCGCTCTTGCCGTTGAGGCGCTCCCGCTCACGCAATGCCGTGGTCTCCGCCAGCAACCGTTCCTGCTCCTGGCGGAGATCCTCCAGCTCCCCCTTGCTGCCGCTCAGGACGCTGCTCGTCGCAAGAAAGGCCACGACGAGCAGGAGTGCGATGCCCGCCATCATGTCCGCGAGAGCGGGCCAGACCTCGATTCCTCGGGAGCGGCGCCTCAGCGCTCTTCCTCCGAGAACTCGAGGACATCGCGCTCGGGAGTCGCCACCGCCAGGGGGAGCGTCGGTTGTACAGCGACCTCGTTCGGACCCGGGGGCAGCGCAATCGCGGGCAGATCAACCGTTGCCGCGGGCATCGGATCAACCACGACGGCAAGCGGCTCGTCGGCCTCGAGGAAAGACGACCCCGCAAGCCACGCGATCCACAGCACCGCGAACGCAGCGCCGGGAACGAGCACCCAACGCGTCAACCGCAACGTGTCCTGCACGCTCTCACCGGTCGCCCTGATGGCATCCTGCGCGGCGGTCCCAACCCGCGTCACCGACTCCCGCATAGCGCCCAAGCTGCGCTCGAACTCGTCTCCCACACCCTCGAGACGCTGCTGCACACGCTGCAGACTGGCCTCGACCTCCGTCGAGGTCGTGACCGACGTTTCGGACAGCACCTTGATGGCGGCGCTCGCCGCCGTCGCTCCGGGCTCGATCGTGTCGATCGCGTCGCGTACTCCCGGTGCCAGGTTCTTGAGATTGATGAGCTGCTGAAAGAGTTCCTCTTCGACGCGGCTCAGCTGCTCGAAGTTGGTCTTCAGCAGCGTCGAGATCTCGTTGCTGAGCTGACGTGTCGTCGCCTGCAGCAACTCGGCATGCTGCCGCCCCAACTCGCCAATCTGCTGCTTCAGGCTGCCAAGGTCGCGCTGCGTTGCCGCCATTGTCTCCTTGAACCCGTCGCGGAGGCCGTGGAGCACTTTGACGTACTGCTCCTGACTGGTCAGCGCCTCGTTCGACACGGCGCGCATGGTGGTGGCAGCCGCCTCGATAGATGCCACCATGTTTTCATGAGTCTTGACGAGCTGCTGGAGTCCTTGAATATCCTGGCGCACCGACTCGACATCTCCGTCGAGTTTCTGCAGCGTGCCGGTCAGTGCGCTCTGCGCCTCCTCACGCTGCTGTGTCGCGATGACGACGGCCCCCTGCGCCGTCGAAAGAGTCCCCTCGAAGCGTTCGCACACCTGCGCGAGACTCGTCCGGAACGCCTCCTCCTGATCACGGACGGTCCCGGGGATGCTGTCGAGCAGGCCACGCATCTCGACGAGCGCCGTATCCACGGCCTCGATGGTGCGCTTCGAGACACGCGCGCTCCGGTCGACTCCGGACCCAAGGGGAGTTGCCGCGACCATCGCCGTCCATACGAGGGCGACCCGCTCGGAGTTCGCGGCGATCCTCCGCGCGAGAACAGCCTGGACGACAGTAACCGCCGCGGCAAGGAATATCCCGATGACCGTTACAATGAACGCGCCCGCCGCCTCCCCCAGCACAACGCCTATGTCCGAGGTCGCGCCCGGCCGCGTAATCGCCAGCAGCATGCCTGTCAGCGTGCCGCACACGCCCGTCAGCAGACTGAGGTTCGCGATGCGAGAGAGATCGTCGGTAACGTCAGCGAGCTCGCCCTCGTAGAGAGCGCTGGCCTCCGCCGCGGAGATCAGTGATTGACCGGAGCGGCTCTGCGACAACGTCCAGAGAAACCGGGGCAGATTCAGCGGCCGCGGACGGTCCTCCGTTGCCTCCTGGTCATCCAACGGCTCGGATTCGCCGAGCGCCGTCTCCAGGAGACGACCATCTTCGGCAAGTGTCCTCCAGCCCTCCCGGGTCCGTCGCGTCGCCCAGAAGATCAGGCCGGCCAGCAACGTGAAGAAGAAGGGGAGGTGTAAGGCGCTCAGCATCGGCAGCCAGTATCCTACTTCGCACCCGCTGGAACCACCCGAACCGATAGGACCTGGAGCATCCGCCGCGGCCGCTCGCCGCGCCCCAGCGCCTCGATCAGACCACCCAGGCCCTCGATGCGCTCGAGCTGCGCCAGCCAGCTCGCCCCGTGATCGACGGCCAGACCCTCGCGCTCGAGCGCCCGACGTACCGCGCGTGCCCGCGGAACGACCCGGTGCGCGACGACGATCGTCGCCGACGTCTCACGCGGGCGCCCGCAATCGCAAAGCGCGAGAAGATCCGCACACCAGCTGGTGTCGTGACCACCGCACCCGGCGGGTACGGGCACCTCGGCGCCGCGCTCTCGCTCCCGCTGCCAGTAGCGTTCGTATCGATTCCAGGCCGCGGTACACGAACCCTCCAACGTCGGCGCTCCCTCCTGCAACAGAAACTCGCGCTCGAAGCCGAACTCGCCCAGCAGGTGCAGGCGCTTGTCCGTGCCGCCGTGGAGCACCCGCGCTCGCGGCACGCCGGCGTCCCAGAGCGCCAGCATGCCGTCCCGGAACGTCTGTCGCGTCGCCGCCACGCGAATGCGGGCAGCCGACGGACCCTGGTCGCGGAGCGAACGCTCGTGACAACGTACCCGCACGTTCGATCTGCCGGGCACGCCCGATCCCTCGATCGTGGACGTCGCGAGCCATCCCTTGGTGGACGACTCGAGCGCCTTCCACATTGGAGGCGCGCCAGCGAGATCGATGGCGACGGCATCGCCATCAGCCTGCAGGCGCTGGTCCAAGTATGCCGCCACCACCATCCGCACCAGCTCCGGCTGCCGCGGCGCGCCGACCAGGAGCGTCAGCATCGCACGCTCGCCGGCGCGCTCCGCCCGACATTCGCCGCCCAGTCGGCACTTGATGCCCGGATCCGACTGCTGCTTCAGCACGGTGCTCATACTCCCACAATTGAGGAAGATCGTTCCCTGGAACGAGACCCTCTCGAGCAGGAGCCACACCGGACGGCCCTCGCGCCTGAGCCCTTGAATCACTCCCTGAAGCTCACGAAACGTCGGCCGTTCGCCCGGCTCGCACGGGGCTGTCAGCCCTTTGCGGGTGGCACTCGGCTGACCATCGGTGAACAGTGCCGCCACCGTGGCAGCGCGCAGGCTATCGCTCCGCAGTGCGTTCTCGAGATCGGCGCGGGATTTGCCGTACGCCGCGCCCCGGCCCCTCCATAGATGGGTGACGGACGGCAGCTTGGCCGTCTCCGGCCCGACGCCAAAGTACTCCTTCTGCGGCGAACGCCCAGAGGCATCGCGCAACGATTCGATCGAGTCGACCGCGCGGGCGAAATCGAGCAGCACCCGCTCCATGGCACCCGTGGCAGCGAACCCACGCATGCTGACAGATAGGTCGACCGCTACCGCGACTGCAGGGTCGTCGGCCCTCCCCGACGCCGGCAGGAGCATGCACGCGACGAGCGCTGCCATCACGCGCCGGGCGATCTTCATGTGAGTCGACCCTTCTCGAGAACCCGGAATGCCGATTCGGGCGGCAGCTCGCCGCTCTTGATCAGGCGAACCGTACCTTTGAGGTCGATGTCTCCGCTCTTCGACTCGATCCGAGCGGGAGCAACGACCCGACGCACGGTCGCGTCCGGATCGTCACCGGAAAAGAACGCGCGGTCGTACGATTCCAGACTCTTGCCGAGTTTTGGGAAGATGCGGAACTCACGGACACCATCCCGCCCTAGCCACGTGACCAGAACGAAGGCCCCGCCGAGATCGAAAACGTCCAGTTTCAACGAGCGGAAGGTCTCTCTGAGTTCTCTCCACGCTTCCCCGTCGCGGTGGAGATCCATCCGCTGCTCGTACCAACTGCTCCATCGGGCCGCGAGCATCGCATCATCCGGCCCCTTCGCGCTCGACCAGGCTACGGTCGGGGCCGCCGGCTTCGACACCGGCGCAACGGGCATCCGGGGAAAAGCGGCTGGCAGTGTTGGCGCTGGAATTCCCCGCTCCATCTCGACGTCGCCGAGCTGCTTCTCAAGGGTTTCTAGCCGTGCGCTCAATGTGCCGAGCCGCGACCGGAGATCGTCGATCGCCCGCGAGGCCTCCTCGTAAGCCGCCACTAGCGAGGCGCCTTCGGCATCTTCGGAGCTGCCTCTCGCCAGGTGTTCCGTGAGCATGTCGCGCAGCGAGTCGACGCGCTTGCCCAGCCGGCCGAACTCGGCGTCAACCATCAGAGCGAGCCTACCGGCGGTCTCGTGACTCTTCCCAAACAGCCAGGCAACGGCGCCTATGCCTCCGAGGAACAGCAAGAAATCAACTAGGCTACCCACGCCGCCGGCGCTCGCCGCTCAGTGGTCGCCGTTCCCGCCCTGCGGGAACCACTCGCTCTTCAGCAGCTCGTAGACCACGCTGATGGCCGTCCGGGCGCGAAACCCGTTGTGTGTCGCCGATCGCAATCGACTGCACGCGGTGCTGAGAACGCTCCGCGCCGCGGAGCCCTCGAGCAAGGCCCCAGGGCCCGCTTTCCGCAAACGCTCGGGAAAACTCGCCGGAAAGTCTGGAGACGGATTCAAGTGGTCAGGATTGCCGAAAGCCATCTTGGGGCCAATCGATGTCCACCACGGCTTGGTCGGTTCGTCGATCCCGTTGGGTGCTTCGATGGACGTATGCGTCGGCTTGTCCGTCGGATCGCGCATGGCATTGCCGAGCGCTACCGCCTTCTTTTCGCGCTGCTTCTCCAGGAGGCGCGTATTGAGCGTCAAACTGGCCTTGAGCTTCCCGTCCGCCAACTCGCCGACCCGATCGCAAAACCCCTGAAACAACCCGTGTCGGAAGATGTCGGCGCCGAAGCCGTCGGCTTCCTCCGTCGACAGTACTCGGTGCCAACGCCACCCGCTGCCGAGCAGGACGACATCGATCCGTCCCTCCGGCCCGTCGCCGGGCGCGGCAACCACCTTCCCCGCCAGAAACCGGGCGGCGTATTCCAGCGCTACGAGCATCAACCGCGTCACATCGTCCTTCACCTCGGGGCTGGGCTCGATCGGACCCATGACCTTGAAGCGTCGCAACTTCTCGTCCCACCGCTGGCGTCGCCCGAGAGCCTCGGCAACGAGGTTGCCGCCGAGACGCACACTTTCCCACGCGAGCGGCTCGCGCACGTAACCTTCGCCCTGCGAGAACAAGCCGAGGTCGAGAGTCTCGCCGCCCAAATCCAGTGTCGCAACCCAGGTACCGTCCCCCTCGGCGGCGGTGATCCCGGCCTCGGACTCCGACGCTCCAAACTGTGGCAGTACGCTCAACGCGGATCCGACGTTGGTCTTCAGCCATCCGGCCGCAGCTTGGAAGTCCTCGTCCAGCCGGCTCCGTGTGTTCTGGTCCATCGCAAGAGGAAACGAGTAGCGCACCGCGATCTCATTGGCACCGCGCCCACACGCCTCTGCCACGGCCAGGACGAGGAGCGCCCGCAGAAAGGCCCGCCGCGCATCTCTGGTCAAACGGTCGTCGGCCCACTTGAGACCGCCTTTCGCATCGAGCTGCCACAAGTAGCGCCAGGGAATGCCGTAGTCTTCGAACGGCATCGACGCATCGTTCGGCGGCGCCTTCTCGGCGAACGACACCGCCGTCGGAAACACCGTGGCCGCCACCATGCCGTCGTAAGCTTTCCCGGGATCGGAAATGCGTGGCAAGAGATCTCGATCCCCCGCCCATGCACTCGCATTCCCTTCACTTTGGTCCGCGATGACGAGCCCTACGGTCGAGAACTCGGCCACGCTCTCGGGAACGATGCCTCGGGCACCGACGGCGTTCACCACGGCCGTGGTCCGGAAGGTACCGAAGTCGATGCCGATCGACGCGGGATGCTCGCCCGTCACGTCCGCCCCCGGCGAGTCGAACAGCACGAAGCCGCCGCCGCGCTCGGCGTTGCCCAGCCACAGCAGCCGAGGCCTCCGGCCAACGGAGTAGCACCCCGCCCCCGACTCGTGGCGCTCGAGCGAGTAGTGACCGGCCCCAGCATCACACGCGAATACCGCGACGCGGAGCTCGCGAAAGTCCTTCGCGGCGTCGGTCTCGACTACGCACCAGAACCGCTGCCACCTCGCGGCGTCGACCTTCGGCCACACCTCGACGTGCAGCCGCTCCTCGATCACCGCGTTGGTCTCGCGAATGGAGACTTGGCTCGTGACGCCGCCGACGAAACGAATCGTGAAGCTCAGGCCGTCGCCACGCGGCTGTCCCGCGGCGACTACGCCGGTACATTCCACGAGATCGACGAACTCCTGCTTTACCGGGAGAGCAGGATGCACGACCGCCCCGTCGTGGCTCCGGAGGCTGAGCACCCTCGAGAGCAGCACTTCGGGAATCTCCAGGAACTTCGTGTTCTCCGGAAAACGCAGGAGCCAATCGCGCACCTCGACGACCTGAGGATCCTGCAGCGAACGCCTTACCGGCGACGCGCTGTTGTACGTCTCGTGATGCAGCCACACGATCCACTGCGCGCGGGCTCGATGGTAGAAGATACCCGGCACGGCTCCGAGATCGGAGAACGGCAGTGCCGACTCGCCGGCCGACGGCTCCGACGGCACTTCCGCGAACCGCCGCCCCCCATGCTGTGGACGATCCCAGAGAAGATCCGGGACGCGCGCGGAAGCTGGCCCGGCACTTGTCTCCGGATCGAGATCGAGCGCGTCGACGATGTCGCGATCGATGTCCAACGCGACACGACCGGCGACGACGTCCTCAGGTGCGGCAGGAACGATCGGTGCGTCGCTGCTGTCCCAATGCAGGTAGCCGGCAGCCAACGTCTCGACGACGTTGGTCTCGACGCCTTCCGTGGCGATTTTGGTCAGCCTTGGGCCCTGATCGGCAGCGGCGCCGCGGCGACGCGTTGCGAGATACCCGTCGACCTTGAGACCGCGATGTTGCTCGTAGCTCAGCAGCACCATGGGAACGTCAAGCGCTGCGCCCACCGCCGGCAATCGAAGAAGGATCGGTCCCACCGTTCGCACGTCGTCGAGTGAGGCCGGCGCAGGCGCGTCGGCAAGCAGCGCATTAACGACAAGGGCCCACGAAGGAGTTGAGCGATCGGTCGAATCGTCGGGACGATCCTCGATCAGGGTCGCCCACCGCGCCACTACCGCGAGGCCGCGCTGCCGATCCAACTCCGTCATCTGCTCGCGGAGCTTGGCGATGATGCTCTGCTGGCCGGCGCGGACACCGGGCCAGAGCCCGCACTCGGGATGCGAGGCACCGACGAGCTTCCCATCCAGGACACGCAGGGACTCCGGCATACCGGCCCGGAATCGCACCCGGAGCAGTCCGGAGAAGCGCGCACGGTCCTCGATGCTTGCCGCCAAGCCGTCGAAGGGGCTCTGCGAGCGACGGAGGTCGAGCACTCGAAGGTCGAGCCATCCGATCGCCAATGCCAACCAGAGCGTCTCGGCGGTGGCTTCCGTGCCGCCGCGTCTCGCTCTGACTTGGGTGTCGAAAGCAAGCGCTCCGCCAAATGGGGATGGGAACGACTGGTGGGCGACGTCGTTCGGCAGCACGATCTGCTCGGGCTCGATGTCGCAACGCTCGAACACGCCGGACGCCGGCATCGTGCCGGCCCCCGCGGCGAGATACGGAAACAATCGCGAGTCGCCCGTGTCGTGCTCACTGGCCCGCCGTGATCGCCACTGTGCTCCGCCGACCTGCCGGCACCACACCTCCGCGAACCGCCGATGCGGTACCTGCTCCACCTCCGAGAGCACTTCCAAGGATTCTCGCCATGCTCCGCGGCGGAGAAGCGGGCTCCGTGCTGCCAGCTCTAGCCCGCCGCGTTTTCCGGGGTCTCCCATCTCGCCCAACCACCCGCGTAGACACTCGAGACTGGCGCTCGTGGAATCGATCACCCCGTCACTACCCGAGAAGGCGCGCTGCAGGACCCCAATGTCCGCGCTGCCTACTTGCCCGCGCTGAGAGATCCGTTTGAGCGTCTGGAAGATGCCCTCACCGAGCTTGGTCCGGACGAAGAACGCCCCGCGGCTCGACGCTTTCGTCAAGTCGAAGCTTCGCATCCGACCAAGCTCGATCCGCGCCTGGTGCGCCGCGTCGCGCAGCACGTCCCCCGGGACCACCTGCGCCTGCTCTTGCCCGAGCGGGAACTCGAGATCCGTCTCGCGCAGGTAGTGCGCTCCCTTCCGCGCCCCACAGACCGCGGTGTAGGTGGGCTGCTGATCCCCTTCCTTGTTGGTCGTTTCGATCCACGAGAGCGCCTTGGTGAGAAAACTCACACCGCCGTCGGAGAGCAGTGAGGCCGCCGCGAGGAACCCCGGGAACGGATGGGGCGCACCGACGTCAGCGGAGCCGGGCTCCGAGAGCGCCTTCACCTCCGGCGGCGGTCCAACGAAGGCCAGCGCCTGGAACCAGCGGCGCCCTTCGGGACGCAACAGATACTGGCATCCGAGCTTGGCATTCCGCTCGAGATCCTCGGTATTCGGTCGTCCCTCAGCCAGGTCGAAGTATCTGGTGAACACGATACCGACGATGCGCTGCGCCCCCTTGTTCGCGTACGCGCGTGCCACCTCGCGCAGAATCCCGGCACCCGTCCCACCGGCCACCGAGCCGACGATGACCACGGTCTGTTGCGGCGGCACCGCCCCCTCTGCGCCGAGGAGCTGCTCGAGACGATTCCCCTTCTGCTGCACCAACGCGCGAAACACGATGGCCGCTACCTTCGGATTAGCGTAGAAACCGCTCGTCAAAGGTTTCCGGGCCTCGTCCTCGGTGACACACAGCGGGAACAGATCGCTCCGTTCGGTGCTGACGCAGTTTCCGATCGTCACCCCGCCCTTGGCGTCGATCTTCGGATACGGCGGGACGCGATCGAACGCGGCCCGTGGCTTGCCCCAGCGCAGCAGCTGATCGACGCCGTCGGTGACGGGGTTCCCCGCTGTATCGCCACTGCCCTCGGCGTCGAGGATGACCGTGCGGTCGGGAAGCGCGCAGCAGCCGAGAAGATTCAGGAGCCCGATCGTTAAGCCGAAGCGCTGCCCGGTTCCGCCGACTAGGACCAAGGTGTACATATCGTCAACAACCCTCCAAGCGCCGCAGGTATAGCAAAGCCAGAGCGCAGATTCTCACGAGCCAGATGACAGTCGCCCAGCGCCCGACGACCTGTCAAGCAAGTGCGCCTCGCGGTTCGGTCGCGCGGCCTGCTGGGGTTCAACGGGTGCCCCATTACGAAACACAGCCTGGGCGTCGCCCTCGTTTGCCGCGCGCCGCTTGCCACGCGACCAACAGCTAGGCTACATGAGCCTTTGTCCCCGAGAGTTCGATTCATGGAGCACAGTTCGCGCACCCACCTGCTCGTCGGCTCTGTGACCTGCGCCATGACGGCCGCGGCGTCGGTTGCCTGCGCCCAAACCGGAATCGAAGAGTCCGTCGGAGAGGTCGCGAGCTTCGTCACCGGGCTCTTCAGCTCACGATTCTGGCCACCGACCATGAGTCTCGTGGTCTGGGGCACCTGCCTCGCCCTGCTGAGCTCACAGGCTCGTAACCGCACGGAACGGGCTCGCCCTGCCGGGACGGAATGGATGGTGCTTCTCGGAATACCCATCATCGCCGGACTGCTGACCGTGTTTCTCGTCGCGCAAATCGATGCGAGCCGGGCGCCGCAGTTCGCATGCAGCGATCTCGTGGGGCACACCAGTCGCATCATCGACGGCTATACCCGTGAACTGGTCGTGCGCGGTATCGGACTCTGCCAGACCGCCAGCAAGGGACCGCTGCCGTTCGCGCTCGAAACCGGGCGCTGGGGCGCCGCCGTTACGGTAGCCCTCGTACTGTCCGCAACATTCGTCGCGTGGCTCGTCACGAACTTTCGTGTTGTCGATCGCTCCTCGACCTAGCAGGGGAGCTTGAGTCGCCGAGAAACAGATTCAGCCGCGCAGCGATTCGCTTCGGACGGTCGCTGTGGGTTCGTACGATCGCGGCGATAAGCCGCTCGATACGGTTGTTGGCGTCGACCGGCTTCCGCTCCTAGGCCGTCGCCTCGGATCGTTGCCGTTCGCCACCCCCCTGACGCTGGGATCTGACGTTCGCTGACTGCCATTGCCCCTCTTCGAAACTCGGAGGCCTCGTGGGGCCTCGGTTTGGTCGGGGCGGATGCGCCTCCGAATCACGAGCGCACCCCTCCCCTTCACCCGAAAGAGGGGGTATGGCGCCGTGAAACGAATTCGCTCCGAGAAGAGTGCCGGTAGAGTTCCCGGACGGGGCGGAAATCGAGTAACCGCCAGCTCGTCAAGAAAGAGCGGCCATTCTCCCCACTGTCAGTCCCATCAAAGACGACAGACGGAAAGCCGCGTGCGGCTCGTGACCTCCAACGCCCACGAGGGCCTCAAGGGCGCCGTCTCGACGGTGTGGCACGGCACGAGGTAGCAGTGGTGCCGGGGGCACTTCATGCGGAACCCCCTAGCGACGGTCCCACCCGGATCAGGTTCTGGATCTCCCGTTGCACGCGCGACAGGGCGCGGCCAAAGTCTGCTCCTGTACCACTCGCCCCGGGGGGTGAGAACGTCAAGCGGCTCAGAATGGCGCAGTTGCCTCAGAGATGCGAGCGCAGGGCCCAGAATCCCTGCGTGGTCCCGAAGGTTTCACGCGGAAAGCGCGGCCTCGTCATCGGCCGACGCGCGGCGAACGCGGCTCTCCGTCCTTGAAACCGTAGTGTGTCATTGTACAACACTTGAACTGCTGTCGCATTCTGCGACGGCTGCGATGACATAAACGCACTGCGCAGGTCCAGCGCGACAAGTGCAAACGCTCGACGCGCCGCAAGCCGTTGGCTATGGTCCCAACATTCGGAGCCACGATCTGACAAAGGCACTGCTATGCGCATCAGTCAACTCGTCGTGAGGGGGTTGCCTCGCTCCGCCTCAAGCGTACGAACGCGGTACGAACGATCAACACAGGCGAGCCAATCCAGTGCAACAAGAAGTCGCACCTAATTCGAATGCCCGCAAGTTAGCCCGCTACTTTCTCGCGTTCTTGGGTATTGGCGCCTTTGGCTCGACGTTGCTCAATATGTTCGCACCAGCGGGACATCTTCTAGCGTCCGGCTTCGTCGTGGCAACGATGTTCGGGTACTACTTCTGGATGCCGCGTCTGGATCCAATGCTGCGCGATTCGCAACAGTTCGCCGACAGCCTTTACTACATGGGGTTTCTCTTCACGCTCGTTTCCCTGACGATCTCGCTGCTGCTGTATACACGCGATCCGAGCCTCGTGCAGCGCCTCATCGGGCAGAACGGCATAGCCCTGGTGAGCACGATCGTGGGTCTCACTTTGCGCGTGTGGCTGCGCCAGTTCGTCGTGCCCGCGCCGGAGCGAGTCGCCGAAGCGCAGAAACGGCTCGCCGCAAGCTGCGAGAAGCTGGCTCACAGAGTCGAGGCGACGACTGCGACCATCGCCGGTGTGGTCGAGGCTTTCGCCGATCGGGTCAAGGCGATCGACATCGACTCAGGTATGATCCGCAATCGAATCGACCAAGCGTTCGAAGGCGCGGATGAAGCGCTGAGGGCGGTCGTAGGCAGTCTCGAAGGCGTGAACTCCGCGCTCGACGCGGTCGACATTCCGAGCGGCATCATCCGCGAGAGGCTGGAAACGATTGATGTTCCCGACGACATTGTTCGGCAGAAGCTAGAAGAGCTTGACGTACCACCCGGCATCCTTCGAGAGAAGCTTGACGCGATCGAAATTCCTGAAGGAGTCATTCGCGAGAAGTTGGAAGCGGTTGAAGCACCACCAGGGATTCTCCGAGAGAAGCTCGCGACGACGCTCTCCGGTGTGGACCGGGCGATCGACCGCTCAGAGCGCGGCCTGACGCGACTCGCTACGCACGTCGAATCGACGGGGACGGCCGTAGAAGGCATCGCGCAGCGGCTGATCGAAATCGATGTCCCGAAGAATGTCGTGCAGGAGAGCATCAATGCCGCGATGAGAGGCACGACATCTGCGCTAGCGGACGCGAACGTCGCCCTGAAAGCGCTGGAGGGTTCGCTCAGTGCGCTCGGGGGACGCTTGGACCATATCGATCTTCCGCTACGCGAGAAGATCGAGGCGGTAGATGTGCCTCGAGATGCGATTGCGGAGAAGATCCAGGCGGTCGATGTGCCCTCCGGGCTGCTCCGGGAAAAGATCGAGGAATCGCTCGAGGGGCTAGAGGGTGCAGTCAGGAACGCCGCGAGCGCGCTTGATGATCTGGGGAAGTTGGCGGGGGTACTTGCGCCGAGACCTGCGCTCGGAGAGCGTTGGCGGGCAGCTTTCACTCGAGCCGTTGAGAGCTCAGCTGCCACCGCACGTCATGTCGTGACGTGGCCGGTTCGGGCCACGAGGTCCGTACGCTCGTGGTGGAGTGGCCGGTAGGCGGGTTTGAGTGGACGACCAAGGCTCGGGTGGCTCAAACGTCGTTGAATCAACGATGACCGAGCTTATCGTACTTCTGCTTGCCATAAGCTTCCTCTTCGGAGCCCTCTACTTGTCGGATCAAGAGAATATGGAGCTGGCGGAGCTTCGCGGAAAGCTTTGGGTTGCGGATGATCAACTGGACAAGCAACGGGAGGAACTCGGCGAGGCTCAGGACAAGCTGACACGGCGGGAGCAGGAGGTAGCAGAATCCCGAGAACTACTGAACGAGCAACGGCAGAAGCTCAGCAAGGCTGTGGACAAGCTGGGCGCGCAAGATCGGGCTCTGGCGAACGCTCGCGACGACTTGGGAGAAACGAGCCGTAGGTTCGACGAGCAGAATCAAGAGCTCGGCAAGACGCGGAAGAGGCTACAGGAGCAAGAAGGAAGACTGGCGCGAGCCCGGAATCGGCTGAACAACCAGGGCCAGGAGCTCGTGACGACGAGGCGCCGCCTCGTTGCCACCGGGCAAGCGCTCGACGAGGCAAAGCGCAAGCTCCGCGGTGAGGGTGCGCCCTCATGCCTGGCGACGGACAGCGGACATATCCAGCCGCTCCTCGAGATCAGGATCGGCGACGCAAGGATCGAGGCTGTACAAGCGTGGCCCGGCCACTTCGACACAGTCGTGGGAAAAATTCGAGGTCTACCCGCCCTGCTCCGCGGGGGGCGCCTCACCGATAGAAAGTTCGAGACCTTGGCTGGACCCATCTACACGTATGGTACGGATGCAAGCAACATATTCCGCCAATCGTGCCGATTCTTCGTAAAGTTCTCGATCCGTACAGAGCGTCCGGAGCGATTCCTTGCAGCGAGCAACCTTGTTACCCAGTTCTTCCTGATTGCGAATTCTGCAGAGGTCAGGTCGTGGGTGCGCGCTCATTCGCCATGAGATCAAGTGCGGGGCGGGCAGCAGCGCTGGACCAACGGTCGAAACATAGCTGTTCGGGGGCTCGTTCCCGAACCTACGGATCGCGTATCGCGTCGCGTCGCTTGGTTCCGCGGGACGTCGACGTTGACACGCTGGCGGCGTACGACGCCTTGGAGCGAACAGAGTCCGGCGACGGGCAGAGTTCCGCGGCGCTATCTGCATCGGTGGGCGAAACTTCTCGCTGGCAATGCCTCCCTGCAGGCTCCTGGAAACTACGCGCGCCAACCCTTCCGACGGGCCTCGTGGAATTGCTCTCGGGAGCTGCAACCTCGGAGAGAACACCAGTCGCCTCGTGGAGGGGTCCCGAGCGCTGCCAGAGAGCGTCGATCTGCGGCAGCATGAAGGCGCCAAGGAGCGCGATGAAGCTCGCGACGACCATGGCCTTGGCCTTGTAGTCCTCCTGACCGCTAGGCACGTCGGTCCGGTGCACGTCTGGCCCAGCCGACCCAGCCCCATCTGTCTTTAGCATCGACACCCGCTTTGAGGACGTTCGTTCCGCTCGCGCGCCCCTCTCCCGTGAGGGCCAAGCAGGAAGCGTTCCATGGGGCAGGTGTTGAAGCGACAGGGAGGAACTTCAGGAGGTCCCTAGGGATTCGTTCAGAATTGTCCAGACCCTCGTACGAATTGTACTCGTTGTGTGAGTCCGTAGGCGAGAAGCTGAAGCGGCTCGCTCGGCTAATGTTGATCGGGGAGTGTCCCGCTCGAATTCCTCACCCTAGCCCCAACTCAAGAAGCGCAACCCGAACACCGGTGGCATGCAGACAAAGCACGACACCTCGGGCATCGGCCTAACTGGAGTCCGAGCCCGGGAGATTTTCCGCCAGCGTCTCGCCGCCAAACCCGACCGACTGCCCGATCTGAAATCACATCTCATGAAGACGGAACGCAAGATCGAGAATCTCCTTCGCGCTGTCGAAGCCGGGCGGGGACGGGACGCGCTCCTCACACGCCTCGAAGAGAAGGAGCAGCGCGCGAAGGGTCTGACGACCGACATCCGGGCGATCGAGAGCGTCCCCGCCACTACGCTCGACTTCGAGCACCTCGATCGAGTGCTCGACGACCACTTGGGACGGATCGGCGAAGTCCTCCGGAGCGACGTCGTCGCGGCGCGCCACGCTTTGCAGAAGCTGCTGGTCGATCGCGTGCGGTTCACGCCCATCACCCTCCCCGACGATCGGCGGACCTACAGGCTCGAAGCGCAGATCACCCTCGACCGCGTCCTCGCGGCCGAGGTGAATAATAAGGTACACGTCCCCGACGGGATTTGAAACCGTGTCGCCGGCGTGAAATGCCGGTGTCCTAGGCCAGGCTAGACGACGGGGACGAAGGTGCGGTGGGCGGCGCTCCGCTCGCTGCGGGGCGCTTCATGCGGAAGGCCGGCTTGTATCAGCGGGGTCAGAGACCCGCAAGGATTCGGCTGCGAGCCTCATCGCGACCCGCGACGGCGGCGACCCCGCCCGCCATCACTACTACGGGACCCGTGCACCCAATGATACTGCATCGTCAACGGCTCGGTCGCGGAAAGCCCGCTCGCGCGCTTGTAGGTCTCGCCAACGGCCCGCCGTTCCGCGCTCGTCGTCAGCGGCTCGAACTCGCGCATCAGGGTCGTGATGTCGCCGTAGCGTGCGACCTCGTACCGGCGCGTCCGTCGGTCGACAAGCGCCAGAAACTCCAGGTCGATCAAACTGAGCGAGCCGTCTTCGAGCCGAAACACATGGGCGGGCTTGAGATCGTTGTGGAAGACGCCCTTCAAGTGCAGATGGGCGACGAGATGAGCGAGATCGGTCAGGAGTCGGCTGCGGGCGCCGGCGCCGAGTTCGCGTGACGCGAGCAGGGTACTGAACGATGGGCCGCTCGTAATTCCGTCGGCGACGAAGTAGTCGGCGAGCAGATACGTGCCTTGGACGACCTGCAGTGACGCGCGCACTCTTGGCGTGGCAACCGAACACCTCGCCAGGACCTCTGCGGCTTCCCAGCAACGTTCGCCGGGCGGCCGAGTGAAATGCGCCTCGCGTGCTTCGTGCTGGAGGCGGCGCTCGCCGTGCCTCTTAATGAACACAGGCGCGTTGCCGTTCTCCTCGTCCTCCATCTTCAGGACGGCGGCGGCGGCGCGGTCTCTCACGCGTTGGAGGTCGGGGGCGCCTCCGTTCTCGAGTTTCTCGACGACGTCGATCCAGCGGTCGGGATCTTCGCCGACGGCGACTGCCCCTTGAATCGGGCCCCGATGGACCTGCTGGCGATCGGCACCGGTAGCCATCGGCGGGAGACTAGCGACCAATCCTCAATGTCGCAACAACGAAACACTGTTCGACATTGTCTGCCGTCACCGGCGCTCTAGGCGGGTCTTTTGCACGGATTGGGGACCGCGGGCTGGAGGGTCGCCAACACGCGGGCGGCATGCGCGACGAGCAACCGAGGATCACCGGTCTTCCGCGCATCGAACGGTGGCTGGCCGGGGTCCCGACACCGGATGGGGTCGCCCGCCACTGGTCGGATGGGGAGTGCGGCCCGGCCGACACGCTTGGCTCCCAGCCTCCGAAGCACGTGGCTGACGCCGAAATCCCCCTCCCAATCGTAGGGGCGGTGCGCCTCGGCGGGATTCGCGACGTGGCGACCGTCATCATTCACATACAGGGGCTCGCCGGTCTCGATGTCGTAGAAGCGCGCCCAGCAACCGTCGCGGAGCGCGGCGCTCTGCAACCAACTGACGGCCTTGGCAAGCGGCGCGCAGTACTTCTGCTCGCCGGTGGCCGCGGCGAGCGCGAGGAGCGCTTCCATGGCGTAGCGCGTCTCCCAGGTTGCGAGCGCCGGTGGCTCGAAGCGCCGGGCGTGCGTCGGGTTGCCGGCATCATCGTACTGCTGCGCCCATCCGGCGTGTGGCGCCGCGCGTTGCGCTTGGATCAACCAGTCGCCACCGCGAAGCGCGACCTGTGTGAAGTCCGCGCGCTCGAGCACGGTGCCGCCGATCAAGAAGGTCTCGATCTCGAGGCTGGTCGCGCCGTCGTTCAGCGTCGCGCGATCCTCGAACGTCGGGATGAGGGTTTGCTTCCACATCGGACGCCAGACGAGCGGCCACGCGCCCGACGAAAGCTGCGCGGCTTTCAACAGCTCGAGCCCCTGCGTGGCGGCGTACCAATAGCGTCGCTCCTTGGTGCGCTCCCAGAGCGCGAGCAGCAGGCGGACGGCACCGGTCGTCACGTCGTCATCGAGGCTCGAGCGACGGATGGGAACGGCAAACCACGCCGCCATCGCGTCCCCCTCCATCGGCGCTTCGGAAAACCAACCCCCCGATCCGAGCTGTGCGGCCAAGACGACGTCACCGGTACGGACGGCGGCCTCGAGGTATTCCTCGCGCCCGGTGAGATCGTACGCGTCGAGCAGGAGCAGTCCCGCCGCCGGCGTGCCGGGACTCCGCATGACGACGGTGTCCCACGTTGCGAGACCGAACGTGCCCGCAATGCGCTCCGCGATCTGCAACGGCATGGTCGACGGCCGGGGCCGCACGCCCTCGCCTTGCTCGTACGTCCAACCACCATCCTCGCGTTCGAGCACGAGGAGCGCATCGAGCGTCTCGCGCAGCTCCGCCTCCCGTGAACCACGCGAAGCGGCCACGGCCGGCGCGCTCGCCAACCACACGAGCCCGAGGGCTAACAAGAGCGTGGGCCAACGCACGCAGGCACCCTACCCTCGCCGGGTCGCCGACCGCAATCGAGGCCCCGAATACTGTCTCGTCAGATCGCCCGCCGCAGCCAGCCCTCGCGAGATCGCGACTTAGCTCCGGCATCGACAGCGCGCCAGCTATCTGCCCCGATCATCAGGTTGCAGTAGCTCCGCGCGCATTGCACTGAGCGAGGAAGCACGGCATCCCGTCGGGAAGCTGCGCACACATCACAAAGCGGCGATGCCCACACGCGACGAGATGTCGCAGCGGACAACGCGAAGGAGGCAACGGTATGGCGAAGGGGGTCTGTCTCGTAACCGGCGTTGGTCCCGGCACGGGTGTCGCGTGTGTCCGGAAGTTCGCGGCCGAGGGCTACGACGTGGCGATGTGCGCGCGCACGCCCGACAAGCTCGCGGCGCTGGCCGCCGAGATCAAGGGCGCGCACGCCTACCCGACCGATGTCACCGACGGCGCAGCCGTCGCCGCGACGTTCGCGAAAGTCCGCAAAGACCTCGGGCCGGTCGACGTCCTCATCCACAACGCCGGGAATGCCGTCTTCGGCGACTTCCGCACGGTCGATGTCGAGGCCATGGAAGGCGCGTGGCGGGTGAACGTCCTCGCGCTCTACCACTGCGCGCGCGAGGCGGCGGCCGACATGCAGAAGAAGGGCGCGGGCACGATTCTGATCACGGGCGCGACGGCGTCGCTCCGGGGCGGCGCGAGCATGGCGGCCTTTGCGCCCGCCAAGGGCGCGCAGCGTCTGTTCGCGCAGTCGATGGCGCGGACGCTCGGGCCCGAGGGCATTCACGTGTCGCTCGCCATCATTGATGGGGTGATCGACATGCCGCTCACACGGAGCTTCATGGGCGACAAACCCGACGAGTTCTTCCTGAAGCCGAGTGCGATCGCCGACGCCTACTACGCAGTGCACATGCAGGACCGTTCGGCATGGACCTTCGAGCACGACCTCCGCCCGTTCGGCGAGCGGTGGTAAGGAGCGCCCCATGCCCTACACGATGATCGAGTATAGTAAGGATGAGCGCATCGCGACGATCACGCTCAATCGTCCGGAGAAACACAACACGCTTCGGACCGAGATGTGGGAAGAGCTGGAGGATGCGCTCGGCGATGCCAATCGCGACCACGACATCCGGGTGATCATCCTCCAGGGCGCAGGCGATGCGTTCTGTGCCGGCTTCGATTTCTCGGGCGGTCTGGAGCACTTTCCGGGACTCGGTGAGGACGAGTACGATCCTGGGCGGGATGCCGCGGCCGTCGCCAATCCGTTTCTCGGACCGGTCCCGAAGTTCATGCAGGTGTGGCGCGGCCTGACGCCAGTCATCGCCAAGGTACACGGCTGGTGCGTCGGCGGCGGCTCGGAGCTGGCGCTCTGCGCCGACATCGTCATCGCCTCGGAAGACGCGCAGTTCGGCACGCCCTACTCGCGCGTCTGGGGCTGCCACCTGACCGGCATGTGGATCTACCGCCTGGGGCTCACCAAGGCGAAGTTCTATGCGCTGACGGGCTGCCCGGTGAGCGGCAAGGAAGCGGTGGAGATCGGCCTGATCAACTTCGCGGTCCCGCTCGAGGAACTCGATGCCACCGTCGACCACTGGGCCGGCCGGCTGGCGCAGCTCCCCGCGACCCAGCTCGCCGCGATGAAGCTCATCGTCAATCAAGCGTTCGAGAACATGGGCATCCAGAGCACGCAGTATCTCGGCCCGGTGCTCGACGGCATCATGCGAAACACGCCCGAGGGCCGCGGCTTCGTGACAACGTCTATGGATAAGGGCGTCCGCGCAGCCGTCACCGAGCGCGACGGGCCGTTCGGCGACTACAGCCAGGCGCCCCCAGAGCGGAAGCCGCGGCGGAAGAGCCAGCTGTAACGCCACGGTTTCTGGACCCACCCCCACGCCCGTGCTAGCCCCGGTCGCATGCACACTTACACCTTCGGGCAGAGCGACGAGCAGGCAATGATCCGGGACACGTGCGCGCGTATGCTGCGCCCGTTCGAGAGCCGGCACCAGGAATTCGAGCGCTCGCTCGCGCAGGAAGGACGGGTGCCGGAAGAGTTCTGGCAGGCGATGACCGAGGCCGGACTGCTCGGCGCCTTCATTCCCGAGGCGTACGGTGGGACGGCGATGGGTCTCACCGCGGGCGCGACTGCCTGCGACGCCATGGCCAGCAAGGGCTTCGGTCACCCGCTCTACCTCCTCACCAGTATGGATGCGCTCTGCATCGCCAACGCGGGATCGGACGCAGTGAAGGACAAGTTTCTGCCGAAGATTGCCACGGGCGAGATCAAGATGGCGTTTGCCATCACCGAGGCGAACGCGGGCACCAATTCGTTTCGCATGACGACGCGTGCCAAACGCGCGGGCGATCACTTCGTGCTCGATGGCGAGAAGACGTTCATCACCGGCATCGATCAATCCGACTACGTGATGGTCATCGCGCGCACGCGCTCGCGGGACGAAATCAAGAGCGCGGGTCTGCCGAAGACGGCGTGCCTGTCGGTGTTCGTCGTCGACAGCCACGCGCCCGGCGTCGAGCTGACACCGCTGCCGATGCGCGCCATCGAGGGCGCGCGCCAGTTCACCGTCCACTTCGACGCGGTGAAGGTCCCCCTCGAGAACCTCGTCGGCGAGGAGCACGCGGGCGGCGCGGTCATGTTCTCGACGTTGAATCCGGAGCGCATCCTGATCGCGGCCGGCGCCTGCGGTCAGACCGAGTATCTGCTCGATCGCGCCATCGACTACGCCGGCCAACGCGTGGTCTTCGGCGAGAAGCCGATCGGCGCCTACCAGGCCATTCAACACCCGCTCGCCGACCTCCGGATCCGGATCGAGGCCGCGCGTGGTCTTACCTACAAAGCCGCTGCCGCGTACGACGCCAAGGTCGACGCCGCCGAAACCGGCATGTACGCCAACATGGCCAAGTACCTCTCGACCGATCTCGCCATCGACGCCGCCGACCGCGCCATCCAAACCCACGGGGGCGCGGGCTTTTCGGAAGACATCGGGGTGATCGGCTACTGGGAGCGCACCCGGCTGATGCGGACGGCCCCGATCTCGAAGGAAATGATCCTGAACTACGTCGGCGAGCACATCCTCGGCCTCCCCCGCTCGTACTGAAAAGGCGCTCGCCGGTACGGAGGCCCCTCGCACGCACGCCCGGCGCCCGATATGCTGTGTGGATTAGGGGGTGTGGATGATGGGCGGATGGCAACAAGCGCGACTGGGCATGGCGATGGCGGTGGGAATCGCTCTGCTGCAGAGCGGTGGCGTCGCGCTCGCCCAGGCAGCCGATCAACCCGCGCCCACATTGGAGCGCACCCTCTGGCAGCGCACGTTCGAGGCCGAGATCATCGTCCACGCCCGGATCGTGCACCCGCAGTGGGAGATCCCCATCGGCGAGCCGCCGACACCCTATCCGGTCGTCGAGGCCGAAGTGCTCGAGGTCATCCGTGGCAACGTCCCGCCTGGCCGCCTGACCTTCGCCCGCGACGGACACGAACGCCCACCCTACGCCGTGGGACAGGACGCCGTGCTCTTCCTGCGCCCGATCGCCGCCAGCGTAGCACTCGCGGAAACGACCGTCGCGGCCAGCGTAGAGTGGACTTCGCTGCCAACGGCGGTCGAGAACCTGCCGCTCACCCCGGCGAATCGCTCCGCCTATCTCACGGCCGTTCGGAGCTACACTGCGATCGCCGACATGCCGCAGTCGGCCGAACGTGGCGCGCGCCTCCGCACCCTCACCATAGAACTCGTCGTGTCTCCGGCGCCCGCGCTGGCGCGCTCGGCGCTCCGTGATCTCGCCCTTGCCGGCAACGCCCCACTGCTGACGCGCACCGAAGCGGCGCGCATCGGCGAGCTCGTCTTCGACCCGACGGTGCCGATCGAGACGCGCCTCGCGCTCCTCCACGAAACCGAGCGCCGCGGCCTCGTCTTCGGCCCGACGGCGTGGGCACGCATGCTCCGCGAGAACCAAGGCCCCGATCTCGGCGCCGTCATGCAAGCGGTCCGGGGCCACCAAAGCGTGGCGGTGAACCTCGAGCTCGAAAAGATGCTGAAGGGACACGATCGCGCCCTGGCCATCGCCGCGGCGACCTCGCTCGGAAGCTTTGGCAACAACACAGCAGTGCGCCCCCTACTCCGCGAACTCGACACCCGCGATCCCGATCTCCGACGCGCGATCATTCGGGGCCTCGGCGGCATTGGCACGCAAAGCGCGCGCCAGGCACTCGATCTCGTCGCCGCGAACCACCCGAATCCTGCGACGCGACATGTGGCCCTCAGCGAGGTCCTGATGCTCGCACGGCGGCACGGCACCACATTGGCGCCGATGATGGCCCGGACGGAGTTGCGGCAGTCCGCCGCCCGAAGACCACCGCTCAGCACCGCGTGGGGGACCCGGGTGAGCCACTGAACGCACCCGCAAGGCGAGGCGCCACCGTCTGCCTCGCGCTCCTGGTCGCCGGGGCGGTCGCCAGTGCTTGCACTGATCGCCCCGCCGCCAATCCTCGCAGCTCCGCCCCGGCGAAAAGCCATCCCGATCTGGCCGCGCATAGCGCGCAGTTCACCAAGGGCGTGATCGAGGTCACCGACGGCGTCCACGTCGCGATCGGCTACGGCCTCGCCAACTCGATCCTGATCGAGGGCACCGACGGCGTCATCATCGTCGACGCCATGGAGAGCGCCGAGGCCGCGCGTCCCGTCAAGGCCGCCTTCGACGCGATCACCTCGAAACCGGTCCGTGCCATCATCTATACGCACAATCACGCCGATCACATCTTCGGTGCCGCTGTCCTCGCCGGCGACGACGAGCCGGAAGTCCACGCCCACGCCACGACTGTCGAGCTCATCGACCGCATCGCCAACCAGATCCGTCCCATCATCTATCGCCGGGCAATGCGACAATTCGGCACCATGCTCGGCCCCGAAGAATTCGTGAACGCCGGCATCGGCCCGCGCCTCACCGTCGATGACACCACGACGCCCGCCCTCCTCCGCCCGACGCACAGTTTCACCGGCGACCGTACCGAGCTGACCATCGCCGGGATCCGCCTCGAGCTCGTGCATGCGCCCGGCGAGACACCCGATCAGATCTTCGTCTGGCTTCCCGACAAGCGCGTGCTGCTCCCGGGCGACAACTTCTATCACTCGTTTCCGAATCTCTACGCCATCCGCGGCACCGCCTACCGCGACGTCATGGATTGGGTACGAAGCCTCGACAAGATGCGCGCGCTCCGCCCGCTGCATCTGGTGCCGAGCCACACCCGCCCCATCAGCGGCGCCAACGACGTCCTGGTCGCGCTCATCAACTATCGCGATGCCATCCAGTACGTGCACGATCAGACCGTCCGCCTCATCAATCTCGGACTCGACCCGGAGGTCATCGTCGAGCGCGTGAAGCTGCCACCGCATCTAGCCGACCAGCCCTACCTCCAAGAGTACTACGGCCGTGTCGACTGGTCGGTGCGCGCCATCTTCCAGGGCTATCTCGGGTGGTTCGGGGGCAACGCGACGGGTCTCGGCACCATGACGCATCAGGCACGTGCCGAGCACATGGAGCGCCTCGCGGGCGGCACCGAAGCGCTCCGCCGCCAGGCCGAAGACGCCGCGGCCAGCGGACAACATCAATGGGCGCTCGAACTCGCCGACCATCTTCGCGTTCTCAATCCCACCGACGACGCCGCGCGCGCGCTGCGCATCACGAGCCTCCGCGCCCTCGCCGAGCAAGAGCTGAGCGCGAACGGCCGCAACTACTACCTCACGCAAGCGCTCGAAGCCGAGGGCCTGACCCTCACCCCGCCCGCGCTCGCTGATACACCGCCCGAAGTGCTCGCGACGTTTCCGATCGGCGCCATCATGCACGCGCTGCCGGTCTTCCTCGACCCCGCCAAGGCGGAGGACGCCTACACCGAGGTGGGCTTCCGCTTTCCCGACACGGGCGAGTCCTACGCCGTATTCGTCCGCCGCGGCGTGGCGGAGATCCGCGACGAGTTCCCCGCCGATCCCGACATCACGGTCGTGGTCGACTCGCAGCTCTGGAAGGAAATCATGGCGCAGCGCCGAAGCGCGCTCGCAGCACTGGCCAAGGGCGAGCTGACGGTGCAGGGCGGCCGCATCGCGTTTGGCCACTTCATGAAGATGTTCCAACCCGAGTAGAGCTGGATTTCCCGGATCAGGATCCCGCGGCGCGACGACAGCTGAGCGGCATGTCGTACCCGATGGCGACCCAGCCAACCGTGGTCGCGTCGCCGACCGTGACGTCACCATCCGCGTCGACGTCGCACACCGCGAGCGGGCACTCCGCGATGCCGACCGCCCCCGCGAGAATCCACAGCGGATCGCTGAGACCAATCGCGCCGTCACCGCTCGCGTCACCACACACGACCGCTGACGGTTGGGCGCCGCGCGCCGGGGCCTTGTCTGCCCGAGGTTTCGGGGCCGCGGGATCGTACACCGTCAGCTGCGCGTCCCCACCGCCGTCGCTCGAACTGATACCGGTGGCGGGATCACGCGCCGAGATCGTCACCGTCCCGAACGCGACGGTCGCGATGCGACTACGATTCCCCTTGGCATTCGGCGCGGTCGCCACCGTGCTGTCACTCGTCGCGTACTCGACCTGCTGCGTGAGATTGCGAACCGTGCCCCCCGCGTAGTGACCCGTCGCCGTGTAGTGTTGCACCTCGCCGAGCGCGCGGCGCGGATGCTGCGGCGCGAGCGAGATCTGCTCGAGCGCGCCAAGCACCGCGAAGGTGGCGCCATCAGTCGTGAGCCCACTCTCCGGATGCACCGCCACGATCGTGGCCGTGCCCGGGGCGACGGCTTCGACACGACTCTTGTCGCCCTTGATGTTTCGCGCCAGCGCGACGTTGGGATCGCTCGATCGATACTTGCACTGCTGTGTCAGGTTGCGGGTTTCCCCACCCGCGTAGTGCGCCGTGACCGTGAAGTGGTGGAACTCCCCCACGGCGCGCTGTACATCGATCGGCTTCATCGTCAGGCGTTCGGCCCGACCGACCACGCGCAGTGTCATGTCCCCACCGCTGTCGGTCGACGTCACGCGCGTCAGCGGATCGACCGCGGAAATCGTCGCGCGCCCCTCACCGACGAGATCGATCCGACTCTTCTGGCCGCGCTCGTTCTTGACCACGGCCACCTTCGGGTTGCTCGAGCGATATTCGACCTGCTGCGTGATGTTCCGGTAGTTGCCATCCGCGAAGGTGCCGTGTGCGGTGACGTACTGCACCGCGCCAACCGTCCCACGTCCGTGCGGCGGCGCCAGCTTGATGGCGGTCAGTCCGTGCCGGGTTCCCGGCTGCGCCCGCACCACGATCGCCCCGGCCAGTAACGCCACCGCGGCCACCACCAGCGCGATCAGCCGCGCTGTCGACCCGCTACGCAATGTCGGGATCGGGATAGCTCTGCAGCAGATGCCGCATGAGATCGGAGGCGCTCACCATTCCGACCAGCTTACCAGCGCGCGTCACCGGCAGGTAGTGGATATCCGCGTTCCGGATCACCCCCACAGCCTCTTCCGCAGGCGCAAACTCGTCGATGGCGACCAGCTTCTTCGTCATCACGTCACGCGCCACCGTCGCGTCGAGCTTCCCACCATCGTGCAGAAAGGCCACCAAATCACTCGTACTGATGATCCCCAGCAGCTTCTTCCGCCGATCGATCACCAGCACCGCCCCGATCTTGTACGCCGCCACCTCACGCGCCACGTCCACCAACAACGTATCCGGCCCGACCGTAACGACCTCGTCGTTCATCACAGTCCGAATGTGCGCCTTTAGTAGGCTCCGCCGCCCCGGCCGCCTCATCGCGTCAAAACGGTACGAGATCGGTGGAGGGAGCGCAAGGACGCGTGGGGCACGAGCGGCAACCTGGACTCAACCATGCGGTCTGGCGCGGCCCTATATGTCACATCTATCTATGGAGAGACGGCGCAGATTCGTTGACACGGGAGCACGACCTCCCAGAGAATGTTGGTCTTCTCGCGATCGGAACCGAGGGGCGCTCGCGGCCCCAAGATAGGAGCCAACATGCTGCTTCGCTATGCGATCCTCGGACTATTGGATGGACAGGAGCTACACGGCTATCGCATCAAGTCGGCGTTCGAGGAACGCGTCGGTCCAGCCTGGACGCTGAATTTCGGCCAGATCTATCAGACCCTAAAAGATCTCCGCACCCGGGGCCTGGTCGAGGGCCGCTTCGACCAAGGGGACTCACACATCGGTCGCTGGGTGTACACCCTGACCCCGAAGGGACGCCGTGCTCTCGACACCTGGCTCCGCCGCTCACCACGGAGTCCGCAACCGATTCGAGACGAAATCTTCATTCGTCTCCTGATGCTCGACACCAAGGCGCTCGATCCGTCCCTCGATCAGCTCGCGCGCCAAGAACACGTCTACCGCGAGCACCTGACCCAGCTCACCACCTACCGACGGGGCCTCGAGCCCCTCGACTCCGAAGAACGCCTCCTCAACTCCTTGGCAGCCGACGCGGCGTTGTTCCGCGCCGAGGCCCACCTGAAGTGGCTCGCGCACTGCGCCGAGGTACTGAAGGCGTGGGAGCCCCCCGACGCGAACGCGAAGGTCTCAACGTCGCGCCCTTCACAAAAGCCTCGCCGGAAGCGCCCGTCAGGAACATCGAACCGACGCAAGAGATAGACGTGCTCAAGCGGCACGACACCCACACGATCGACGCGTTCCTGGGTCGCCTCGGCCGACGCATTCAGACCGAGGTCCTCGCCACACCCGCAGCCCGCCCCGCGATGCCGATCATTCTCGCGGGCGGCAAACGCTTGCGATCCCGCCTGCTGTGGCATTGTGCGCAAGCTTCGATAGGCCGTCTCCCTGGAACCATCGTCGCCGACCTCGAACGAGCCGCTGCTGCGATCGAACTGGCCCACCTGGGCTCGCTCGTCCACGATGACATCGTCGATGATGCGGCAACCCGACGCAACGCGACCGCCCTGCATCGAGCTCGAGGACTCGACACCGCGGTTCGTGCCGGCACAGCGCTGCTCCATCTCGCGAGCGCACTCGTCGCGAGCCTTCCCAGACCGCTAAGAGGCGCCTTCGCGTCCGCCGTGACTCGAACCTGCCGCGGCCAGGTGCGAGAGCTCCTCGGACTACGCCAACCATGCACCCCGCTAGCTCGACTCTCCATCGTGCGAGAAAAAACGAGCGCCTTCTTCGAGCTGGCAGCGCATTGCGGTGCCCAACTGGCCGGGGCACCGCTCGCTGTGCAGCTCTCACTGCAGAATTTCGCACGAGACCTCGGCGCAGCGTTCCAGATCGGCGATGACATCGCCGATCTCGTAGGCTCGCCGTCGATCCTCGGGCGTGCGAATGGCGCTGACATCAGAGACGGGGTGATGACGCTACCCGTGATCCTCGCTCAAAGGACTCCGCAGGTGCGGCGGGCCTTACGCGCGCTCTGGATCGAACCACGACGATCCCATCTACAGGAATGCCTGCGCCTGATCGTCAAGCACGGTGCCGTCCAGGAAGCAGCGCGGGAAGGACGCGCACTCGTCATTCGGGCACTCCGCTCCCTGGAACTGCTACCGCCGGGACCCAGCAGGATCGCTCTTGAGACGATGGCGCTGGAGCACCTGGCAACGCACCCCGCGACGCTCTCTGGGTCCGAAGTCGTGCCGGTAGACGCTTCGCACTGCGATCGCCTCGCCGGATTCCGCAGCCTCGGCTCAGCTACGAAACGGGAAACTCTCCCGCTACTAGGTGTCGACGTAACGCTGGATCGCCGGCTGCACGATCTCCACCCAACCCTATCGCTGGCGGCGCTCAGCGGACTCCCGCCCGATCAGGTCTGCAGCCGACAGGATTCTTGCGATTTTCTTCAGCTGGCGGCACGCGCGGCGGCCCTTCGCAATCAAGAGACCCACCCGCATCGACTCGAAGCGAGACCGGCGCTCAGCATAACGCTGGCCGATTGCCTGGACATCGTCTCCTTCGAGGCATGCACGCGACTCTCGAACGCGGAGCACGCAAGCTTCGAACATGGGATCCTCGAAAGCCTGACTGTTCGCGAGTCTTCGCCCCACTATGCTGAGCCTCACACCCTCACGATGAGGCGTGAGACTCCCGCCGCAGCCTTGCGATGATCACCCTACTCTCCACGGTCAGCCTGCCCTACCTGCGCTCGAACCCTGCACGCATGGCTCTGACCCTCCTCGGCGTCATCATCGGCGTGCAAGGCATGGTCGCCATGGCCACGCTCAACCGCTCCATCGTAGGAGCGTTCGAACGCGGAGTCGACGTGATCGCAGGGGACGCCGTCCTGCAGATTGCCGGACCCGAAAGTGGCATTCCGGAATCTCTCGCGCTCATCGCGCAAGAGGTCCCAGGGGTACAGCATGCCTCGGCACTCGTGCAGGGCTCGTTCCGACCCATCGACCAGCCCGACGTTCGCATCGCAGTGTTCGGAGTCGACTTCTTGGAACAGGTGGGGCACCGCAATCCACAGTTCCCGCGCGAGCATGTCCACATACGACACGAGATCAGCTTTCTGAACTCTCTGGACTCAATCGCGCTCGGCACGCCTCTGATGGAACGACTGCATCTAGATCTCGGAGCTACGATCGATCTCAGCACCCCGGCAGGTCTGCAAACTTTCACCATAAGAGGCCTGGTCGACCCTGTGGGACCCGTGAAGCTGCACGACGGTGCCGTCGCCCTTCTCGATCTGCCCAATGCCCAGCGACTCCTTCTCAAGCCTGGACTCGTCCAAGCGATCTACATCACGCTTGCAGATGGGGCGGATCAGCCAACCGTAGAAGCCGCGCTGCAGGAAGCCCTCGCCGGGCGAGCCCAAGTACAACCAACTTCGATTCGTGGCCGGCAATTCGGGGCGCTACTCGGATCTCTTCGCGTTGCGCTCTGGTTGGCAAGCCTGGTGACCATGATCGTCGCGTTCTTCATCATCTACCAAACGATGGCGATCTCCGTGGACCAACGCCGGAGGGATATCGCCGTCGCGCGAGCTCTCGGCTTTACTAGATCATCGATCGTCGCTGTGTTTCTGGCGGAAGGGACGCTCGTCGGCCTCCTGGGCTCCGCCGGCGGTGTCCTCGGTGGATACCTCCTCGCCCGGCTCTCGCTGAGCACCGCAATGGCCGGAGTCACCGAGATGTACGTCGCCCATGTTGCGGGAGCGGAGTTGTCTCCCCCTCTCGGCGAAACGATGATTGCCGTCGCGCTCGGCGTAACCACCTGCGTCCTGGCTAGTTGCCTGCCAGCTTTTCGCGCCGCCGGGCAACCGCCGGCCCAAGTCTTACGATCGACCTCGGGAAGCAGTGAACCCTCCATCACTCCTACGTCGCTGGCCCTCGGAACCGCCGTGGTTCTCACCGCGATACTCGTACTCAAAACCGACCTGCGGCTTCCAACCCCAGGAACCAAGACGGCGTGGATCATGCTCGGGCACGGGCTTCTGCTTACTGGGTCGGCTCTCTTCGCCCCTGCCTTCGTCACCCTCGTCGCGGCCATCGTCCGCCCCCTGAAAGGACGAGCGACCTTGATCGTCGATCTGGCGGCCGACTTCTTCGCCAGGCAGCCTAGACGCGCGGCGGCAACCGCGTCGGCAATCATGGTCGGGTATGCACTGGTCGTCGTACTGGGCTCCGTCGTTTACAGCATTACGGGAAACCTGCGGGGCTGGCTCGACAGAACGTTCGACTCGAATCTGATCGTGGGCACCTCGCCCGGACTGGCAGCCACTACGTTTCAGAGCACGCTGGCGACAGACCTGGCGCGGATCCCTGACGTACATAGTGTCGAGCGCTATCGGAAGGCTCTCCTCGTTTTCGAGGAGAGCCCGATCGTCATCGTGGCGTTCGACAGGACGAATCGACCCGACAAGTCTCCCCTTGTCATTACTCAATCCACCCCGGGTGCGTACGAGGAAGCCGAGCGCGGTGACGCCTTGTTCATAAGCGAGAGCTTCGCCTTTCGATTCTCCGCAGAGATCGGCGATGAAATCGCGCTACCGACTGCCGCCGGAATGAGAACCTTCGCCGTACGAGCCGTCGTGCGAGACTACACCTTCGATCTCGGCACGGTGTTCGTGGACATCGACGTCTATCAAGAGCTCTGGCAGGATACTCGTCTGACTTACGCCAAAATTTGGACGGCCCCAGAAGCCAGCGTCGCCGCGGTCCGTGATGCCGTCGCCGTGGCGATAGCCGACGAGCCGCAGGTCAATATGATCACGAACGTCGAGTTTCGTGAGGAGGTCGAAGGAAGAGTACACAGCCTGCTACGGGTACTCGATTCGCTCCAGGTCTTCGCCTCACTGATCGCGATCCTCAGCGTCGCCAATCTTCTCCTCGCATCCGTCCTCGATCGGCGACGAGAGATCGGACTGCTGCGAAGCATTGGCGTTACCCGCGGACAGATCAGGCGAGCGGTCGTTGTTGAAGCCGGCCTCATGGGTCTGACAGGAGGACTGCTCGGCGTGATCGCTGGCGGTGCCGCCTCCTTCTTCATGGTCACCCACTCCCTTCGTATCGACATGGGGTGGTCGCTGGACTTCTACTTCCCCCTGACCTTAGCGTTCTCGACGATGATTGCGACGACGGCCGCCGCCGCGTTCGCAGGCTATCTCCCGGCGCGCAGGATCACCGCAGGAACGGTCCTTGAAAGCGTCCAGAGGGAGTAGGCGGAGTGACAGACATCCTGATCAAGATCGAAGACGCCACCAAGGATTTCGGATCCGGAGCCAACAAGGTGCGCGCGCTCGACGGACTGCATCTCGCCATCCTGCGGGGTGAGTTCGTGAGCATCACTGGGCCGAGCGGCTCGGGAAAGAGCACGCTTCTGAATCTCCTGGCCGGCCTGGACACACCGACGTCCGGCGATGTCATCATCGAGGGCAGTCGGTTATCGACGATGAGCGACGACGCGCTCACGATCTTCCGGCGGCGCCACGTCGGCATCGTCTTTCAGTTCTTCAATCTGCTTCCGACACTCACGGCCGTGGAGAACGTCGCATTGCCGCTCCGAGCCGACGGTGTGCCACGACGGGAGATCGTAGAGCGGGTGGTGCGGGCGCTCGACCTCGTCTCGATGGGTCATCGCGCGGGGCATCGGCCCGGCGAGCTGTCCGGGGGCGAGATGCAGCGGGTCGCGATCGCGCGGGCGCTCGTGATAGACCCCGTCCTTCTACTCGCGGACGAGCCGACCGGGAATCTGGATTCGAAGATGGGACAAGACGTTCTCGAGCTGATCAAGAGTACGAGCGAGCAGACCGGGCTCACGGTGGTGCTCGTGACGCATGATCTTCGGGCGGCGGCGTATGGGGATCGGATGATCACGCTCCGGGACGGGCGCGCGGTTGACGAAGTGAGTCCGCACATCTCGAGTACGGTGAAGAACGCATGAAGACCGATCTGCCCCCACCAACCGCAGAAGAACTCGCGGCGCTCCAGGCACTCCTCGACCGCTCCAGCGCAACCGCCTCACCCGCGGTCGGCGATTCCGTCGGCTCTCCGGATCGTCAGATGACGGCAGCCGAATTGGTCGAGTTCTGGCGCGGCACGGGGCTGGTGGCGATGACGACGGTCGGACCGCAGGGGCAACCGCATTCGGCGCCGGTGCACGCGCGGCTCGAGGGGGCGACGCTTCGACTGGTGATTTACGAGAACACGGTCCGGCGGAAGGATTTGGCGACGAACCCGCGCGTGGCGTTCACGACCTGGCGGGACGGCGCGGCGCTCATCGCCTACGGGCGGGCGCACGAGGTGCCGGACAGCATCCGGGAGGCGCGGCAATCGCGGAGCGGCGCGGCGCGGAATGTGGTCGTCATCCAAGTCGATCTGACGCGGATTTACGCGATGCGGGCACCCGACCGCGACTGACCTTCGCCGCGATCACCCCGCCCGCTCGCTCGATCTCACGCCCACCACGCCCCCAAGGGCCTGGTTGCTCGACCCTTTGCCGATGCTATGCTCCGCCCCATGAATCCACGGGTGATTACGGCTGCGGTCGGCGGCTTCATGGTGCTCCTCGGGATGGCGGCGCTGCTCGAGCCGGAGATGGTGATGGAGCGGGTCCTGGGCTTTGCGGTCGATCCGAAATCCACCGAGAACTTCGTGCATGGCGAGGTACGCGCGGCCTACGGCGGCATCTTCACCGTGGTGGGAGTCTTCACGGTCATCGCGGCGATGAACCCGTACCTGCACCGCAGCCGGATTTTCATGGTCGGGATGATCTGGCTCGGCGCCTGCGGCGGCCGGGTCTTCGGCGCCTTCTCGGACGGCAGCCCGGGCGCGTTTGGATGGGCCTCGGCGGTACTCGAAGGCATCGCGGGTGCAGCGCTGCTGTATGCGGCGCAAGCGGCGGCACCGCCGGAGGAGCCGGAATCGACGATCCGCCCGATCGAAACGAGTACGCCATCATCGGCGACGACGGCACCAGCACCCGAACCACCGGCCGCCTGATAGAGGCGGCGCGACCCCGATTCGGCGACAGGCTAGGCTGGAGGCCTCGCGATGAAGAAAGTGCAGTATCTCGTTCGAATCAACAGGGATCCAGGGAGCGACTGGGGCGCGTCGGTGCTGGATCTTCCCGGGTGCGTTGCGACGGGGAAGACGATCGACACAGCACTCCGGCGTATCGAGGGCGCGCTCGCAACTCATCTTCGTGGCATGCGTGAGGACGGGCTGAAGATCCCCAACCCTCGACACCGGCTCGTACGGCCGCGTCGCACGACACGCAAGGTCGATTTCTACGCGACAGTCGAAGTCGCCGCCTAGGCCGCCGATACACCCGTTTTGATTGACGCGTCCGCTGCTGCGCGGCATCGTTCGCTTTCGTGACGAAGAGCGAGAAGCTGGAGAAGCTCGGCGCGTTCTATCTCGGTCGGGCGCACGATCTCGCGAGCGGCGAGACGGGCCCCGAGCCGATCCTGTACGACGCGAAGGATCTGACGACGCATGCGGTGATCGTCGGGATGACGGGGAGCGGCAAGACGGGGCTCGGCGTCGGACTGCTCGAAGAGGCGGCGCTCGACGGTGTGCCGGCGATCGCGATCGATCCGAAGGGCGACCTCGGGAACTTGCTGCTGGCGTTTCCGCGCTTGCGCCCCGCGGACTTCCGACCCTGGATCGACGAGGGCGCGGCGGCGCGGGCCAGTCGTACGCCCGACGAGCACGCGACCTGGACGGCCGAGCTCTGGCGGAAGGGCATCAAAGACTGGGGCCAGGACGCGGCTCGCGTCGGCCGCTTCAAGAAAGCCGCGCAGGCGACGATCTACACGCCGGGGAGTACGGCGGGTGTGCCGCTCACGGTCTTGCGCTCGTTCAATGCGCCGGCGGCGAGTCTTGCGGAAGACGCCGACGCTCTTCGCGAACGGGTGCAGACGGCAACCTCCGGGCTCCTGGCGCTCCTCGGCATCGAGGCGGATCCGATCACGAGTCGCGAGCACATTCTGGTGTCGATGCTCCTCGACCGCGCCTGGCGGGCGGGCGAGGATCGCGACTTGGCGACGCTGATCGGCGAGATCCAGAAGCCGCCGATCGAACAGGTCGGCGTGCTCGACCTGGAATCGTTCTTTCCGGCCAAGGAGCGCTTCGCGCTCGCGATGCGCCTGAACAACCTCCTGGCATCCCCAGGCTTCGCGCCCTGGATGACCGGCGAGGCGCTCGATGTCGGCCGCCTGCTCTACACCGAAGAGGGCGCGCCGCGCCTGGCGATCATCTCGATCGCGCATCTGTCGGATGCGGAGCGGATGTTCTTCGTGACGATGCTGTTGAACGAAGTCCTGGCCTGGGCGCGAGCGCAACCGGGCACGCAGAGCCTCCGGGCGCTGCTTTATATGGATGAGGTCTTCGGCTACTTCCCGCCGACGGCCAATCCGCCGTCCAAGCGGCCGATGCTGACGCTCCTGAAGCAGGCCCGCGCCTACGGCCTGGGTGTCGTGCTCGCCACCCAGAACCCGGTGGACCTCGACTACAAAGGCCTCGCGAACTGCGGCACCTGGATGCTCGGCCGCCTGCAGACCGAACGCGACAAGGCGCGCGTCATGGAAGGCCTCGAAGGTGCCGCCGCCGGCGCCGCGGCGGGCTTCGATCGCGCCGCCATGGAGCGGACCCTCGCGGGCCTCGGAAGCCGCGTCTTCCTCCTCCATAACGTGCACGACGACGAGCCCGTGGTGTTCCACACGCGCTGGGCGCTGTCGTATCTCGCAGGGCCGCTCACGCGCGAGCAGATCAAGCGGCTCGCGGGCCCGGGTGATCAGCCACCCTCGAACGCCAACGACGATGCGCCCGCCCGAGACGCGGCGACCCCGCCGTCCGGACGTAAGAAATCCGCACGTATCCGCGCAACCGGCGCCGCGGCCGCCAAGCCCTCACCCGCCACCGCCACACGCGCCCCGGCGAAAGCGGCCGACGCACCCCGCCCCGTCCTACCGCCGAATGTCACCGAAGGGTTTCTTCCCGTGCGTCGTCAGATCGCGGCCGACAGCGACCTGCTCTACCGCCCCGGCCTCCTGGCGACCGCCACCCTGCACTATGTGAACGCGCGCGCCGAGGTCGACGAGTGGTCGAGTCTGACGGTCGTCGCACCGCTTGCCAGTCGGCTCCGCGGCTCGCCCTGGGGCGACGCCAGCGAGAGCGAAGGCAGAGCGCCCGACCTCGACGACAGCCCCGAAGAACCCGCCCGCTTTGCGCACCTACCGGCCGCCGCCGCCAACGCCAAGCAGTATCCGCGCTGGCAGAAGATGCTGAAGACGCATCTTGGACGCTCGAAGGCGCTCACGCTCTGGCGCTGCAAGGCCCTGAAAGTCACCTCGACACCCGGCCAGACCGAAGGCGAGTTCCGGGTGCGCGTGCGCGAGCTGGCGCGCGAAGCTCGCGACCTCGCCATCGAGAAGCTCCGCGCCCGCTACACACCGAAACTGCAACGCATGCGCGAGCGCATCCAGACGGCGGAGCTCAAGGTCGAGCGCGAACAGTCCCAGTATCGCCAGCAGAAGACCCAGACCATGATCTCGGTGGGCGCCACGGTGCTCGGTGCCCTCTTCGGCCGAAAGGCCGCCAGCGTCGGCACGGTCGGACGTGCCACGACGGCGATGCGTGGCGCTGGACGCACCGCGCGCGAACGCGGCGACGTCTCCCGCGCGGCCGAAAAAGTAGAGACCCTCCGTGGACGCCTCGACGACCTCGAAGCCAAGTTCGAAGAGGACCTCGCCGACGTCCGCGACGCCCACGACCCCGAGGCCTACGAGTGCGACGAGGTGGCCATCCGCCCCCGCAAGTCGGATCTCGCCGTCGAAGAGCTCACCCTGGTCTGGACACCGTACCGCGTCGGCCCTGACGGCGAAGAGCCCGTCGCCTAGTCGCGTTGCCGCCTGCAGGACGTGATCGTCAATGATTCCACCACGGGCGGTCCGAGAACGCCCGGAGATCGATCTCGTGCGTCCAGGCCGAGCGATGCTGTTGCGCTAGGTGAAAGTACGTTTCCGCCATTTTCGCGGGCAGCATCAGCCCGTCATGCTCCTGTCCTCGGGACTCTCGCAGTTGCTGAAAGCGCTCGGGGCCGAGCATCTTGCCGAGGGTGTCGGGGGCGTCGACCGCGCCGTCGATGAGCACGTGTGCCACGTGGATACCCTTGGACGAGAACTCGGCGTTGAGGGTTTGGCAGAGCATGCGGCGGCCGCCCATTGCCGCGGCGTGGGAATGCTGGCCGGCGTTGCCGCGGACGGCCGCGGTGGCCGAGGTGACCAGGATCGTTCCGGTGCCGCGCGCTTCCATGAGCGGACAGATCGCCGACGCGGCGCGAAAGAGCGCGAACGTCGCCAGCCGCCAGCCGAGCTCGAAGGCCTTGTAGCTGGTATCCTGCAGCGCTCGATCGCCGATCTGGGCGCCGAGGTTGAAAACGAGGACTTCGATCGGACCAATGTCAGTCTCGACGGCGCGGATGCGGTCTTCGATACTGTCGGGTTCTGCGGCGTTGAGCAGAACGCCAGACGCCGAGCCGCCCTCCGCCTCGATGCTCTCGACGAGCGTCCGGAGGCCGTCCTCATCGCTTCGTCTGCACAGCACGGCGTGATAGCCGCCGCGCGCGAATCGTTTCCCAACGTTGCCGCCGATTCCGGCGCCGGCTCCGATGACGAGACAGACAGGCTTCATGGCACGACTCCCCGTGTTGGTTGTACGATGCGACGTCCCGACGCCGTCCGCCCCGGCCGTCGACAAGGTTCTGGGAGCGACCTATAGGGGACCGGCACATCCGTCGCCAGCCTGGTGGAACGATTCCCGACCGACAGAGGAGACTCCCGATGTTGACGCTGCACTTTGCCCCGATGTCCCGCGCCGTCCGGACGCTCTGGCTGCTCGAGGAGCTGGGGCTCCCGTACGAGTTGAATCAGATGGCGTTTCACCCGAAGGATCTCAAGTCGGACGCGCATCGCGCGCGCCATCCGCTCGGTCGAGTGCCCGTGCTGGAGGATGACGACATCACGCTCTGGGAGAGCGGCGCGATCACCGAGTACATTCTCGACCGCCACAAGAACGGGGGCCTCAAACCCGCGGTGGACGCGCCGGAGTACCCGGCGTACCTCCAGTGGCTTCACTACTGCGAGGGAATGGTGATGCCGCCGGTCAACACCATCGTCGTCCACACGCTCCTCCTGCCGGAAGATCGTCGAGACGCGACGGTGCTCGGTCAGGCGCAGCGTCTACTGACGAAGGCCCTGGCGCCGATCGACGACGCATTGGCCGGGAAGGAGTATCTGATCGGCAACTTCTCGGCGGCCGACACGATGCTCGGCCACGCGGCGATCATGAGCAATCGGCTCGGCTGCGTGCCGGACGAGATGGCGAACTTGAAGTCCTACGTCGCACGGTTGGAGGCGCGGCCGGCGTTCAAGAAGGCGGATTCGGTCGGCAAGTAGACCGCGGCGCCGGAGGCTACAGGCCGAACTCCGCGGTGACGGGGAGACTCAAGCGGCCCTGGCCGGGCAGACCACTGGCCGCGTTGATCGCGGGAGACTGCGTGGGCGGAATGCAGAAGAGCGTGCCCAGCTGCGGAGTGCTGACACTGCCACATCCCGGATCGGCGACGCCCGACACCGACACGCTACCGCCACCGCAGAAGGTACCGGCGGTCTGATCCGGACAGTCGGTGAGCGTCCCGCAGGTATCGACGACCGGGTCGTTCGTGCCGCCGTAGCAACGCGTCCCGATCCGTCCGCTGTCGGGGAAACATTCGCGTGCGAAGAAGTCGCACGTCTGCAGACCCGGGAGGCAGTTGGCGCAGGTGCCCCCCTCTGACAGCGGCCGGCAATCGTCCTCTGTGATACAACTCCGGAACCGCTCGAGAGAGCACTGATGGTCGAACGGCCCCGCGTTGCACACGCCCTCGTCGATGGTATCGGTATCCGCAGGGTTGGGAGAGCACACGGCATCGATGCAGGCGTTCGGTTTGGAGGGATCGCCGATCGTGCCGCATCCGCCGCCGATACAATCGGATGGCGCGCTACACGGATCGCCGCTGTTGGTCGATGGCGGAAGACACAGGTCGCCGCCGCACGTCACCGCGGCCGAGCAGTCGGCATCCGTCCGGCAGGGCGTCAGTGCGCCATCACCGCACGTGTCGCAATGGCACTTGAGAGAAGTAAAACCGGCCGCCTTGCAGCTAGGGCTCTCGGCCGAGAGGATCACGCTCTGCACGCCCGTGGATGGGGCCAGGGTGATCGACAACGTCCCGACGAGGCCGCTCGGTGGGCAGTCCCAGCTCAGCGTGCCGAAGATCGGATGCAAACTGCTCGGCGCGCAGGGGGCGTTCTGATGCACGCCCATCGTACACCGATGTTCCTCTGCGATCTCATCGAACTCGCACCTCGGACAGGGGTCCGCCTGACCGACGCCGATGTGCACGCGGCTCGTCAACGAGATCATGGTCTCGCTGCTGCCGCTCTCGACGTCAATGGTGCCCGTGACCGCGCCGACGACCTCGTTGGTGACGCACGCGGCCGTGCCCCCGGCTGACAATGCGAGCGGATTCCCGAAATAGAACACGCAGGGACCAAAGACGCCGCAGTCGGAGTCGACGCTGCAACGCAACGCGCTGTCTCCCCGGCAGCGGTGATTGTTGAACACCTCGCTCCCGGGATTCTCGATCGGACCGCTGAGGTCGCATTCGCCGCAACTCGGCTGGTGGGTGCCGTCGCAGTTGCTCACGACGAACGACAACGCGCCGTTGGTCGTCACCTGAGCATCGTGCGCCAAGCCGGTGGAACCACTGTCGAGGCTGGCGCCAAACGCGTCCGCAAGGACCCGCACCGAGGTCGGACACGGATCACCATCGGTGTCGGCGACGCACGCGTTGCACTCGAGCGGCATAGGTTCGTGGTTTGGAACGATGGCACGGTCGGCACAATCAACTCTGAACTCGAGAACGCAGTCGAGACAACCGACGAACTCCGCCATGTTCTCGATGACGTCGTCGACGGAACCGCTCCCGAGGTTATCCTGTTCGCCACAATTCGTATTTGGGGCGTACGGAAGCGTGACGTCCGGGCACGAGGCCCCAAAGCCGATGTCGGCCACGGGATCGAGATCCGTCGCCGGCGTGCCGGGCAGGTTCGCGATCGTCCCTCCTATCGTCAGCAACGTCTGCTCGCACCGCCGGTCGCTGCCGCCGCACGCCCGGCAGATGGCATTGATCATCTTCGACTCGGACTTGTCGATCTTGGCAGCCGTCTTGCCGGCGCTGTCGGTGCAACCGGCCATACTGGAGGAGCCAAAGCCGGATTTCCCCTTGTTGAGCGCGGTCCAGCATTTGCCGAGCGCCTTCGACTTGACGAGCACGTGCTTGGCGGTGGCTTTCGCGAATACCCGCTGACATTTATTGATCGTCCTGGCGGGTTCGCTCCCTGCCCCGAACTTGGCAGCGTCGAGGTCAGCGTAGAGCAGGTCGACCGTCTGATCGATGACGGTGTCGTTGATGCAGAGCACGCAGTCGGTGATCCCCTCGCCGTCCGAGTTCGCACCGCCGCAGTGATTGATGATGTTCCTGCATCCCGCCGACGCGAAGTCTGGACAGATTCCGGTGAAGCCGTTGCCGAAAGGACCCGAGGCACCCCAGCCGATCGCCGGATCGTCGATGTCCAGATCGTCCCCCGTACGACAGATCCGGTCGCTCCCACCGCACCGCTTCTCGATGTCCTTCTGAATCTTGGCGCGCGCCTTGTCGAGCAAGAACTGTGTCTTGCCGCCGATGTCCCGACAGTCGCTCCCCTGCAGACCGTTGAACCCCGACTTGCCGCGCACGACACCTTCGTTGCACCTCGCGAGCACCCTCGTCCGAGCCTTGACGTACTTTCCGGCTGCTTTGAGGATGGTGTCCCGACACCGCTCCGCTTGAGCAACTGCGGCGCCCGGCGTCGTGGCGACTCCCACGCAGACAACGCACAACAGGAGCGCGAGCCCTCGACCGCGCCTCAGTGCGTCCATGGCATCCTCCTTGCGAATCGGTTCCTCCCCAGCAACGCGGGCGTCGTTCCCCCCTGGGAACGGTGTAGGACGGCACGCCTACGCTCACACCCGAACCGGCACCCGGGGAAGCTTCGATTGTAGCATCAGTTGGGCCCACACTGCCTAGGAAAATCGACGTCGATGCCGCTGTACGACGCGCGGACCTCTCCGAGAGCCTTGCGCTCGATCGAGCGGATCCATCCGAGGCTCACCCCGCGACGTTCCGTCGCTTTCATTCTGGTCCCGCATATGCGGTTGTACCCGCGGGAGTGGATCCGGCTGCGCACGCGCTCTTCTGGGAACCGCCGGCTGCCCCCGAACGAGATCGACAGGGAGACGGCAGATGAACGACGACGCGCGGGGCGCCTACGCAGACTTCCAGATGCCACTGGCCGAGGCGATGACGACCCAGCGCGCCATCCGCCGCGTGCGCCCCGATCCGGTCGACGACGCCTTGGTCTTGCGCCTGATCGAACTGGCCCTCAAAGGACCCACCGCCCAGAACGAGCAGGGGTGGGAGTTCATCGTCGTCAAGGATCCCGAGGTAAAGCGCCGGCTCGGCCGCCAGAATCGCGTCATGTGGCGACTGTATCGGCCGATCGCGCACTTCAAGGCGCGGAACGATCCGAAGACGCAGCGGATGAACGACGCCGTCGAGTGGGGGGTCGATCACTTCGAGGAGATCCCGGTCTTCGTCGTAGCGTGCTTCCACGGCTCGCGGTTTGGGTTTCCGCCCGTGGTCGCAGCCAGCACCTACGGTTCGATCTTTCCCGCCATCCAGAACCTGCTCCTCGCCGCCCGCGCGGCCGGGCTCGGGGCAAACATCAATACGATGCCCCTGTGGAGCAATTGGGCGGCGCGACGCATTCTCGGCCTGCCCTTCGGCGTCACGCCGTGCGTGATGATCCCGCTCGGCTGGCCGATCGGGAAGTACGGCCCGACCACGCGGAAGCCCGTCGGCGAAGTCGTGTCGCTCGATCGCTACGGCGCACGCCCCTGGAAGAAGGCGTAGGCGCCGCGACGGTCGTCCCCGGCGTGGATGAACCACCCGGCGCTCCGCATCGACTACATCAACAGCTTTCGGCGCGCGCTGCGCTGACGAATCCCTCACTCTGACGCGGCCTCACCTCGTCGTACCGGACGTCGAGGCGCTCGACGCCGTTGGTCAGGGCGGTGAGCTTTGGGATCGCCGTCGCACCGGGCGCAAGTCGCAATCCCGGGAGTCGTACGAGCATCCGCTCGAGCGCGACGCGCATCTCCAGGCGGGCGAGATTCGCTCCGAGACAGAAATGAACGCCCTCACTAAACGCCAGATGGGGATTGGGTTCGCGGTCTGCTCGGAACTCGAAGGGGCGATCGAACGTGCGCTCGTCGCGATTGGCGGACGGAAAGAGCAGGATGGCCTGCTCGCCCTGCCCGATCCTGCGCTGCCCCACCTCGGTGTCGACGACCGCCGTACGCTTCACCCCGCGCACGACCGACGCCCAGCGTAGCCACTCCTCGACCACGATCGGGATGCGCGCCGGCTCCTCCCGCAGGCGGTGCAGCAACGTCGGGTTCGCGAGGAGCGCGTGCATCCCCCAACTGATCGTATGCCGCGTCGTCTCGTTCCCCGCGCTGACGAGGAGCACGGCGAACTGCAGCACGTCATCGACCAACGGGTCGTCGTCTGCGCAGAGGACCCCCTCCTCCACCCCCTCGACCAGGACCGACAGGAGATCGCCCCGCGGCACGCGACGCCGATCGGCGACCGCACGACGCACGTGCTCGGCCAAGGTCACGAACGCCTCGACGCCTCGCTCCAGAATCGCAGGGTCTCCTGGTGTCCCGCTCGTGAACTCGAACAGGGCGTCCGACAAACGCCGAAACTCCTGCGCATCCTCATCGTCGAAGCCCACCATGCCGGCGATCATCCGCATCGGCAGCGGGACCGCGAGTGACTCGACGAGATCGCAGGCACGCTGATCGGCGATCGCGTCGATCGCGTCGTCCATCAGTTCCCGGACGCGCCGCGCCTGACGCTCGAGCATGCGCGGGGTAAACGCACGCGCGATGAGTTGACGCTGGCGCCCATGCCCGGGGTCGTCCATCGTGACGATCGAGCTTCTGGCCTCACGCATGTGGAGCGGAGGAAAGTAGCCACGCGCCGACGACCAGACCGCGGGCCGGTGCAGCACCGCCCGAACGTCGGCGCTGCGCGTAATCAGCCACGCTTCGTTCTTCGCGTCCCAGTGCACGGGATCATTCGCCCGGAGCCAACCGAGCGCGGCGTGCTCTGCTTCGAGTCCCACGCTGGTGTCGTTGATGTCGTATTCCACGGGGCACCTCTTTCTCGGAAAGTGACACTTTCTGCCTTAGTGTCTCGACACTGGGACACTCACAGAGTAGTGTCAACTCAACCAAATGAACGAGCCCACGAAGGTCCACCCCAAAGCCGCCTGGGACGGCGACCCTCCGCAGGTCGCCGCCGCGCGCGCGCGTCTCCTCGCCGCCACGTCGCGATGCATCGAGCGCGACGGTCTCCCCGGCACGAGCGTCGCAGCGGTCGCCACCGAAGCAGGCGTCAGCCGACAGACCGTGTACCGCTACTTCGCCGGCCGGGACGAACTCGCAAAGCAGGCGATCTTCGCGGCCGCCGACAGGCTTGGCGAACAGATCGCCAGCCATGTGGCCCGTCTGACCGACCCCGCAGACATCGTCGTCGAAGCGATGGTCCTTGGGCTAGCGGAGGTGCGATCCGATCCCGTGCTGCGTGCGATCTGGAATTCGGCGTCCCCGGATGGACTGGTGGCCGAACTCTTCACCCACCCGGGTGGGATCGCATGGGCACGCGGGGCGCTGGGACGCACGGTCGAACTGGCCGGCTGGACCGAGGCCGACGCCAACGCGGCAATCGAGTTCTTTCTGCGCGTCGGCTTGTCATTCCTGATCAGCGCCTCGCCCGAACGCAGCGACGAGGATCTCCGGACATTCCTCTACCGCCGCCTCGTTCCCGGTCTTGGCTTGGCGGTTGCCGAGCCGATCCCCGAGCACGCCCCCTGAATCTCGACGTCCCGGGGTTGGCCGCGCAGCCGGGGCGTCGTTGGAGCAGGCCCCCTATACCCAGCCGAAGATGATCTGGACGATCATGCCGAGGGTGGCCAACGCCCCGGCGCCGAAGCTGACGGCGCGCCAGGGTTGCAGACCATTCATGTAGCAGATGGTGTGGGCGATCCGCGCGATCGTGAACGTCCAGCAGTAGACGGCCGCTCCGAAAGCGGAGGCGCCACTCAGGACGTAGATCAGACCGATCGCGAAGAAGAGCGGGATGTTGGCAAGATCGTTCCGCTCGATCCGAAGCGCATGGGCAACCTCGGGGCCCTCGAGCGCGGCTGACACCGTCTCGGCCTGGCCGAACACGTGGGCGTCCTCCGGGTTGATGTACGACTGGTGCACCTGCCGCCGGGTACCCGAGTAGACCGCCGAGAGCATCATCTTCAGCCCGAGAATCGCCGAGCACAGTGCGTAGGTGCCAAAGGCCGGATTCGCCGCCAAACTCTCCACGCGTTCCTCCTTGCGTTTCCCTGAGGCCGGCTCGACACGACCCGACTCTCCCGCATGACTACTGGCTTCGAACACCGCGGGTCAAAGGCTCGAGGGCGTTGCCGCAAATCCCTACCCCGACCGAAAAATTTCCCTACGATAGGTCGAGATCGGAAGGCCGCCGTGCAACGTCGCGAGTGATGATGCACGTGCGGTATCGAGACCTCGAATCCCCGCCCATCTTCGCGCCCTACGCTGGTATGCGCTTTGCAATCGTTAACTCTCCATCACGTCCCGGTCGCCGCTGCCAGGCACAGGCGGTTTGCCGGCTCTTGAGAATGGGAGGACTCAATGGAGTTCGCGTCGTGTTTGAGGGGAGCCGGCGCGAACTCCGAGTCCGACAACAGGCGGCGGGGCGGGCCACGAACGTCGTGGCTCGCCCCGCTCGCCGCTAGCGCTGGTGACGTCCCCTCGCTGCGACATCGCGATCGCTAGAGGCCCACACTATCCCCCGCCAATAGCCCCAAGAATCGACGGCTTGCCTCCCGGCACCGGGCACGCAAGAATCGGCGGATCCCCGCCCGAGGAGCGTTGCCATGGCCAAGAAAGCTGCCCGAACACCCTGGATTATAAGAACTTACGCTGGCTTCGGTGACGCGGAGCAGTCGAACCGCCGGTATCGCGAGAACCTTGCGCAGGGGCAGCGCGGCTTGTCGGTTGCCTTCGACCTGCCGACGCAGAATGGCTACGACGCCGACGATGAAATGGCCGCTGGCGAGATCGGCGGCACGGGCGTGTCGATTTCTCACCTCGGGGACATGGACACCCTCTTCGAAGAGATCGATCAGGGCAGCATCAATACGTCGATGACCATCAACGCGACGGCCCCCTGGCTGTTCGCGCTGTATGTGGCGGTCGCCGACAAGCGTGGCGTCGATCGCACTACGCTCCGGGGCACGA
Organism: Deltaproteobacteria bacterium; assembly: GCA_029262315.1. Lineage (GTDB taxonomy): Bacteria > Desulfobacterota > Binatia > UTPRO1 > UTPRO1 > JAJCZP01. The sequence continues at coordinate 9,390 of JAJCZP010000005.1, read as the reverse complement.
CGCAAAACGATCTACTGAAAGAGTTCGTCGCGCGCGGCACGTCGATCTTCGACCCGAAAGTCTCACTGCGCCTCACCACCGACCTCATCACCTTCGCGGCCAAGGAAACGCCCAACTGGAACCCGATGAACAGCTGCGGCTACCACTTCATGGAGTCGGGCTGCTCGCCGGGAGAGGAAGTCGGGTACGCGATCGGCAACGCCATCCTGATTCTCGAGGCGATCAAGCCGCAACTCTCGAGCGAGCAGTTCGCGAGCGTCGTCGAGCGCATCAGCTTCTTCATCAACTCCGGCATCGAGCTGGTCCCGGAGATCAGCAAGGTCCGGGCGTACAGCCAGCTCTGGACCGAGCTGTGCCAAGAGCGCTACGGCGTCACCACGAAGTGGCGCGCCGGGTGCCAGGTGCGCTCGCTGACGCTCACCGAGCAACAGCCCGAGGTGAACATCATCCGGATCGCCTACCAGGCCCTGCCGGTGACGCTCTCGGCGTCGGCACGCGTCGGGGCGCTGCAACTCCCGGGATTCCGCGAGGCCCTCGGACTCCCCGATCCTGCCGAGCAGATTCTGGCGCTCCGAACGCAGCAGGTGTTGATGTACGAGTCGGGGATCGCCGACTATCCCGATATCTTCGAAGGCTCGAAGGTCATCGAGAAGGTGACGGGTGAGCTCAAGGACGAGGCGCGCGGCGTCATCGCCGACATGGAGCGGCTCGGCTACGCCGATTCGATCGCCTGGATCGCCACGCGACTCACCCAGGCGCTCGTCGGCTGGCGCCAGAAGATCGAAAGCAAGGAGAAGATCGTCGTCGGCGTGAATGCGTTCACCGGGGAGATCGGCGCGTTCGAAGGCGGCGGCTCTGCCCGCGCCGAAGACGCGGTCACGGCTGAGAAGATCGCCGAGCGGATCGCGGCGGTCGCGAGTTGGAAGGCTGATCGCGATACGACGGCGGTCGCTCGAGCACTCCGTACCCTGAAGCGCGCCGCCGCGGCCGGCGAAAACGTCATGCCGGCGTCGATTCAACTGGCACAAGCCGGAGGCACGACCGGCGAGTGGACGGCCGCGCTCGAAGACGCGCTCGGACAGCGCTTTCAAGCCCCACTCGGCTCCGAGATTCGCGACGCGCCGCCACTCGCGATTCCGCGCGCGCCGCGACGCATGCGCATCCTGCTCGCCAAGTCGGGCCTCGACGGTCACGTGAATGCCGTGAAGCTCCTGGCCTTCGCCTGCCGCGAAGCCGGCATGGAAGTGATCTACACCGGCCTGAAGCAGACACCGGCGATGATCGCCTCGACGGCGATCCAGGAGGACGTCGACATCATCGGCATCTCGAGTCTCTCGGGGGCGCACCTCTGGATTGCGACCGAGGTCAAGCGCCTGCTCGATGAGCAAGGGGCGGCGGATGTCCCCCTCGTGATCGGCGGCATCATTCCCGAGGCTGATAGGCAAACGCTCTTCGACCTCGGCGTCCGTCACGTGTTTACGCCCAAGGACGGCCAGGTGGGTGCCATCGTTCAGGCGATGATCGATACCGTGCTCGAGCGCGCGGCGTAGTGGCGCTAGACGCCTCCGCCTCGTTTGTCGCCTCGGAGTCCGCACTCCACGAGGAGGCGGCCAAGCGAGCGGGCGCGGACGACTTCGGCGATCCCTCCTACCTCGAAGGGCTCCGCGTCGTCCTCGACTCGTACGACCGCGAGGCCCAGTTCACGACGATGGGCCGCGCCATCGCGTTTCACGGGCTGGCCGACATCCTCGCCAAGCGTGCCCGCGCCGAACAGGTGTTAAAGACGCGCCCCGAGGTATTGGAGCTCCCGATCCACCGCCCGATCATCATCACCGGACTGGTGCGGACGGGCAGCACCGCGCTACACCATCTCGTCGGACACGATCCCGGCATCCAGGTGATCGAGTACTGGCTCGGCTGCCAGCCGCAACCTCGACCGCCCCGCCCGACGTGGGAGTCGCACCCGGACTTCAAGACCGCCGCCGCCGAGATCGAGGCCATGTACCAGACGGATCCCAGTCTGAAGGCGATCCATCTGATGATGCCCGAGGGCGCCGAGGAATGCCGGCACTTCCTGGCGCAGAACTTCACCGACGACTACTTCCAGGTAAACGCCACCGCGCCGAGCTACAACGAGTGGTACGAGGCGAAGCACCTCGCCGACACCTACACCCGCCATCGAAAGCTCCTGCAACTCGTCGGCTCGCCGACACCCGAGCGACGCTGGGTGCTGAAGTATCCCGTCCACATGAAAAACATGCGCGCCCTCCTCGACGAGTACCCGGACGCGTGCATCGTCTGGACGCACCGCGATCCGAGCCAGGTAATGTCGTCGTACATCAGCCTGGTCGCGGGTTTCCGCGGCATCTTCGAGGGCGAGACCGACCGCACGGCAATCGCCCACGAGCAGCTCGAGATCTGGGCGGCCGCGACCGAGAAGGCCCTCGAGGTCCGGAGCTCGCTCCCCCCGGACCAGTGCTTCGATCTGCACTTCCGCGACTTCCGAGCGGACCCGGTGGGCGCCGTGAAGCGGATCTACAGCCACTTCGGTCAGCCGCTCTCGGCCGATGGCGAGACCGCGCTCCAAGCTTGGCAGCAAAGCACACCGCGGGAGAAGCACGGCGCGCACCACCACACGATGGACGACGTCGGGCTGACCCGCACCGAGACGCTCGATCGTTTCGCCGCCTACATGGAATACTTCGGCATCGCTGCCGAGTAGCACGAGCACCTGTTACTGAAGGACCGCCGGAACCCCGGTAAAGTACGCGGGTCCGTCCCGGGCTTGCCCTCCGCGCCAGCGCTGTCGTAGCCTCAGCGGATGTGTGCCGTAGCCCCAAAGCGTTCCCGAGGTCGGCGTGCGCCCGGCGCCGCCCACCTCGCCCACATAGCCCTCGTAGCCCTCGCCATCCTCATTGGCCTCCCGCAGGTCAGCGAGGCCACCGTCTATGTCGTCGCGGAGTCTGGCGGTGACTTCACCGCGATTCAGGACGCGCTCGACGTGGCCGTCGCGGGCGACACCGTACAGGTCCGCGAGAAGGCGACGCCCTACTTCGAGAAGCTGACCTTCCCGACCAGCGGCAACGCCGGCACTGGCCCGATCACCCTCGAAGCGTTCGCGGGCGAAGATCCCATCGTCGACGGTACCGGCGTCGGCGGCGACAACATGATCCTGATCGACACCAAGAGCTATATCGTCGTGCAAGGGCTCGTGCTGCGCAACAATCTTGGCGTGAACGACGGCTCGGGCATTCGCATTCTAGGCTCGGGCTCGCACATCGAGCTCCGCGACAACGAGATTCACGACATGCGCGGCAGTCATGCCATGGGCATTACGGTGTACGGCACCGATGCCACTGCGATCTCCGATCTCATCATCGACGGCAACGAGATCCACGACTGCGAACCCGCGCAGAGCGAGGCGCTGACACTGAACGGCAACGTCACCGACTTTCAGGTGACCAACAACACCGTCCGCGACGTCAATAGTATCGGCATCGACTTCATCGGCGGCGAGACCGACATTCAGCCCAACCCCACCCTGGTGGCCCGGAACGGCCTCGTGCGGGGCAATACGGTGATCCGCGCCAACGCCAACTACGGTGGAGGTTTCGGCGGCGGCATCTACGTCGACGGCGGCAAGGACATCATCATCGAGAACAACATCTCGACCGAGAGCGATCTCGGCCTCGAGATCGGCGCCGAGAACTCCGGCACGGTGACGAGCGGCATCATCGTCCGCAACAACCTCATCTACGCCAACGAGAAGGTCGGCATCGTCTTCGGCGGCTTCCAGGCATCCGTGGGGCGCGTGCGCGACTGCGCGTTTCTCAACAACTCGCTGTTCGGCAACGATACGCTCGGCGAGGGGCTCGGCGAACTCTGGATCCAGTACGCCGAAGACAACACTATCCGCAACAACATCTTCTACAGCACCGATCAGAACCTGCTCATCTACTCCGAGGGCGGCAACGTCAACAACACGCTCGACTACAACCTGTTCTTCACCGCCGACGGCGCGGCGCAAGCCGAATTCACCTGGCAGAATACGTTCTACCAAGGCTTCGCGGCCTATCAGGCCGGCTCCGGCGAGGATGCCAATTCGCTGTTCGGCGATCCGCTGTACGTGGACGCCGGGAACGGGGATCTCCACGTGACGGCACCGGGATCGCCCGCCATCAACAGCGGCGATCCGGCGTTCGTACCCGACCCGAACGAAGCGGATCTCGACGGAGGCACACGTGTGAACGGCCCTCGGGTCGACATTGGCGCCGATGAGGTCGCGTCGTGCGGCAACGGCACGACCGAAGCGCCAGAGACCTGCGACGACGGCTGCCTCGTCGGCGTTCCGAACGTCTGCGAACCGGTCGACGACGGCGACGGCTGTGACTCCAACTGCACCGTCACGGGATGCGGCAACGGCATCATCACCGCGGGCGAAGACTGCGACGACAGCAACACCGCGAACGGCGATTGCTGCTCGGGAACCTGCCAATTCGACACCATCGGCACGAGTTGTGACGATGCCAACGCCTGCACGATCACCGACGAATGCGATGGCGCGGGCGCCTGTGCCGGCAGCGCGGAGCCGGCCGCTGGCTGCCGCAGTGCGCTTCGCGGCTCCATCCAACTCAAGGACCGGGTTCCCGATACCCGCGACCAGCTCAGCTGGAAGTTCAGCAAGGGCGACGCGACCACCGTGGCCGACTTCGGCGATCCCGTGAACGGCAGCACCAGCTACGACCTGTGCATGTACGACGAGAGCGCGGGCCTCCCGAGCCTGATCCTGCACGCATCGATCCCCGCCAGCGGCCTCTGCAAAGGGAAACCCTGCTGGAAGGGCGCTGGCGCCGCCAACAAGAACGGCTTCCGCTACAGCGACAGCCTGACGACCAACGGTGGCATCAAGAAAATTACCTTGAAGCCCGGCATCGACGGCAAGGCCAAGGTCCAGGTGAAGGGCAAAGGCACGAACGTCGCGCCGCCGCCGCTGCCCCTCGCCCAGGACACGTCGGTCACCGTGCAATTGAAGAACTCCGCGGGGGTCTGCTGGAGCACCACCTACGACACCCCCGCCGACAAGAACGAGGCCGAGCAGTTCAAGGACAAACACAAGGTCGTGAACTAGCGCTGGCGGAGGGTCGGAGTCATGAGCAGTACACGAGTGGAACACCCGGAGCCCCACACGCCGACCTGTGGCGTCCCTGAAGGGATGCAGTCGTCGGGGACGCCCTGGCGCCCGCCGCACGCCTCCCGCGGCCACGCGCACCTCCGCTGGACGGCACTGCTCGCGGGCCTCTGCGCCCTCGCACTGGGCCTCCCCTCCTCGCCCGTAGGCGCGGCCGGGTCCTCCTGCGAATCCGCCGGCTGCCGGCATGGTGGAGGCGGCGGTGGCGGCGCGATCCCCACCGAACCCGCGGCGGTCTGCGCCGGGGGCTTTGCGGGCTCGTTTCCGTGTCGGAACGTCGACCTCGGGTATTGGTTCAGCATCGACGACATCGGGGGCGGTGTCGGGAGCGACATCTGGGGCTGGCGCCACGGGGGCAGCGGCCGCGAGTTCGCCATCATGGGCCGGTCGACCGGCACGGCCTTCGTCGAGGTCACCGACCCGACGGCTCCAGTCTACCTCGGCGATCTGCCGCCCACGGGAGGCGACTCCGTCTGGCACGACATCAAGGTCTATGCCGACCATGCCTTCATCGTCAGCGAGGCCGGTGGGCACGGCATGCAGGTCTTCGATCTGTCGGGGCTCCTTGGCATCGGCGCTCCGCCCGTCACCCTGGCCCCGACCACCCACTTCCCGGGCTTCGGCAACGCCCACAACATCGCCATCAACGAGGCGACGGGCTTCGCGTACGCCGTCGGCACCAACGAGTGCGACGGCGGGCTCTACATGATCGACATCAGCACGCCAGCGGCGCCCGTACTCGCGGGCTGCTTCGACGCCGACGGCTACACCCACGATGTCCAGTGCGTCACCTATGCCGGCCCCGACGCCGCCCACGTCGGGAGCGAGATCTGCTTTGCCGCCAACGAGGATTCGCTCACCATCGTCGACGTGACGGTCAAGGGTGCGCCGGTGCAACTCTCCCGCACCGACTACGCCGGGCGCGGCTACACGCATCAGGGCTGGCTCACCGACGATCACGTCTGGTTCCTGCTCGACGACGAGAGCGACGAGCTCGGCAACAAGCACAACGCCCGGACGTACCTCGTCGACGTTTCCGACCTCGACGCGCCGCTGTTCGGCAGTACCTATACGGGCGGCCTCCCGGTCATCGACCACAACCAGTATGTCGTCGGGAGCGTCCTGTACCAGGCGCACTACACGGCGGGCCTTCGGCTCGTCGATCTGACCGATGTCGCGCTCGGCTCGCTCTGCGAGCTCGGCTATTTCGACACGCTCCCGACCAGCAACGAGCGGAAGTTCAATGGCGCCTGGAGCGTCTACCCCTTCTTCCCGAGCGGCACGGTTGTCGTCGGCGCCAATGAGGGCATGGCGATCACGATTCCCGATCTCGGCGGCGCCGCGTGCCTCCCCGACCCGCCCATCATCCAGAACAATCGCCAGGTGAAGTGCGTCGAAGCCATGAACAAGTCCGGGATCAAGGTCGCCAAGACACAAGGCAAGGAGAACAGTCGCTGCGTCAAAGACGCTGGGCGCGGAATCGTGCTCGATGCCGACGCGTGCGTCACCGGCGATCTCAAAGAGAAGGTCCTGAAAGCCACGGCCAATACCCTCAAGCAGGAGACGAAGCGTTGCGTCGGCGACCCGCCGACGCTCGGCTATCCGGGCGGCGCGACGGTCAATACGGCCGCCGTCGACGAGCAGCAGGCGCTCATGCACGACGTCTTCGGCCCCGCCATCGATGCCGCGATCATCCCATCGCTCAGCGATCCGACCGGTGCCGGGTGCCAGGCCGATGTCGTCAAATTCTACGACAAGGTCGTGCAAGCGCGGATGAAGGAGTTTCTCAGCTGCAAGAAGGCCGGCCTGAAGGACGACAGTATCGTCAATCAAGCCACGCTCGATCCCTGCTTCGACGCCGTCCTGGCCGACGCAAAAGCCAAGGTGCTGAAAGCGACGACCAAGTTCGCGGGACGCGTAACCAGCAAGTGCGCCGGCGTGGACCTCGACGCCGCCTTTCCCGGCGCCTGCATCGGCGCGGGCAGTTTCGCGAGCTGCGTCGACGAGCGCGGCATGTGCCGCTTCTGCCTCATGCTGAACGTCATGGACGACCTCGCCCATGACTGCGACGTCTTCGACGATACCCTCGCCAACGGCAGCTGCCCGCCACCGTAGGGTTGTGGGAGGGCGGCGGCCGATCCGGCACCGTTCCGCGTCTTGCGCTGCCCCACACGCTCCGCCACAGTGCGAGGCCATGACAAGCGCCGTGCCCACCGACCCCGGAGTCAACTTTCGTCTCTCCAAAGACGTCATGCCCCGACGGTACGAGCTGCACCTCGGACTCGACCTCGAGCAGTGGCGCCAGCGGGGCTGGGTGACGATCACCCTCGACGTCCGAGCCCCGGTCGAGCAGATCACCCTGCACGCGATCGATCTCGACATCACGAGTGCCCGCCTGGCTCCGGCTGGCAGTGACCAACAGGTGGCACCGCGCACCATGGTCACGCACGAGCTCGCGGAAGCCGTCACGTTGGTCTTCGATGCGCCGCTCACCGTCGGTGAGGTCTCACTCACGATGGAATTCACCGGGGAGATCGTCGACAAGCTGCGCGGTCTGTATCGCTCGGTGAAGGGCGGCGCACGCTTCGCCGCGACGCAGTTCGAGGCCGCGGACGCCCGCCGCGCCTTCCCCTGCTTCGACGAACCGGAGTTCAAGGCACGCTATCAGGTGACCCTCGTCGTCCCCGAAGCGGCGACGGCCATCGCCAACGGCGCCATCGAGGAAGAACGGGCACTGGGGAACGGGCGCAAGGAGGTCCGCTTCCGGGAAACACCTCCCATCTCCTCCTATCTGGTCGCGTTCCTCGTCGGGCCGTTCGAATCGACGCCCACGATCACGACGGCCGATGGCGTGCCCGTGCAAGTGTGGCTGCCCCAGGGTCTGGCCGCGAAAGGCGCGTTCGCGAACGATGCGCACGCGCGCTCCCTCGAGTACCTGACCCGCTACACCGGGATCGCCTACCCGTACGGAAAGGTGGATGCGATCGGGCTCGCCGACTTCGAGGCCGGCGCGATGGAGAATCCGGGAGCGATCACGTATCGGCTGACGGCGATTGCGGCCGATGCGACGCAGGCCAGCACCGACACGCTGAAGGACATCTTCTACACCGCGGCCCACGAGCTGACCCACATGTGGTGGGGCGACCTCGTCACGATGGCGTGGTGGAACGACTTGTGGCTGAACGAGTCCTTCGCGACGTTCGTCGGCTGGAAGTGCACGGCCGAGCTCATGCCCGAGTGGGGCATGTGGCGCGACTTCGTCGCGACGCTCGCCCGGCCCTTTACGCTCGATGCGCTGGTCTCGACCCATCCGATCTCCTTCCAGGTCGACAACGCACGCCAAGCGGCGGAGCGCTTCGACGTCATCACCTACTGGAAAGGCGCGGGCGTCGTCCGGATGCTCGAGGCGTTTCTCGGCGGGGAGGTCTTTCAGGCGGGCGTGCACCGCTACCTCGAGCGCTATGCCGAGAGCAACGCGACGGCCGATGACTTCTGGCGTGAGCTGGATGCGGCGTCCGGGCGCGACGTGACGACGATCGCCAATGCCTGGATCCGGGAGCCCGGACATCCGCTGGTCGGATTCACCAGCACGTTCCGCGACGGACGCGTGGATCTCGCCCTGACGCAGCGGCGCTTCTTCGCTGATGCCGAAGTCGGCGCGAAGGCGCCCCCACAGCGCTGGCCCGTCCCGCTGCTCGTCAAAGTCGGCGGCGCCACGGGCGTGCGTGAGGAGCGGATCCTCCTCGACGATGTCACCGGCACTGCGTCGATCGCCGATGCCGCGTGGATCTATCCCAATGGCGGCGGTGCCGGCTTCTATCGCTTCGCCCTCGACGAGGACGCCGTCGCGCGCTTGGCACCAGCCATCGCGGACGGGCTCGCCCCCGAGGAACGGCTGAACCTGATCGACAACCAGTGGGCGCTCGTCAAAGCCGGTGCCGCGGACATCGCCTCGTTCATGACCTTGCTCGACGGCTTTCACCACGAGACCGATCGGGCGGTGCTGGAAGCCATCTCCGGTCGCCTCAGCTGGCTGCAGACGCACGCGCTCGACGACCGCGTCCGTCCTGGATTCGCCGCACTCGTCGAACGCCTCTTTACACCGGAGTTCACGCGCCTCGGCTGGGAGGCGCAGCCTGACGAATCCTCGGACGAGCGCATGAAGCGCGCCGCCGTTGTCCGTGCGCTCGGACGCCTCGCAG
>JAJCZP010000004.1 GCA_029262315.1 Deltaproteobacteria bacterium | reverse complement strand
CCTCCTCCCCCCGTTCCGCATCCCCGCCCACCCCTGCGGGGTCGTTGCCAAATGTGGTCCCATCCCCGCTTCTGCCCAGCAGTGGCGGGCGACCGCCTTGTCTGGCGCCCACCCCGATGCTATCGAGCGTGGCTGAAGCAGGATGCGAATCCGACGCCATCTTCATCGCGCGGCCTTGGTCGCGCTCTCGTTGAGCCTCCTCGGCCAGCCCATCCTCGCCCATCTGCATGCATTGGCGGAGAGCGATGTCTCCCTGCGCCTCCAGTCGAACCATGCGACCGCGAGTACGATCTCGACGGATCGCAAGGCCTCGCCGACGCCCAACACGCACCACGATACCAGCTGTCCGCTCTGCATCGCCCGGGCGCAGTCCCGAGCCCAGGCGCTCGCCCCTACGATCGTGGCCTCCGTGCCCGTCGTGACCTCGCCCCTACCGCTGCCCGCGATCGCCGTCCCCCCAGCGCGCCCCGCACAGCGAGCGCCGTCCCTCCGCGGCCCACCGGCCGCAGTCTGATCTGTACGTAGAGACCCGCGGCACGCGACGACGCACTCGCTCCCGTCGCCATGCATGTCGGGCGTTCTTTCGTAGACTGACGGACGCGGCCGCACCTCGGTGCGGGTTCCGCAAGGGGTACACACTGATGAAAGTTCGAAATCGAGCGATTGCTCCATCGCTCGGGGCTGCGCTCGTCGCGTGCCTAATCGCGACAACGGCGCTCCCGAGCGCGGCAGACGAGCCTGACGAGATTGAGATCCTGCGACGCGAGATCCAGACGCTCCGGGAACGCGACACCGCACGGCAACGGGAACTCGAAGAGCTCCGCCGCGAGCTCCGGGGCCTGAAGGCAACGGTCGGCGCGCACCAAACGATTCCTCCGAACACCCCGAAACCGGCGCGAGACGAACCTCCATCTCCTTCGGCACTCGATCGGGCAGTCGCCGACCTTCCACCGGAGACGGCGTCGTCGATCACGACCGCGCCGGGCACGTCCGGAGACATTGCGTCGCGGCGCCTCGGTGCCGCGAACCTCCGCCTGATCGACATCGGCGCGGATATCCTCTGGGCCGCCGGCGGATCGACCGCACCCGATCCAGAGATCCGAGGCCTGGAGCATGGCGCCCACGACCCTCAACGGCGCGGATTCACGCTCCAACAGGCGGAGATGAGTCTCACCGGTGCCGTCGATCCGTACTTCCGTGCCGAGACCTTCATCATCGGCACGCCGGACGGCGTCGAACTCGAAGAGGCCTTCCTCACCTCGACTGCCCTCCCCTGGGGACTCCAGCTCGAAGCGGGCACCTTCTTCACCGAGTTCGGCATCAATAACCCGCAGCATCCACACCAATGGGACTGGGTCGATCAGCCGGTGGTCAACAGCCGTATGTTCGGGGGCGAGGGACTGCGCGGTCCAGGATTTCGACTTGCCTGGCTGACCCCGCTCCCATGGTTCTCCGAGATCCACTTTGGCGCACAGGATGCGAACGAGGGAGAGCTCACCGCGAGCTTCATCAGCGATGAACCCGTCGGCGGCCGCCCCCAGGTCAAGCAAAACGTCGATGATCTCGGCGACCTCCTCTACCTGACCCGCTGGGTGAACTCTTGGGATCTGGATAGCAACCTGACCACACGGATCGGATTCTCCGGCCTGTTCGGACCCAACGGCACCGGCAACGACGCCCGCACGTACGTCTACGGCGCGGATATGCTCTGGCACTGGCAACGGTCGAATCGTTTTCGCATCACCTGGCAGACGGAGGTCATGAAGCGCGACTTCGAAGCCGCGCGCTTCGTCGAAGGCACGGCCGTCGACAATGATGGCGACGAACAAGGCGACCTCTCGCGCACGATTCTTCGCGATTGGGGATTCTACACCCAGGTCCTGTGGCGCATCCGGCGCCCCTGGGCGCTCGGTGTCCGCTACGAATACGCTAGTGGATCGGGCCCCAGCCTGCCGGACGGACGCAGCGAGGATTCTCTCCGCGACGACCGCCACCGACTGTCGCCGCTGGTAGCGTGGCAACCGACGGAGTTCACGCGCTTTCGGCTGCAATACAACTACGACGACGCGCGCTTCCTCGACGACAACCACGCGCACTCGCTCTGGTTCAGCATGGAGGTCCAGTATGGGGCCCACATGGCGCACTCGTTCTAACGGGGAGACGAGCATGATGACGATGTCGAATCGATGGATGAGTTCACTACGCGGGATCTCGCTCGCCGCGACCCTCGGAATACTGACCTCCGCGACGCCCGCGCTCGGCTCCGAGCCCCTCCGCGTTTGCGCCACAATCCCCGAACTCGGGAGCCTTGCCGCCACGATCGGCGGCACCGAGGTCACGACGACGGTTTTCACCAGGCCCACGGAAGACCCGCACTTCACACCGGCGCGCCCGAGCGTCGTCAAAGCCGCGAGCCAATGTGCCCTACTCCTCGTCAATGGGCTCGCTCTCGAAGTGGGCTGGTTACCCGTGCTCCTCCAGGGTTCGCGCAACGCCGCCATTCAGCCAGGGCGTCCTGGCTACGTGGATGTGTCGGTCGCCATCACCCCCTTGCTCGTGCCCCAAACGCCGACCAACCGCGCGATGGGCGATGTCCACCCCGGCGGCAATCCGCACTACCTGACCGATCCGCTGAACGGCCTTCGGGTTGCCACCACCATCCGCGACGCGCTGGTGACGTTGCGACCCGACGCGCGCGCGGGTTTCGACGGCCGACTGACGACCCTCAGGGACGCGATCCACACGGCGCTTGTTGGGTCTGAGCTCGCGGCCAAGTACGGAAGCGACGTGCCCAAGCTCGCGCGACTACACGAACAGAAGAAACTCGTCAGCTTTCTCGAAACGCAACGCGAGCGTGAGCTCCTTGGCGGCTGGCTGGGCGCCCTCACACCCTACCCCGGTGCGACCTACGTCGACGATCATCGGATGTGGCCCTACTTCGCCCGCCGGTTCGGGCTCGTACACGCCGGCAGCCTGGAGCCGTTGAACGGGATTCCGCCGACGACGCGGCATCTGCAGGCGATCATCGAGATGATGCGAACGCGCAATATCCGACTGCTCCTGACCGCGGCCTACTACGACCCTCGCCACGCGCGCTTTGTCGCCGAGAAGACAGGCGCGACGATCTTGCGGATGGCCAACCAGCCGGGCGCGGTAGCCGGCACCAGCGACTACCTCGAGACCTGCGACTACAACGTCCGCCAGGTCGTCCAAGCCCTCGCCGGTTTGTCCGAGCCATGACCGCCACGACCAATGTCCTGTTTGACGCGCGGGCGCTGGCGCTCGGATACGGCCGCAATGTCATTCTGCGCGACGTGACCCTGACCGTCCACGGCGGAGAGTATTGGTTCCTGCTCGGACCGAACGGCACCGGCAAGACCACGCTCCTGCGCACGCTCCTCGGCATGCTGCCGCCCCACGGCGGCTCGCTCCGTCGCGACGCCGCCGGCGCGCCAGCGCACGTCGGTTTCGTACCCCAGCATGCGGCGCTGGCGCCGACACTGCCAACGACGGTCCGCGAAGTCGTCTCGCTCGGGCTGGTCGGCCTCGACCTGACACGTGCCGAGCGCCGGCTGCGCATCCACGAAGCGCTCGATCAGGTCGATCTCGAGGGCGCCAGCGCTCGCGACTACTGGGCGCTCTCGGGCGGCCAGCAGCAGCGCACCTTGGTGGCGCGCGCGCTCGCGCGGCGGCCACGCGTCCTCGTGCTCGATGAACCCATGAGCGGTCTCGATCTGGTGGCGGAGGATCGACTCCTGCCGCTCCTGGCCGCCTGGCACCGCGAACGCGGACTCACCATTCTCTACGTCACCCACGCGGTCGCCCTGGCACGACGGTACGCCTCGCACGTGTGCCTGTTCGCCCGCGGTTCCGCGATCGCCGGAGCCAGGGACGAGGTGCTGGTGCCCGCGAACCTCGAAGCAACCTACGGCGTGGCGGTGCCAGACGAAACGGAGACGGACACGTGATCGCCGAGTTCATCGCGTCGTGGCCGCTCTTCGGCGATGCCTACCTGGCCGGGTGGTTGATCGCCATGCTCCTCGCCCTCCTTGGGGTCATCGTCGTCGCGCGAGACCAGATCTTCCTCGGGGCCGCGGTGTCGCAAGCAGCCGTACTCGGCATGGCGATCGGCCTCGCACTTGGCGCCGCGCCCGGCCTGCACGAGAGCGACTGGATTCACAACGACTGGGCGCTGCTCGTCGCCGGTGCAGCGTGCGCGGTGGGCGGCGCACTCCTCACCGCCTCCGGCGGACGCGGGCGCGAAAGTCACGAGGCGATCACCGGCTGGGTCTTCCTCCTCGGCAGCACCGGATCCGTCCTCCTACTGGCCCACAGCCCGCATGGCATGGACGAGATCAATCGCCTCCTGGCGACCACCTTGATCGGCGCCACGGGCTCGGACACGTACGTCTTCGGGGGCATGCTCGCCATTGCCCTGGTCGTCGTCCTGATCGCA
>JAJCZP010000003.1 GCA_029262315.1 Deltaproteobacteria bacterium | reverse complement strand
AGATCAAGAGCGGGTAGCGACGGAAGGTAGACGCGATCGCGCACCTACGCCGCCAACCCGACGCGATTCCGCCCGCCGTCCTACCCATCCGCTACCGTCCCCTTAACCACCCGCTCTTCAAATCAAGAGCGGGTAGCGACGGGAAGTGGACGCGATCGTGCACTCACCCCGCCAGCCCGCGCGACTCCGGCCGCAGCCCCGCCCGTCCGCTACCATCCCCCGGCGCCCGCGCTGACGACGCACGACCGGCGGCCCCCCAAAGACAGAACGCCACGGCGGGGCGGCCGTGGCGCCGCGAGGCTAGCTTCTGGACGGCTTGGTCGCGCGTTTTCCGGTTGGTGGGGGGCGGGTCTCGGTGGCTAGCCACTCTAGGTACGGGGCTGAGCCGGCTTCGATTGGCAACGCGATGATCTCGGGGACGTCGTATGAGTGGAGGTCCTGCACGCGCGTGGTGAGTCTCCTAACGAGAGCGCGGCGGGTCTTGGCGATCAGGAGCACTTCGCGACCACGCTCGATGTTTCCGCGCCACTGATAGACTGACGCAATGGGCGCGACCAGGTTCACGCACGCTGCGAGGCGCTCCTCGACGAGTGTGGCAGCGATGCGATCTGCCTCGCGGCGCGAGCCGGCGGTGATGAGGACGACGACGAACGGGACGCGACTCATGCGGTCTCCTCTCCGGGGCGGCCGCCGGAGGCGGCCCACGTATCGATCAAACGCTCGTAGTCGATGCGGATGCCCTTGGCGGGTCGTTCAGCCTTGCCACCGGGTTGCGGGCGCACCCGGCCCCACCAGCGCTCGGCGACCGAACCGACATCGGCGGTTGGCAGCAGCCCGGTCTCGGCGGCGCGCCGGCGCATGTCGGCAGCCGGCCGCGCGGGGAGCACGCCGCGGCGGCGTAGATCGTCGAAGCTGTTCCGGAGATGGATGGGCGTGTATCCGGAACGATCGAGCAGCGAGCGGCCGACGCCGTGCACGTCCGTCCACGCCAAGACTCCGTCCCGGTGCAGCACCAACGCGGTCTGGAAGTAGTTGAACGTCGGCACGAGGCGCGGGCCGAACGGCGCGAACCTTCCCGGTGGGGTCCGCCGCTCGAGATTGATGTAGATGCGATGCACGACGTCCTCGGGCGCCACCCTACTGGCAAGCGCTCGGATTTCGACCAGCCGCGCCGGATCGATGCGCAAGCGGACCAGGAGCTCCGCCAGGAGTTCGCGGTCGAGGGTGCCTGACACGACGTCGGCGTAGAGCGAGTAGATCAACGGATCCGACTCCCAGTCGTCGCCGAACAAGAACTCGACTGCATGAGCGGGCGCGTCGAGACGTGCCTTCAAAAGCTCGACGAGTTTGTAGCCGATCTGTTCCCGCAGATAGCGAAAGCGACCGCGCACCAGATGGTGCAGCTGGTCCTTGAAGACGATGCCGTCGGCATCGATCCCGTCCAGATCCAGCTTCTGACGAATCGCTCGACCAATCTGCGGCGGACTGGCGGAGATGAAGTAGACGTATGCCGCCCGCTCCTGTTCGAGCGCGCGGCGCTTGAGCGCGCGGATGAGCGCCACGACGCCTGGTTCGTCGACCTTGTCCTCGGCGCGCTCGAACGGCACCCGCACCATCTTCCGGAGGCTCTCGAAATCGCTCCGAAGATAGGTCTTATCGAGGTCCCATCGATAGATGACCGGCGCCAGCGTCGCGTGGCGCCGCCAGCGTAGGCACTGGCGGACGCGAGCCAGCAGCGCCCGCACACGCCCCCCCCAGGTCACCGCAACGCCCGGACGCCGGTTGCGATCTCCTCCGCGACCCGGTCGCGTACCGCCTTCGCTGCGACCTTCACAGCGTTCTCGATGGCTCGCGCCGATGAGCGGCCGTGCGCCTTGATGAAGACGTGCTCGAAGCCGAGCAGGGGCGCGCCTCCATACCTGGCGTAGTCGGTCAGCCGAGTAATCTCCCGCATGTCTCGCCCCAGTAACCGCATCCCCACTTGCCATCGGCGCCGTTGCGCGACCACGTTGCTGGCGATCCCGGTCACCACTTCCGCGATGCCTTCGACGAGTTTCAGGACGACGTTCCCAAGCAGCCCCTCACAAACGATCACATCGGCCCGGCCCGTGGCGACATCGTTGCCTTCGATGTTGCCGACGAACTCGATGCCCGCGAGCGCCACCAACCGCCGGTGCGCTTCGACGAGGACGGGCCCCCCTTTGAACTCCTCGGCACCGATATTCAGCAGTCCGACGCGCGGCCTGGCAATCTTCGACACGCGACGCGCATACGCGCTTCCCATCACCGCGAATTGGACGAGATCGATCGCCTCGCAGCGCACCGTCGCCCCGACATCGAGGAGCAGCGCCAGCTGATCCTGGCCAGGATAGGCCGTCTGCCGGGGATAGACCGCCGCCAGCGCGGTCTTGGTCACCCCTTCGATCTTACGAAATCCTTCCGCGCACGCGAGGATACAAGCCCCGGTATTCCCCGCACTGACGAGAGCCTCGGCCCGACCCGACGCCACCATCCCGACACCGAGAGCGATCGAGGAGCGCGGCTTCGCGCGCAGCCCCTCCTTCGGCGACTCGCCCATGCCGATTACGTCCGGCGTATGATGGACGGCGATACGTGCCGGATCGTACGACACCGTGTCGAGGATCGATTGGATGCGCCCCTCCTCCCCGACGAGGACGCATTCGATGTTGGTCGAGAGCGAGACGCGCGCAACGCCCTTCACAACGGCGTCGGGCGCGAAGTCTCCTCCCATCGCATCCACGGCAATGACTGGCATGAGTAATCAGGCGCGCTAGAGACGCCGCGGACGAGTATAGGCTGTCGC
>JAJCZP010000002.1 GCA_029262315.1 Deltaproteobacteria bacterium | reverse complement strand
GGCCTTCTTCGATACGCTCGAGCGCTTCAAAGATGGCAATCCGATTGCTGAGCGTGTGCATGTCATCGAGGGGGACGTCTGTGAGACGTTCCCGCGATTCGTCACCGAGCATGCTGGCGCGCGCTTCTCCTTTGTGTTGATGGACCTCGACATCTACGAACCGACGCGGGTCGTCCTCGAGCAGCTGCCAGAGCGCATGGTCCCGGGCGGCATCATCGTCTTCGACGAATACGGGCTCAGCGAATGGCCCGGCGAGACGCGCGCGGCGGATGCCTTCGTGAAGCGTTACGGGTTGACCCTGCACTCGATTCCGTGGAGCTTCGTACCGGCGGCCTATTGCGTCGTCGGCCCGCATGGGCTCAGCGCGGACGGCAACTAAGCCTCCATCCTCGGTTGCACGACAGCCGGGAGAAGCAGCGGAACCTGCCCCGGCTGTCGTCGCCTTAGGCCCGGAAGTTCTTCCGGGTCAGCTCCGGGTGTCCCGGAGCCAACGGTTCACCCGCACGGGTCCGAACCTACCGTACGCATCGAAACGGAATGGACAGCTCGCCGTTGAGAAGCGTTGCCACCTCGCCAACCATCCCCTTC
Source organism: Deltaproteobacteria bacterium (assembly GCA_029262315.1). Lineage (GTDB taxonomy): Bacteria > Desulfobacterota > Binatia > UTPRO1 > UTPRO1 > JAJCZP01. Next base: position 4,450 of record JAJCZP010000002.1, on the reverse strand, counting down.
GAGCATCCGCCATTGCCGAGCTTGGCCACTTGAAGACCACTCGGCGCATAACTCGCGGAATGGTCAATGAAGCCATGCGGGAAATTGCTCGCCCACTCCCAGTCTTCGACCATGTCGTTCAGGCTGAGTGCCACTCTTCGTGTGCAAGCGTACTTGTACTCGGCGGGCTCCGGCAGTCGCATGTCGTTCTCGAGGCATGTCTGCCGCGCCTCCTCCCACGTCTCCGCGGAGCGCTCGTCCTCCTCGATGCAGTACCCCATGTCCGTGGCAAGGTCGACGAACGCTTCGCCGGTCGCGCAGTCGTCCGTGTGGAGGAGGAACATCCCCTTGCGGGCGAACGCCGACGTCCACATGTCACTTCCAAGTCCAGGTGTAGCCACCGTGACGTCCACCGGCCATCCTGCCCCCGCCTGCCGCAGTGAGAACAGAGCTATTACCATCGCCACAACCACGATGATTCGATTTGTCTTCATGTTGTACCCCCCTCTGAGTGTTTCCCTAAAACGACGGTTCGTTGGACCCGCTGCGAACGTACTGCCCGGCGAAAGAGGGTGAGAGGCTGGCGGTGGGCAGCCGCGGGCGCGCGGCTCGCTAAGGCGGTGCGCGCATTGAGTGGCAGCAGTCCTGTGTTGCGGACACGCTATGCACTTCGTCCTCCTGTTCCTGAGGGGAGCAGGGTGCGCTGTAGCTGCTAGTAACGCGTCTAGCTACTCGTCGACAGCCATGTCAACAGAGAATCGCAGCACGCTGCTTCTTATTCGCACTGTCGAAACGCTGACCGGCCAGACCGAGTCAGAATGATACGTTCGTCGCGTCGACAGCGTGCGCTTCCGGGCGGCCCGGTACCAGCGAATCTCCGCGACAGAGGTCTCGACTCAGAGCCGAACGCACGTGCCGCGTCCAGTCCCGTGTAGCGACTGGTTGGGGGTTTTCGGCGTGCCGCCCTGGGTCGGCGACAGAAGAAACAGATTCGCCTCTGGCTGCAGAAGTTCTCGGCGCAGCGAAAGCCAGCAGACCGAGAGCTCATGCCGTTCGAAAGCGTAGCCGAACTCCCCTCGGGGATGTCCCGCTCGCTGTTGAATTGATCACCTGAGCGAAGAGCGACGGCTCCGGTAATTGGTTGTCTACGCCACCTCTTTCTTCGGGTCTACCTGATGGCGATCGAGCGCGCGGAGGAGCGCCGGGATCGCAGTGTAGCCCTGGACACGACGGAAGCGCTGCTGCGCGTCTTGGAGTCCGGTGGCGATCCAGCGCACGAGCATCGCGCCGTCACGCCAGCGGCGGACGTTGCGGATAAAATGCCCGACGAGCCCGTTGAGATTCTCGATGGCATTGGTGGAGCGCAAGGTCCGATACAGCGCCCCGGTCACGCCTAGGCGTTGCAGGGTAAGCGTCTCGGCCAGGCCTTCGCGGAGCGACGCTGCCGCGCCGGGATGCGTGCGGTCGAGTCCCGCCGCGAGCTGGGTGAGTCGCCGCTCGGCGAGTGTGGCATTGGGGAGCGCGTAGGCGTCCGCGAGCGCCCGTCCGATGCGCGGACGCATCGCCTCGGGGAGATGCTCGAGCACGTTATGCGCTTTGTGAATCTGGCAACGGTGGACGAGCGCCGCCCGCCCACAATGCGCGCGGATCGCTTTGCGCAGTCCCGTGCCGCTGTCAACGATGAAGAGCAACGGGCGGTCGAGGTCGAGCCCGCGGTCCCGGAGATCGGTCAGCAACGCTTTGCCCACCGCGGCGTTCTCGGTCGTACCCTCGCGCAGGGCGAGGACGTGCTTCTGCCCGTCGGCCGCGATGCCCAAGGCCAAGAGGATCACGTGGTCGCGGAAGTGCAGGCCGTCGATCAGGACGACGCGGACGTCGAGGTCCGCGAGCGGCTGCGCCAGCCACACCGTCAGCTGCGCCCGCGTGAGCGCCACGAAGCGACGCGACACGCTGCTCTTCGCCACGGCCCGCTCCGTCCGTCCCGGCGGCAGCGGATCGAGCACCCGGCGATACGCGCGGGTGGCCACGCCGGCCGCCATCGCGTCCAGAGTGTGGGCATCGAGCGGATCGCGGGCCGCGGCGTAGGCGAAGCTCGGCAACGCGACCTCGGCGCCATCGACGCTTCGCGCGCGGAGCCGTGGCACGAGAATGCGCCGGCCCCCGAGCGTGACTTCGCCGGTGACTTTGCCGCGGCGATACACGCGCCGCTGCGGATCGGGCACATGGGAGGGACCACAGAGCTGCGTGCGGTCCGCTTCCATCATCTTCACCAACACCTCTTGGCCGGCTTCCAGGCACAGGCCGAAGAACGCGGTGCGGGTATCGGCGAGAACGTCGAGCAGCGGCAACGGTAGTTGCACCGTGGCGACGGGTGGGGATGCGAGCGCTTCCTCAGCAACGGATCTTGTGCGACGCTTCTTCATCGGCGGCTTCCTTCCTTTGGTTGTGGTGACCCCCGTCCTATCATTGGACGGGCGGAAGGAGCCGCCGCTCTTCTTTTCAGCCGATCAATTCAACAGTCGTTGGGACATTCCCCTCCCCTCAATTTTGGCTGGTAGTTGCCACACCGGCGGTGCCGGCTTTCAGCTTGGCGCTCGTCCAGCGTCTGGAAGTCCGCGGTTGCTCTTCTAACTAAGCGTCCGACACCTGCTCTTCGAGATACGAAGCAGAAAGAAATCTTAGCCGATGGGACGCAGCGCGCCAGCGGTCCGTGTAGCTCGCGGTAAGCTGGTACCTGCGCGAGGGCCGCCGTGACCCGCGTTGGCACTGGAGCAACAGGGCGAAACAGCTGAGGAACAATCTCGACGAGATCGAAGGCCACCGCCTTTGTTGCGGTTGGGGCCCGGTGTCCGCAAGCACGTTGCCGTACTACGACATCCAAGCACGAGCTAGGAGCGCGTGCCGCGTGAACACGCGCCTTCGGCCGTAGGCCTTGAGCTTCCCGCGAACGGTAGCGCGTAGACGAGATGACGTGTCGGTCGTTCCCGGTGCCGGTCCTAGTGCCGGTTGAGCAGTGAAATGAGGCGAAAGTCGGTGAAGCTCATCGAAACCGAGAACGCGGCAAGATCTCGGACTTCCTGGAGCTACCCTTATGAATCAGGGTCTTCGGGGTGCACTTCATCCAGCTTCCCAAGCTGGACGTCGGCGGTTCGAACCCGCTCGCCCGCTTTCCATTCGGTATCGCCCCCGTGCGGTGCGCTTCGCGCGTCCTCCGATGGCCATTGCACCACGAAGTGAATTCGCCGTGCGCCCGATCGGGCTCCGATGCCGCCCCGCTACGTCAGCCGGCTGCGAGCAGCGGCTTGGGAAGACGTCGTAGATGGCCGAGAGCCTCGTAGAGATCCACTGCCTTCTGCGCGTTGAGCCACAACTCCGGTGACGTTCGGAAGGTGGCGGCCAGCTTGAGCGCCATCTCGGCGGTGACGGACGTGCGGCCGTTGACGATGCGATTCACGACCTTCACGTCGCAGCCGAGGTGGGTCGCTAGACGCTGCTGCGTCATTCCGAGGGGCCGCAAGAACTCCTCGCTCAGGATCTCACCTGGCCCCGTGGGTTTCCGAGTCATTCGCCGTGGTGCACGCATGCTTTGCTCCTCGTCATCGGTGATAGTCGACGACATCGACAGCCGCGGGCCCTTCCGACGTCCATCGGAATATGACGCGCCATTGATCGTTCACCCGGATGCTGTGCAGCCCTGCCAGATCCCCCCGTAGAGCCTCCAAGCGGTTGGAAGGTGGCGAACGCAGATCACCAAGCGTGTGGGCGTAGTGTAGCATGTCGAGTTTCCGACGAACGACGGCGGCGGCTTGCCCCCATCCTTCGCGTCGTGGTCGCTTCCCGTCGAAGAAGAAGTCGGCCACTGCACGACGGCGGAAGGACCGAATCGCCACGCCTGAATATACCTGAGTTAGGTATAGTTCGCAAGCCGTTCCGATGAGCAGTGCGAGGGATAGACACCAGCACGAATCATTCGCTCCCGACCCGGAACCGTTTCCGGGTTTCGCGGGGCATTCCGGGACGTTTCGGGACGTTCTGGGGACGGCTCACGTGACGGCGACTCGGCATAACGTCGGGAAGCAGCAACGCTTCTCACAACTTGCCGCTCCCGCGTCGTTTCCCCGCATCAGCTTCCCAAGCTGGACGTCGGCGAGGCGTACGCACCTCGAGGTCGTGGATCGTTGATGGGCTGAGCCGGTGTATCGTTGTGGCAGAGCGGCGACGAGCTGCGTAAGTTGAACGAGACGCATCGTGTGTCCTCCTCTTGTAGTCCGACTTGGGCGGAATCTCGGGGTGTGCGCCGAACGCTGCCTTCGGCCACTATGCCGTCTTCTACCGTCTCGGAAAGAGCGGTCGACCTGTTGAGGGTGCTCTGAGGCGGGCGCGATACGCGCGCTCTTCTAAAGAGGTGCGGCTCCCTCTATCCAAGGAGTTACACATGGAAGCCCGAATAGCGCAGGCGCATGATGTTGAG
>JAJCZP010000001.1 GCA_029262315.1 Deltaproteobacteria bacterium | reverse complement strand
CACGCCGCCCGCCCGGTGCCGCCCGCCACTCGCGCAAAACCAACGCGCTCGCCTACACTCGCCCCCGCCACGCACACGAACACCCCCGCCGCGCACACAAATAGACTTCGTGCCGACCCCAATCCAAAAACCCCCACCATGCTCGACACCGTGATGAAGCGCCGTCTCGTCTTCGTCACAGGCAAGGGCGGCGTGGGCACGACCACCACCGCCCTCGCAATGGCCGTTGCCGCCGCACGCCAGAAACGACGCGTGCTCATCGTCGAGGTGAGTCCGATCGGACGCGTCGCCGAGTACCTCGGCACCGATCCCCTCACCCCCGAGCCCCGGGAGGTTTCACCCGGCGTGTCCGTCGCATCGATCGACCAGGACATGGTCCTCGAATCGTTCCTCACCGGACTGCTTCGGCTTCGGCGGCTGGCGCAGCGACTGCTCGAGAGCGAGACCTTCCGGGTCGTCGCTACGGCCGCCCCAGGGCTGCAGGACTTCCTGACGTTGCTACGGATCGCCGAGTGGGAAGGCGAGCGCGCCGGCATCAGGCGCCGACGTTTCGACCTCGTCATCGTCGACGCCCCCGCGACCGGACATTCGGTACCACTCCTCAGCACGCCGCGTTCGCTACTCAAGATGCTGCCCGTCGGACCGCTGGCAGGATCGGCGCGCGCGCTCGCGCTGCTGCTCGATGACCCGGAGCGGACCGTCGTCACGCTCGTGAGCCGCCCCGAAGAAATGGCCGTCAACGAAACCCTCCAGCTGGCGACCGAGCTCATGAAGCTCGGCGTCGCGCTCGCCACACCCGTCGTGAACGCCGCACCGCAGCTCCGATTCACACGTAACGAGGCCCGCCGGCTGCGGACCGAGCCGTCGAGCCTTCCATCCGGCCTCGGCCCCTACGTCGCCGCCGGGCGTTTCCATCTCGCTCGCCAACGAGCCGCGGAACGCCAGATCCGGCGTCTGGGCCAGGCGCTCGGCGCTCGTCCGTTTCTGCTGCCCCAGGTACCAGCACACCCCTTCGGTAAAGGGGCGATCGAGCAGCTCGCTGATGCGTTCTCCGGTTCAGGCCGCTGGGACAGCGGGCGTCAGGCCTCATGAACGTCACGTCGATCAGCGGGCGGCCCGGACACGGAGCGGCCCCCCTGGGACATCTCCTCGATCACCAACGCCTGATCGTCTGCGTTGGCAGCGGCGGCGTCGGCAAAACGACGATGGCCGCCGCCCTCGCCATCGCCGCGGCGCAACGCGGCCGGCGAACGGCCGTACTCACCATCGATCCTGCGCGACGTCTTCAAGATGCACTCGGCATCGAGGCCACGGGCGGCGCACCGCATCGGGTCCGAATCCCGCGTCGACCCGGCGCGCGTGCCGGGCGCCTCGATGCGATGGTCCTCGACGCCAAACACACGTTCGACGCGCTGATCCGCCGCTACGCACCGAGTCCGGAGGTCGCCGAACGCGTGCTCGGCAACCGCATCTACCAGAGCCTCTCGGGCGCGCTGGCGGGGGCGCAGGAATACATGGCCATGGAACGCATCCACGAGATCATGGCGAGCGGCTCCTACGACCTGCTGATCGTCGACACGCCCCCGACGCAGCACGCCCTCGATTTCTTCGAAGCCCCCGACCGCATGTCGGCGCTGCTCTCCTCCCGCGCCGCCGCGCTCCTGCAGAACCCGTCGCTTGCCCTCGCCGGCGGGGGATCGCGATTCGCGCAAGCCATGCTCGCCGCGATTCTCCGCGGTCTCGAACGCTTCACCGGCCTGACGCTGCTGCGCGATCTCGCAGACTTCGCCGGCGGGCTCGACACCTACTCCGAGGGATTTCGCACACGAGCGGCCGGCGTCGCCGCGATGCTCCGCGAATCGGCTACCTCATACCTGCTCATCACCACGCCCGAGCCGGCGCGGATCGCGGAGACGATGACGTTGCGGGGGGAGCTCGCCCGCAGTCGGCTTCCCGTCGCCGGAGTCATCGTCAATCGTGTCCTCCCGACGGGCGTCGTTGGAACGAGCACCGCGATTCCGCGTGCCACGAGCGCCGAGGACCTCGCCTTCGCGCGCAAGCTCACCGCTGTCCATCGACGCTACGTAGAGCTCGCCCGGGAGGAGCGTCGCGAGATCGCACGCCTCGCGCGGCGCGCGAGTGAGCAGCGCGACAGTATCGTGGTCGAGGTGCCGATGCAGACGATCGAGCCGACGTCGCTAACGCGACTCGTCGCGCTCGCTGAATCCGTTGTCTAACGGCGCCTTCGGCGCTCGGGCCGCCGGGGCGGCGCGCCGCTTAGCCTTCGGGCGAGCAGGCGCACGGCGTTTGGGCGGCTCGCGACTTGCCATCAGGCGATCGAGCTTGATGTTCAGGTTCACCATGCTGCCCTGGAGCGCCTCGACCTTCGAGAGCAGCTTGTTGTAGTCGGCCTTGGTCGGCACACCGAGCAGGGCCAGGAGGGCCTGCACGTTCCTATCGACCTGGCCCTTCGTACGTGCGGCGCGATGCAACCCAGTGGAGATGGCCTCGGTCATCTTGGGATTGGAGAGCATCTCCTCCGCAAATTGGAGGAGGCGCGCTTCGCCCATCTCGAAAATCCACGTCAGGACACTCTGTTCGGGTCGCGCCATCTCTTAGACTCCACGTTTACAGAGGAAAGGCGGGCGACTATAGTGACGCACTGGAAGAGGGTCAAGGTAGAGGTTGCTGACCGATGGACGTCGTAGAGATCGCGGTTGGTTACCTGACTGGCTTGCACCTGCTTGCGCCGCGCCGCCTGGAGTTTCCGACGCTGCTGGTGACGGCCATCATCCTGAACATCTGCAATGCGATCATGAGCAGGCTGATCGCGCGCAACAATGGCCGCCCGCCTCGCCTCTGGACGGGACTCGGATTCGTCTTCGGCATTTGGGCCGTCAGCGCCCTGCTCCTCATGCCGAAACGCCAGCGCGACCCCGAGCCGCATTGACGCCGTTCCGGATCGTGCGCTACCGCCTCGTCGGACTCGGCGCCATACTCGCCGTCGCGGCCGCGGCGTGTGTCCCGCCAGAGCACGCGCCGGAGTACCCATCACGGTCCGGCGCCATCAGGTCGCGTTCCGTATCACGACACTCGCCAAGAACGGTCCGACGAGCGATGCAACGCTCGTCCACCCCCCGCACGAGCGTCCCGAGACCCGCGATGCCGCTCCCTACTCCACGCGGAAGCAGCGCAACGACGCCGCGCACCTCGCCCCCGCATGGGACTCCCTCGACGCCGACGCCGCGAGCCTCGCCACCACCTGCGGGCGCCCCGAGCGCCGGGACAACGGCACGCGACCCGCAAGCGAGCGCGCCGGCGCCCGCGACGAGCCCCAACGCTCGGACGCAGCCGGCGCTGCCCCCGGTCAGGCTCGACAGCGACGCGGTCCGGCTGGCCTGGCTGCCCGGCGTCGACCTGGATCTCTACGTCACCACTCCCGACGCACGTACGATCTACTTCGCCAACGCCGCGACGACCCACGGCACGCTCGCGCGCGACGTCGACTGCGGCGACCGCTCAGCGTCAACCGGGGAGCCGGCTTCCGAGACGATCGCGCTACGCACGCTCGCATCGGGCACCTACCGGGTGGGGGTCGACTTCGTCGATGTCTGCATGGAATCCCCCGGGCCCGTCTCGTTTCGCATCGCGGTCGATCGGGCC